>NZ_JABUQZ010000001.1:2400000-2715824 GCF_013342145.1 Haloterrigena gelatinilytica | reverse complement strand
CTACCGAACACTCCCGGAGAGTCGACCATTGTTATAGCGCGACTGTAGTGTCGAACGCGCAACGGCTCTCGATAATCGGTTTCGGCCGCTGAGCGCGCCGCCGATCGAGTTGTATTCGACCGCGCCTCCCGGAAGAAATCGGCTGCTATCGTCCGTAACGTCCACCTTCAATTTCGAACCGCTAGCAGGGGGCCGCTCCCCGCCCCAGCTCGGACGCGACGACCGGACGCCGCGTCGTCTGTCGGCAGCCCCTACTCGCCGGCGAAGAGCGGTCCGCCGCTGTAGCGAGCGGTTTTCGGTCGCCCCGCCGACGCCGTGTGTGCAGGGCGGGCGATTAATGACGGCGCCGTGGACGGGACGTCCATGGCGACCACAGCCGAGTTGCTCGTCGACTGTCTCGAGGCGGAAGGCGTCGAGCGCGTCTTCGGCGTGCCGGGCGAAGAGATCGAGGATCTGCTGTTCGCGCTGCGCGAGTCGTCGATCCGCTTTCTCCCGACGCGCCACGAACAGGGGGCGGCGTTCATGGCCGACGTCCACGGGCGGCTGACCGGCGAGGCCGGCGTCTGCCTGTCGACGCTCGGCCCCGGCGCGACGAACCTCATGACCGGCGTCGCCGACGCCCAACTGGACAAGAGCCCGGTCGTCGCCGTCACCGGCCAGGGGGGTCGCGAGCGACTGCACAAGGAGAGCCACCAGGCGCTTGACGTCGTCGACGTCTTCGAGCCCATCGTCGCCTGGAACACCCGGATCGGCGAGCCCGAAATCGCGCCCGAGTCGGTCCGCAAGGCGTTCAAACTCGCCGAATACGAGAAGCCCGGCGCGACCCACCTCGAGTTCCCCGAGGACGTCGCCGCCGAGGAGATCGACGCGGAGCCGATCGAGACGCGCGACCCCGTGCGCCGACCGGACCCGGACGACCAGTCGGCCGCGCGCGCGGCGCGGCTGCTCGAGGAAGCCGAGCGCCCGATCCTGCTGGCGGGCAACGGCGCCGTGCGGACGCGCGCGTCCCAGACCATTCGGTCGCTGGTCGACCGCGTCGGGATCCCCGTCGTCGAAACCTACATGGGGAAGGGGGCGATCTCGGACCGCGAGGCGGCCTCGCTGATGACGCTCGACTCGGGGCCCGACGAGGAGGCCGCGCTGGCGATCGACCGCGCCGACTGCGTGATCGCGGTCGGCTACGACATCGCCGAGCACGATCCGGCGGGCTGGAACCCCGACCTCGAGAAGACCATCGTCCACGTCGACTACGAACCCGCGGAGGTCTACCGCCACTACAACCCAGACGTGGAGATCGTCGCCGACGTCGGCGCCGCGCTGGCGGCCATCGACGAGCGCCTGTCCGACGCGGCCTGTTCGCTGTGGTGCGACGACCTCCACGAGCAGTTGCTCGAGTCGGTGACCGAGCCGCCGGCCGACGACGATCCGATCACCGTCCGGAACTGCCTGCCGCTGTTGCGCGAGGCCATGGCCGATTCGGACGTGCTCGTCTCGGACGTCGGCAGCCACAAGATGGCGATCGCCCAGTCGTTCCCGACCTACGAGCCCAACACCTGCGTGATCTCGAACGGGCTGGCCAGCATGGGTATCGCGGTCCCGGGCGCGCTGGCAGCGGATCTGACGACGGACGCGAACGTGGTGGCCGGGACCGGCGACGGCGGGTTCATGATGAACGCGGCGGAACTCGAGACCGCCTCGAGACTGGGCTGTCGCTTTACGACGGTCGTGTTCAACGACGACGACTACGGCCTCATTTCCCAGAAACAGGACTCGCATCGGGGTGAGCACACCGGGACCGAACTGTCGAACCCGGATCTGGTGACGTTCGCGGAGAGCTTCGGCATCGAGGCGTACCGGCCGGAGGGATGGGACGAAGTGGAGGCGGCGTTTAGCGAGGCCGTGCCGTCGGACGAGTTGGCGCTGATCGAGATCGAACTCGAGTGAGGGCGAGTGGCACACCGTTACGACCGCCGGCGAACAAGTGCAGTTTTGATTGTTCATAATATAAATAAACTATCTTCAACAGGAAATAAAACTGATCGAAGTTACTATTATTTAGTGAGTAAATATTTGGAGTGTAATGTCCGACGAGACTAGTTCAACTGAGTTGAACAGGCGAAACGTTCTAAAAACGACCGGTGCGATCGGTGCGGCCGGGCTCGGGCTCTCGTTCGGTACCGGTTCCGTCGCCGCCGTCGAACCCGGTGACGCGAGCGAGTGGACGGCGGAACACGCGTCGAATATCGAACGCACGGACGCGACCACCGCACCGGTAATCGACGACGGAGCGGAGCCGATTTCGGACGACTACTGGATCTGGGACACGTGGCCGCTCCGACATCGCGACGGTTCGATCGCGAAGATCGACGGCTGGCAGATCGTCTTCTCGCTCACGGCGTCGAAAGACCTCGTGCCTGGCGATCGACACAACGAGGCGACCATCCGCTATTTCTACTCCCGGAACGGCCACAGTTGGCGGGAAGGAGGTACGGCCTTCGAGAACCCGCTCGGCCACCACCAGTGGGCCGGCTCCGCGATGTACGACGAGAGCGAGGACCAGATCTACCACTTCTATACGGCTACCAGTCCGGAGCCGGAGTTCCGACAGCGGCTCGCACTCGCCAAGGGAGCCTCGCTCGAAACGGGTCCGCGAGGGGTCGAACTGACCGGTACGCAGGAGCACACCATCATCGGTGCGGCCGACGGCGAGCTTTACCAGACGCTGGAACAATCCCGGGAGCAAGGCATCGTCTACGCGTTCCGCGACCCGTGGTATTTCCAGCACCCCGAGACCGGCGAAGACCTGCTCGTCTTCGAAGGGAACACGCCGACGGGAAGCGACAGTCCGTCCGATCCCCGAAGTTACAACGGGAACGTCGGCGTGATGCGAGCGACGAACGACTCGCTCACCGAGTGGGAACTCCTCCCGCCGAACCTGGAGGCGATCGAGGTCAACCAGCAACTCGAGCGACCGCACTACGTGTTCAACGACGGGAAGTGGTACCTGTTCGTCCTCAGCCACGAGTTCACGTTCGCACCCGGCCTCCAGGGTCCCGACGCGCTGTACGGGTTCGTGAGCGATTCGCTCTACGGGGACTACGAACCGCTCAACGGCAGCGGTCTCGTCGTCGCGAACCCCGAATCGGCGCCCTTCCAAGCGTACTCGTGGCTGGCGATGCCCCACGGGAACGACGTGCTGGTCGAAAGCTTCGAGAACTTCCGCGGGCTCGACGACACGTCGCGGGGCGAGATCAGCCTCGACGAGGTCGGCCACCTCCCCCCGGAGGAGCAGAAGGACCTGTTCGGTGGCACGCTCGCGCCGAGCCTGAAGGTGCAACTGCGGGGGAGCGAGACGCGCGTCGTGAACGAACTCAAGGACGGTCACTTCATCCCCTCGGGTAACTAACGACCCAGGGGCCACCGATCGTCGCCGAGTCGGCGATGCCCTCGCCGTCCTTCGTCAGGCGACAGAGCACGGCCGACGACCGTGCGTCTCTCCCGGCCGATCCCGCGGAATCGCATAACCTGTCCCATTGCGGAGACGAGGATCGAATCAACCGCCGCCTCGGTTTTACTGCGATACGGTCTCTCTGCTCGCGTTGCAGGTTGTAGAATCGAATCGCGTATTGAAAGGCACCCACCGCTTCTGTCACGGGGTCCGTTATTCGACGTCTCGGTACACTACTGCGCCACGCTCCGCTCCTCGTGTTGCGGTGCGGGAGAAGTGGGCCGGCGCAGATTCGAACAGCGCAACCCTCGCTTCGCTCGGTTTGCTGGCTCGAATCTTTGCGGCTGCATTTCTGCCCGCTCACGAACGCGACTCGCTGTCGCTCGGGGTTGTGAAATGCGGGAAAAGTGGGCCGGCGCAGATTCGAACTGCGGTTACGGCCACCCGAAGGCCGAAGGATACCAAGCTACCCCACCGGCCCGCATTTGTGAGTGAGAGTCCCCGATTGTTTAACGCTTCCGAAAGCGTCTATCGCTTCGCTCGGTAGCGATTCGCACACTCGAGTCCGCGCCTAAAACCGCTCGTAGCCCTCGGTGTCCAGATAGTGGTGCGCGACGGTGATCGCCTGATCGGCGTGCAACAGCTCCGGACCCAGCCGCAGGCGCCGATCGACGGCGTCCTCGAGCACCCGTTCCTCCGCGTCGGTGAAGTCCCGGTGGTCAGAGAGTACGAACACGGGGTCTTCGAGGCCGTCGACGCCGACGTCGACTACGGCCTTGCCGTCCTCGTGTAGCTGCACCACGGTTCCGTCGGCGACTTCCTCGAGCGTTTCCTCGAAGCCGCGCCGGTACACTTCGATGCCGGGACTCGGCTCGGCCGGGAGGGCGCCGATGGCCTCGTCGCGGTGCTCGAGGGCGGTCCGTACCAGCGCCGCGGTGCTTCGCTCGTCGGGGTTGAGCCGGCGGAGTTCGCTCCCGTCGAAGGTGATCGTGAGCTCGTCCCGGACGACGAGGTGGGTCCGGACGTCCTCGCGGATCCCGTGGGAGGTGACGAACGAGGCGGTGATCGATCGACAGAGCGCGTCGAGGCGACCGGCCCCGCCCGCGAGGTCGTCCAGCGAGAAGTCGGGGTCGGTCGGGACGTCGTGGCCGATGCAGACGAACTGGCGCATACCGGTACGCGGCGGGCCGCGGGGATAGCCGCCACGGTTCGCCGCGACCGGTCGCCGTCGACCGCTCGTCTCGAATCGAGAGCCCAGCCGTCGCGTCTGTCGCCCGCGAATACCGTCGATCCACGCCGCCGTCGTGCGGTGTCGTCCCCGGTCGTAACGCTGCATAGGCATGGCCAACCGTTTCCCTCCTCTCGGGAGAGCTATGGTACATATGGCGAAATCACAGTCGTCAGCGACCGACGGCGAAGATCCGCAGTTGATCGCGATCCTCGAAGGCAGACCGTGTCCGTACTGTTCGGACGGCGAACTCGAGCGCGGACGCTACAAGGACAAACGGGCGGCGGTCTGCGACAGCTGCGACACGCCCCACGCCCAGCTGTGGCAGCCGGGCGAGTAAGCGATCAACGCGTCCGCGAGAGCCCGCGAGCGATCCGGATGGCCTGCACTATTTTTGCCGAGTCACGCGACGCACGGACGGTCGAGTCGACCGCGCGAAGGCATCGAACAGCCGGTGCCGAAGTCGTCCCGATAGCCGGTACCTCGGTCCGTCACCGCGATCGCGATCCGGAGTAATCGTGGCCGACGATCAGCGCGAGGGCGTGGATCGCGAGGAGGCAGACGACCAGCGAGAGGGAGCCGGCGGAGTCGACGCCGGAGAGAAAGACCGGCAGGTAGGCGACCGGCAGCAGGGTGCCGATCCAGAACCCGGCGGCGGTGACGGAGTTTCCGAGGTGCATCGTCGGGACCTAGCGCATCGATTCGAGCGAGACGAACCCGTCGTCGTAGGCGACGATCCAGGCGGCGTCCAGTTTCTCGTCGCTCGCCTCCCGCGGGAAGATCGCACACTCGTCGGGAGCGTCGTCGTTCTCGATCGTGACGTGATCGAGGTCGGTCAGCGGTGCGTCGGTCGGACGGGCGGTGTCGGCGTCGGGAGTCATACGTGACAGGCGATGGGTGATCGCGCTACCGATAGCTACCGGAGTCTCACCTATTGTTATCGACCTGCTAAACCCCACTGCCTGTTGATTACGGCCGATTGACTCCCAGTTCAACGCAGTCGTTCACGAACTCGAGACAGAAACGAAATCTAACTTGTACGGGCCGTCTACACCGGGTTATCGTCTCGACACCATCGATTACGTTCGTCTAGGCGGTCGTTTCAAACGGTTTCGATCGGTTCATCGTCCCGACGGAACCGGTCGCCGGCGCCCGCCTCAGTTGGCCGGGGGTCGCTCCCCGAGCGTCAGCGAGACCGCGGTCTCGTCGCCGTAGCGCCAGCACTCGAGTTCGATCGCGTCCCCCGGGCTGGTCCGCAAGGCGAGGTGGCTCGAGAGCGCGTGGCGGTCGGGAATCGGCTCGCCGTCGATGGCGTAGATGACGTCGCCCCCGACGGGGATCGAGTCGCGCGGGCGAGGCGTTGCGGCCCGGAGGACGCCGTCGGCCGGGTCACCGGACTCGACGCCGGTGACGATGACGCCGGTCGCCTCGGGGAGGTCGTTGGCCTCGGCGATGTATCGGTCGACGGTCGCGAGGGTGATCCCCATGTAGGAGTGGTCGTAGCTTCCGGTCTCGATCAGCGACGGGACGACTCGACTCGCGACCGCAGACGGGATCGCGAAGCCGATGTTGTCCCCGCCGCCGGCGGTGATGACGCCGGCGACCTCGCCGTCTAGGTTGACCAGCGGCCCGCCGCTGTTGCCGGGGTTGACCGCGGCGTCGGTCTGGATCGCGTTCGAAAACGAGAACGTCCGGTCCGGCATGTCGAGCGTGCGATTGACGCCGCTGACGATCCCCTTGGACATGGAGCCCTCGAACCCGTAGGGGTTGCCGATCGCGAGCACCTCCTGGCCGACGACGGAGCGCTCGGCGGCCAACTCGAGTGGCGTCGCCTCGTCGGGGACGTGGTCGACCTCGAGGACGGCCAGGTCGCTGTAGAAATCGGCGCCGACGATCTCGGTGGCCGACCAGTCGCCGTTGATGTACTGGAGGTCGACGGTGTCGGCGCCGGCGACGACGTGCTCGTTCGTGACGAGGTGGGAGTCGCCGACGAGAAAGCCCGAGCCCTGGCCGCCGCTCCCGTCGCCGTACGGGCTCCCGGCGCCCAGCGCCCGCACCTGTGCGACCGAGTCGATGACCGCCTCGTAGACGTCGGTGTACGTCGAGCCGTCGGCGCGCTCGTCGGGATCGATCTCCCGCGAAACCGAGTGCGAGGACGAGCCCTCAACCGAGTCGCTGGAGGTGGGTTGGGCGCAGCCGGCGACGGCGCCGACGAGGCCGGTACCGGCGAGCGCGAGGAACTCGCGACGGTCCGGTGCGTGTCCGTTCATAGCCGAGGCTAGCACTCGATCCATTTGAACGTCCGGGCCACTTGAGAGTCTGCTTATCAATACATTATCCTGAGAGGGAATGACGTACCGGCCGCGAGAGCGATCCGAGCGGCGCCGTGCCGACGGGCCGAAGGGAAAACGTGTTACCCGCGGCCGCCCGATTCCCGTGATATGATCACGGAAGACGCCCGCGCGCTGCTCGAGACGGGGCCGGTCTGTGACTCCTGTCTCGGTCGCCCCTTCGCCGAGCGGAGCTTCGGACTGACCAACGCCGAGCGCGGCCGGGCGCTGCGGACGACGATCGCGATGGAAGACGACGACGACTTCGAGCCCGACGAGCCCGCCGACTGCTGGGTCTGCGAGGGGTACTCGGGTACCGTCGACGCGATCGCCGAGACCGTCGTCGACGCCCTCGAGGATGCCGACTTCGCGACCTACCAGGTCGGGAGCCGCGTCCCGCCGCTGGTCGAGGAAAACGACCGGCTCCTCCGGGAGGACGCCGGCCTCGAGCCGGACGTCGGCGAGTCGTTCAAGCGCGAGGTCAACCGCGAGGTCGGCCGTCGCGTCGGCGCGAAGACCGGTACCGACGTCGACTTCGACCGGCCCGACGTCCTCGCCATCGTCGACCTCGCGGCGTTCGATCCCCTCGAGGCCCTCGAGTCCGAGACGGTGACGGGTCACGCGGTCGACGTCCAGCTCAACCCCGCCTTCGTCTACGGCCGGTACCGCAAACTCGAGCGGGACATCCCCCAAACGGAGTGGCCCTGCCGGGAGTGCGGTGGCAGCGGAACCCAGTTGAGCGACGACGGCGAGGAACCCTGCGACTACTGCGGCGGCTCCGGGTACATGTACGACACCAGCGTCGAACAGACGGTTCGGCCCCACGTCGTCGACGCGATGGACGGCGACGAGGGGACCTTCCACGGCGCCGGCCGCGAGGACGTCGACGCCCGAATGCTCGAGGAGGGGCGCCCGTTCGTCCTCGAGGTCAAACGCCCTAAGATCCGCGATCCCGACCCGGCGGAACTCGAGCGCGAGATCAACGACGCCGCCGAGGGGAGCGTCGAGGTCGAGGGCCTCCGGCTCGCGACCTACGAGATGGTCGAGCGCGTCAAGGAACACGACGCGAGCAAGCGGTACCGCGCCGACGTCGAGTTCGCCGACCCCGTCGACGAGGCCGACTTCGAGGCCGCCCTCGAGGAACTGACGGGAACGACCGTCCAGCAGGACACCCCCCAGCGCGTCGACCACCGGCGGGCCGACCTCACCCGCGAGCGAACCGTCTACGACATCGACGGCGAGTTGCGGTCGCCGACCGAGGCCGAGGTCCGCCTCCACGGCGAAGGCGGCCTCTACGTCAAGGAACTGATCAGCAGCGACGACGGCCGCACGGAGCCGAGCCTGGCCGGCCTGCTCGAGATCGACGCCGAGGTCACGGCGCTGGACGTGTTCGGCGTCGAAGGCGAGGACGAACCGTTCGAACTCGAGGAGTACTTCCTCGACGAGCCGCGGGACGACGGCGAGGCGGCCGCGGCGGACGCCTGACGGGAGCGGTTGCCGACGGCGAATCTTCTTCGAGTCGCGACCGAACAGCGCAACGGTTTAGCCGTCGGCGACGGATCCTCGAGGCATGCCATTCGGCGTCGACGAAGCCGGCAAGGGACCCGCGCTCGGGTCGATGTTCGCCGCGGCGGTCCACTGCGAGGACCCCGCGGCGCTCCCCGACGGAATCGCGGACTCCAAACGACTCGCGCCCGAACGCCGCGAGGAACTGGCGGCGACGATCCGCGAGGACGACCGCGTTCGCGTCGGCGTCGCGGAGATCACGCCCGCGCGCATCGACGACCCGGAGACGGACATGAACTCGCTGGCCGTCGCGGCCCACGCCGAGGCGATCGGGGGCGCGCTCGCGGGGCTCGACTTCGAGCCGGGCGGATCCGACCCTGGCACGCTCGAGGCCGACGCCGTCGAGCCGGCCCCGATCACCGGACTCTGCGACGCCTGCGACACCGACGAGGACCGCTTCGCTCGCCGCGTCAGGGAGGCCTGTACGTCCCTCCCGTCGACGTCGGACTCGCTTCCGGACGCCCTCGAGATCGAGGCGCGCCACGGCGCCGACGACGAGTCGCCGATCGTCGGCGCGGCCAGCGTCGTCGCCAAGGTCGAACGCGACGCCCACGTCGCCGCCCTCGCGGACCGCGTCGACGGGTACGAGTCCGTCGGCAGCGGCTACCCGAGCGATCCGAACACCCGCGAGTTCCTCGCGTCCTACGTCGACGAGCACGGCGAGCTCCCCCCGTTCGCGCGGGAGTCGTGGTCGACCTGCGAGGACCTGCTCGCCGAGGCCCAACAGACGGGTCTCGAGCGGTTCTGACCGGGCGTCGACCGCCGTTTCGCCTCCCCTTTCTCGAGGGCGTTCGTTCGAGCCCGATCGCGTTCGACGACGTGTCGACCGTTTTATACGCCCGCTCGAGTCAGTCTCGAGCATGCTCGACGTGGTCGGCCTGCTCGCGCTCGCCGCCGTCGGAACGGCCGTCGTCTGGAAGGGTAGCACGTGGCTCGAGACGTCCGCGAACCGCCTCGCGACGGGGTACGGCGTGCCGGCGGTCGTCCAGGGGGCGATCATCGCCGCCGCGGGCTCGAGCATGCCGGAACTGGTGAGCGTACTCGTCTCGACGCTGTTACACGCGGAGTTCGAGATCGGCGTCGGCGCCATCGTCGGCTCGGCGGTGTTCAACCTGCTCGTCGTCCCGGCCGCGTCGGTGCTGGCGGCCGACGGCGACGGGATGTCGACGGGTCGGGAGCTGGTGTACAAGGAGGCGCTGTTCTACATGCTCGCGGTCGCTTCCCTGCTGTTGACGTTCTCGCTGGCGGTCATCTACTACCCGCTCGAGGGGGCGGGACTCCAGGGGAACGTCACCCGCCCGCTCGCGCTGTTTCCGCTGGTCCTGTACGGGCTCTACGTCTTCACCCAGTATCTGGACACCACCGAGGACGAAACGGTAGCGGACACCGACATCTCCCTCGGCCGAGCCTGGCTCTGGTTCGGGCTCGGGCTGGTGCTGATCATCGTCGGCGTCGAGGGGCTGGTCCGGGCCGCGGTCGGCCTCGGCGACGCCTTCGGCACCCCCGCGTTCCTCTGGGGGATGACCGTCGTCGCCGCGGGCTCGAGCATTCCGGACGCGTTCGTCAGCATCGCCGCCGCCCGGTCGGGACGGTCCGCGGTCAGCCTCGCGAACGTGCTCGGGAGCAACGTCTTCGACCTGCTCGTCGCGGTGCCGGCGGGCATACTGGTCGCCGGCGCCCTGCCGATCACCTTCACGCACATCGTCCCGATGATGGGGTTTCTGATCCTGGCGACGATCGTCTTCTTCACCGTCATTCGAACCGATATGCTGCTGTCCGAACGCGAGGCGCGGTTGTTGCTCGGTCTCTACGGCCTGTTCGTCGGCTGGCTGATACTCGAGAGCGTCGGCGTGACGACCGTCGTCCCGACGTGAGACGAGGGAGGGGACTCGACGAGAGCCACGCCGACGTTCCGCTGCACTTGCAGGCGCCCCGTTCTTGCCGTTGGCCGGATCAATTGCAGTGTTCGATATGCCAGTCTGTACTAACTGCGAGAACCCCGTTTCTCTCGACTTCGAGCGCGCCTACGGCGACGACGGGACGGTCGATTGGTGTCCGCGGTGTCGAGACGGAACGTGAACGCGGGCGATCCGTTTCCACCGCCACCACAACTGCGTCTCGTCGGCGTCAAGCGAGGCGTCGGCTAACCGATTCGCGGCTCGAGTGATCCGACGGGAAAAAGTAATACCGTACGTCCCTACGCCGAGAGTCGAAGGTCCTCGAGTGAAAGCCGGTCTCCGCGAAAACGACCGCTGCGTGTCCGTCCGCTTACTTGTCCGTCAGCAGCCGCTGGAGGATGTCCCCGTAGGCGGGCCGGGTGACGAGCACGCCGACGAGCACGCCGAGGATGGTGATGATGGCGAACCCGCGCAGATCCCCGAGGCTCAGGACGGCCAGCGGCGACATGGCGATGACCGTCGTCGCCGCGGCGGCGCCGATGACCCAGAACGCCTTCCGGAAGCGGGATTCGAACACCCGCCTCGAGCTGACGTCGCCCTGGTCCATCACCTCGTCGGCGATGATGACCAGGTCGTCTACCCCGGTGCCGACCACGGCGATGAAGCCGGCGACGTGAGAGAGATCGAGCGGCATACGTATCAGCGCCGCGAAGCCGAGCAGGATGACCACCTCCGACATCGCGGTGACGATCATCGGCGCGGCGACCCGCGGGTTCCGGTAGCGCAGGAAGACGACGCCGCTGACCGTGATCACTGCCAGCCCGCCGATCACCAGCGAGTAGAGCTTGAACTGGTCGGCCAGCGCCGGCGACAGCGAGTAGGTCTGGGCCTCACCGAAGTCCAGCGGCGCGGGCAGCGAACCGGACTGGAGGTTCACCGAGAGCGTCTGCGCTTGCTCGAGGTTCTGTGCGCCCATCTGGAACGTGGGATCGTTCTCCCAGGAGCCGGCTCGCATCGAACTCGCCAGATCGGGACCCATGGAGTGGGCGTCGATGACCTCGCCGTCGATGACCGTCAGGAGACAGTACCGCTCTCCCTCGTGGTCGAAGTTGATGCTCTCGCCGTCGCCCCGGAGCCCGCACTGACCGACCCCCTCATCGGTGAAGCCGAGTTCGTTCAGCCGCGACTGGAACTCCGGCGCGGCGTTGCTGTCGACCTGCACAGGAACGATATCGTTTCCGTTCCTGTCGGTCGTCGGGGGATCGACGTTCTCGATATCGTCGTCGGACAGGACCGTCTCGTTCTCCTGGGTACCGTTCTCGGTCGGGTAGTAGGCCTGCACTTCGACGACACCTCGCTCGGCGAGCAGCTCTCGAAGCTCGTCGGCGCCCATGTCCGGCGCCTCGGTGACGATGTAGTAGCCGCCGCCGAGTCTGGCCGACTCGTAGACGTTGCCGCCCGAGAGGCCGGCCGCGTTGATCCGCGACTGGATCGTATCGACCATCCGCTGGCGCGTCTCCGCCGTCACGCCCTCGCGGATGTCCTCGTCGGGATCGACCTCGACGCCGGCCTCGGCGAGCGCGGCGGCGAACTCCTCCTCGCTCACGTTCTCGGTGAACAGCTCGGCGTGGGCGTTTCCGTCGTCGTCGACGCTGACGCGGACGTTCCCCGTCTCGAGGCCGGTTTCGTCGTACAGCGTGCGCTCGATTTCGGTCAGCCGTTCCTGATCGACGGTGCCGTCATCGTTGACGGCGCCCGCGTCGATGTTCTCGGCGGTCATTCCGGTGACGGGGGCGCTTATTCGCGTCCCGCCCTCGAGGTCGAGCCCGTACTCGAGGTTCGTCGCCCCGCTATCCTGGGTCTCGACGTAGTCGTTGCCTCCCATGACGCCGCCGGGGACGAACAGGGAGACCATCGAGCCGGTGATGAAGACGACCAGCAGCAGTAGCCGCCAGTGATTTTTGACGAACGCGACCGGGCCGGTCATGATCGAATCCCCTCGAACTTGTACCAGCGAAGCAGACTCAGGTTGAGCATATACGTATTCATCAGGTCGGCCGCGAGTCCGACGAAGAGGACGATCCCGATCGACGAGAGCAACTCGACGCCGAACAGTCCCGCGGCGATGCCCATGACGAGCATCGCCGCCATCGACGTCACCGTCATCGTGATCCCGGTCCGCATCGCGCGGTGGGTGCTCTCGTAGAAGTCACCCTGGCGACGCAGGATGTGGTTGTTCAACAGGATGTCGGAGTCGACCGAGTACCCGATCAACATCAGCAAGGCGGCGACGGTCCCCAGCGACAGCGAGATGTCGGCGACCGTCATGAACGCCAGCGGGATCACCAGATCCGAGAACGCGGAGAGGACGATGGCGATCGACGGCACGAACGTCCGGAACAGCAGGAAGGTGATGACGCTCATCCCGACGAAGGCCACGGCGACGCCCAGCAGCGCCGTCCGCTGGGTCTGTTTCCCGAAGCTCCCCGACACCGTCGACTCGAGTTGGACGATGTCCGCGTCGCCGTCCTGTTCCAAGTTCTGCTCGGCCTGCTGGCTCAGCGACTCGAGGTCGGTCGAGGTGAACTGGACGACGTACTGGTTCTGGGAGTCGGGCGCGGAAACCGACTGAATCGACTCGGGTTCCTCGTCGAAGGCGTTCGCGATCTCCTCCTGGGAGGAGGTCGTCTGAATAGTCAGTTCGGAACCGCCGGCGAAGTCCATCCCCAGCGGTACCGGCGCGCCCGTCATGAGGAACGTGCCGGTGAGAACGAGCAATGCAACCGCGAGTACCGCAAGCGGCACCGCCGCGAGTTGGCGGTTGCTGTACCGGGTGTAGGAACGGTCCGGTACGTCGAAATACCCCATATACGTGACCACTTGTGGGCCCCTGAGGTAAGCCTTCTCAATTTATGCAGCATGTTTCAACCGTACCGAGGGTGAGAAATACCGTAGGCTGAAGCCGCTCGAGGCCCTTCGGTCGGGTATCATGACCGAGTCCGACCAGCGGTCCGGAGTCGCGGACGACCGGTCCGATCGCTCCGACGCGACCGGCGCCGAACGCATCGTGGTCTCGTACCCGGCCGCCCTCTCGGAGGCTGGCCGCCGACAACTCGAGAAGCAGTCGTTTCGGTCGTACCTCCACAAAACCCACGGCGAGGCCCGCGCGGGCGACGTCTGGGAGGAGTTCGTCGGCGTCGGCTGCGGGACCACGCGGGACGTGTCGCTGCGGGTCGAACGCGTCGACGGCGGTGCCGAAATCACCGACGAAACGGCGATCAGCTACGCGGCTCGCGACGACGGCGAGCTCGAGGACGATTGAGCGGTCCGGAGTCGAGCCGATCGAATCGAGCCCAAGTAACGAAGAGAGCGCCTCAGTCGGGCAGATACCGCACGCTCAACACGCCGTCGTCGGCCGAGCGACGGACCTCGACGCGGACCGCCTCGAGGCGGGCCGCCCGCGCGATGGTCTCCTCGTCCTCGAGGACGTCCTGGGCCGCCGACTCCACCTCGGCTTCGGGAACGCGGAAGACGTGGATCTCACCGGTGCCGGCCCGCTCCTCCTGAATCAGGTCGCCGACGTCGGCGTCGGCGGCCAGCTCCGTCGCGTGCTGGGTCGGAGCGAGGTCGCTGTCGACCAGTTCGATCGACCGGCGGTCGGCGACGTCGATCACCTGCCAGGTGACCTCCAGGGGCGGCTCGGGGGCGACGGTCGCCTCGAGGACGTCGTGGATCTCGAGGCCGGGGTTCGAGCCGAGCGTGTGGACCTGGGCGGTCTCGACGTCGCGGATGACGGCCGACTCGCTCTCGGCGTGAGTGACGACGAACGTGCTCGTCTGTTCGGTCATGAGCGGTCGTAGCGGGCGGATCGGTTTCCGGGTTTCGGCTTCGATTCTCGAACGGGCGGTCGCGGATCGGAAGTGGAACGGGAGCTTCGATCGGAGCGGCTGGAAAGAGAAGCGTTCTGCTCTCGTGGCAACGGGGATTTCCACACCCTCCCCAGCCGATTTCTCCTCACGGGTGCGAAGCACCCGTTCGGCTGGTTCGCGGGACCTCGGTCCCGCGCTAACGCTCCCTCCCGTCGCTCATCCACTGTCAGAGTGAATTCTGACAAGCTGCTGAAAAATCAGGGATTTTTCGCATCACGAGACGGCAAAGCCGTCTCGAACGACTTCGTTCGTTACACTCACGAAGACCTCGCACGGTTCCATCGGCCGGACTCGTTATCACTCGTCCGGCCGACAGCGCGCGCCACCGCAGTCGGGGCTCAGTTCCAACGAGCCAGTCGAGACGAACCCTCGTTGTCTCGCCGGCGAGCGATCCCATCACGGAACGCCTTTATCACAGGCGGTAGCCCTCTCGCGTATGAACGTCGATATCGGTAACGCGCTCGCGTCGGTCGCGTCGCCGGGCGCCTCGAGGGAGTCCCTCGAGCGCCTGGACGAGCAGGTCGCGGACGCCCACGAGCGCATCGTCGCGGGGATGGAACAGTCGGAGCACGGCTACGAGGCCCTCAACCTCCCGGAACGAACCGATCCGGACGAGATCCGGGCGGCCGTCGAGCCGGTCGCCGACGCCGAGGCCCTGATCACGGTCGGCATCGGCGGCAGCGCGCTCGGCGC
The DNA here is from genome assembly GCF_013342145.1 of Haloterrigena gelatinilytica. Lineage (NCBI taxonomy): Archaea > Methanobacteriati > Methanobacteriota > Halobacteria > Halobacteriales > Natrialbaceae > Haloterrigena > Haloterrigena gelatinilytica. Next base: position 2,700,732 of record NZ_JABUQZ010000001.1, on the reverse strand, counting down.
GGCGACGATCACGGACGCGCTCGCCGACGAGAGCGACACCGAGGCCGTCTACCTCGACAACGTCGACCCCGAGTGGGTCTCGAGTCACCTCGAGCGACTCCCCCTCGAGGAGACGGCGATCAACGTGGTCTCGCGGTCGGGAACGACGGCGGAGACGCTGGCGAACTTCCTCGTCGTTCGCGACGCCTTCGAGGCCGCGGGCGTCGACTGGACCGAGCGCACGATCGTGACGACCGGCGAGTCCGGCCCGCTCCGGAACCTCGCGGACCGGCACGACCTCCCGTCGCTGAAGGTCCCCGACGGCGTTCCGGGCCGCTTCTCGGCGCTGTCGGCGGTCGGCATGGTCGCGGCGGCCGTCTGCGGCCACGATCTCGAGGCCTTACTCGAGGGCGCCGCCGCCGAGCGCGAGAGCCTGACCGGCTCGCTGTTCGACTGCCCGGCCTACGCCTACGGGGCGACGGCCTACGCGCTCGACCAGCGCGGCGCCGCCGTCAACGCCATGGTCCCCTACGCGGAGTCGCTCGAGACCTTCGCCGAGTGGTTCGCCCAGCTGTGGGCCGAGAGCCTCGGCAAGGACGACCTCGGGCAGACGCCGGCGCGGGCGCTCGGCGTGACCGACCAGCACTCTCAGTTGCAGCTCTACCGGGCGGGCCCGCGGGACAAACTCGTCACCTTCGTCTCGCCGGGCGAGACCGACGACCGGTCGATCCCCGACACCGACGTCGACGAACTGGCGTACCTCGGCGACGCGACGCTCGGCGAACTGCTCGAGGCGGAGTTCGAGGCCACCGAGGCCAGCCTCGCGGCGGCCGGCCGGCCGAACGTCCGGCTCGAACTCGAGGGCGTCGACGAGTACGAACTCGGCGGCCTCCTCTACGGGATGGAGGCGGCCTGCGTCCTCGCGGGCGAACTGTACGGCGTCAACACGTTCGAACAGCCGGCCGTCGAGTGGGCCAAGAAGGCTACCCGCGGCCTGCTCGGCGGCGGAGACTTCGAGGAGGCCGACGCCGTCGCCGAGAAGACGGAGCTTCGTATCGAGCGGTAGCCGGATTCAGTCCCGGACCCGACCGCGTTGCGGTGCGCCTATGGGTTCGCGCTCGAAGACTCACGTATGAGCGATCTCACCCGGACCGCCGACGGCGACGGTGACGCCGGCTCGGCCGCGTCCGACGTCGTCCCGACCGTCGGAACCGTCCTCTCGGCCGTCGTTCTCGCCGCGCTCGTGCTGCCGGTCCGCCGCGGCGTCGACGCCCCCGCGGTCTGGCTCGCGGCGGTCGGCGCCCTCGTCGCCACGGGCGCGTTCGTCGGTCGCCGCCACGGCCTGCTCGAGCGGCGCGTCGCCGGGGCGGCCGCCGCCGCCGGGAGCCTCCTCGTCGTCGTCCTGTCGGGGTACGCGATCACCCAGGGCGTCCTGGGATCGGTCGTCGTCCCGGGCCTCGAGGGGGCGGTCTCGTCGCTGTTCGTCGCCCTGGTCGCCGCGATCGGCGCGGTCGGCGTCGGTATCGCCGACCGCGGCGGCGTCTCGGGTCCGGGGTTGTACCGCCGGCTCGCGCGGACGGTCGAGATGTGCGTACTCGCCGTCGTCGGTCTGTTCAGCCTCTCGATCGCGACGGTGTTCCTCTCGCTGCCGGTGACCGTCCTCGTCGGCGAACCCACGCCGCTCCAGCAGTCGCTGGTCGAGTACCCCGCCTACGCGGTCGGCCTCGGCGGGGTCGCGGCGGGCTACCTGGCCTACCGCGGCCGCGACCGGTCGTTCATCGACCTCGAGCGGCCGACGCTCCGGACGGTCGGCTGGATCGTCCTCGGTCTCGTCCTGCTCTTTGCAGCGAACATCGGGATTTCGCAGGTCATGACGGCGCTCGGCATCGACGCCTCGGACCACACCACGACCCAGCGGCTGGCCGAGAACCCCGAACTGGCGATGGTCGCCGTCCCGTCGATGCTCCTGTTCGTCGGGCCGTTCGAGGAGCTGTTCTACCGGAACGTGATCCAGAAGAGCCTCTACGAACACTTCTCCCGCGCCGGCGCCGTCCTCGTCGGGAGCCTCGTCTTCATGATCGTCCACCTGTTCGCGTACGCGACCGCGGGACCGGGCGCGATGCTCGCGAGCCTCGCGCTGGTGTTCGCGCTCGGGTTGATCCTCGGGACGATCTACGAACGGACGGACAACCTGCTGGTGCCCGCGCTGGTCCACGGCTGTTACAACGCGTTGCTGTTCGTCGAATATCTCGTGTGAGAAAACGGGGTACCGACGGCGAGAGCCGAATTACGAGGGGTTCTTCCGCGCCAGTTCCGAGCCGCAGATCGGGCAGCGGTCCTTCTGTTCGTCGAACTCGCGACCGCAGCCCTGACACTGGTAGCGCCAGTGGCGCTGTTCGTCGATGCCCTCGCGAGCGATCACTTCGACGTCGACGTTTAACTTCTCCGCGACGTTTTGCATCGCGTAGTCGTCGGTGACGAGCGTCCCGTCGAGTTCGAAACTCGCCGCGATGAGCCGAACGTCGGTGTCGGAGAGGACGTCGAGATCGCCCGATTCGCGGGCCGCGCGCTGGACTTTCTCGGTGGTGTCGTCGTTCGGAATGTGGATGTGCATCCCCGAGCCCTCCATCGCGTCGTAGCGATAGGCGCTCTCGTCCTCGAGTTCTTCGCGGACGAGGGGGATGGTTGCAGTCTGTTCTGTCGTGTGAAAGTCGTGGATAAACGCCGAGGAGTCGAGAACGTACATACCGTTAGCGCTGGACGACGATGTAGTCTTTGACCGCCTGAACGCGGTTGACGGGGACGAGGAATCGGCCCGCGTCGTCGACGTCGAAGTCGACCGTTCGCGGGGAGATCTCGTCGTCGGGATCGATAACGAGGTCGTGGAGCTTGCCGGATTTGAGATCCATGGTGATGTTATAGAGCAATCCGAGCTCGGTGCCGTCGGAACCCATGACGGACTTCCCCGAGAGATTTTCAGCGAGTATATCGCTCATGCATACCCGTACTTACTAATCGGTATTAAAGTCCACGGGGTAGATAGCGAGGCGTCCTACCCGCCGTCGTCGCATCGCACGAGCGAGACCGCCGAACGGCGATTCGACTCGGTTCGGGCTCCCTCGACGCGACACGGATCCGGTCCGATAGCGGTCGCTCGAGGGGCGTCCGATCGGCGCCGGTTCGGACGGACTCAGTTTCGCGTCGAGCGACCAGTCAGACCGGCGAGAACAGCGCGGATGACGATGGGTTTAACTACCGCTCTACCGACCCCTTAGATAAGACCTTCTCGGGTGGTTCACCATGTCGAATACGGATACGCACGACCCCACATCTCTCAGAACTCCGATCGTGGCCGTCCTCGGCCACGTCGATCACGGCAAGACCAGTCTCCTCGACAAAATACGCGGCTCCGCGGTGATCGAGGGCGAAGCGGGCGCCATCACCCAGCACATCGGCGCGACGGCCGTCCCGCTCGACATCATCTCCTCGATCGCGGGCGACCTCGTCGATCCCGACGACTTCGACCTGCCCGGCCTGCTCTTTATCGACACGCCGGGCCACCACTCCTTTACGACGCTGCGCTCGCGGGGCGGCGCGCTCGCTGACATCGCCATCCTCGTCGTCGACGTTAACGACGGCTTCCAGCCCCAGACGCTCGAGGCGCTGGACATCCTCAAGCGCTCCCAGACGCCCTTCATCGTCGCGGCGAACAAGATCGACACCGTCCCCGGCTGGGACCCCAACGAGGACGCGCCGATCAACGACACCTACGAGTCCCAGTCCGACCGCGTCCGCCAGCGACTCGACGAGAGCCTCTACGAGATCATCGGCAATCTGAGCGACGAGGGGTTCTCCGCCGACCTCTACTGGCGCGTCCAAAACTTCCAGCGCAACGTCGGCGTCGTCCCCGTCTCGGCGATGACCGGCGAGGGCGTCCCGGACCTGCTGACCGTGATGATGGGCCTCTCCCAGCGCTATATGAAAGAGGAGATGGAGATCGACGTCTCCGGCCCCGGCGTCGGCACCGTCCTCGAGGTCAAAGAGGAGAAGGGGTTCGGGAAGACGGTCGACATCGTCCTCTACGACGGGACGATCAAGGAAGACGACACGATCGTCGTCGGCGGACAGAACGACCCGATCGTCACCGAGGTCCGCGCGCTGCTCCAGCCCCGACCGCTCGCGGAGATCCGAACCGAGAGCCGCTTCGAGAACGTCGACGAGGTCGGCGCCGCGGCCGGCATCAAGGTCGCCGCGCCTGAACTCGGCGACGCGATGGCCGGCGCGCCCGTCCGGGTCGTCCGCGATCGGGACCTCGACGAGGTCATCGAGGAAGTGCAGGCCGAACTCGCCTCGATCGCGGTCGACACCGCCGAAGAGGGCGTCGTCGTCAAGGCCGACACGCTGGGAAGCCTCGAGGCCATGGCCGACGCCTTAGACGAGGCGGAGGTGCCGATCGTCCGCGCGGAGGTCGGCGACGTCGCGCCGCGTGACATCTCGGTCGCGTCGACGGCCGAGGATCCGAAACAGCAGGTCATCCTCGGGTTCAACGTCGACGTCCTCTCCGACGCCGAGCACCGCGCCGAGACCGACGACGTGACGATCTTCACCGACGAGGTCATCTACCAGCTCGTCGAGGAGTACGACGAGTACGTCGAGGGGATCGAACAGGCCCAGCAGGACACCATCCTCGAGAACATCTCGCGGCCCGCCCGCTTTCGCATCCTGCCGGACCACACGTTCCGCCAGAACGATCCCGCGGTCGTCGGCGTCGAGGTCAACTCCGGGACCGTCCAGAACAACGCCACCGTCGTGAAGTTCGAGGGCAACGAGCCCGAACGCGTCGGCCAGATCAAGGGCATTCAGGAGCAGGGCGAGGACGTCGACGAAGCCCGGGCCGGCAACCGGGTCTCCGTCGCCATCGACGGTCCGACCGTCGGCCGCCAGATCGAGGAGGACGACGAGCTCTGGATTCAGATCCCCGAGAAACACGCGAAAATCTTAGAGCAGGAACTCGCCGACGAGATCCCCGCAGACGAACTCGAGGCGCTGAACATGTACCTCGACAAGCAGCGCAGCCGGGATCCGTTCTGGGGCAAGTAGCGCCGGCGCGAACGCCCTCGTTCCCGTCGGAAGCGACGACCGTTCGGCCGCTATCCTTATCGTGACATATTCCGTATAACTCCCATGAATCGCATCGTCTGGCTACTCGCCACGTCGTACGTCGCGCTCGGAACCGCGCTCTTCTACGGGCTCGCGATCGACTCGACGACGGTCGTTCTCGGCGCCGCCGCGTTGCTCGCGCTGCTGGGCGCTCCCCAGTGGCTGCTCCTCTCGAGGGGCGGCGGCCGAACGCGGACGCCGGAGCGGGCGCCGCGGAATCGCACCTGACGACGGAACTCACGCCGCGCGCTCGAGTCGCAGTCGCGCCCCGCCCTCGAGATCGACCAGCGCGGCGCAGTCCTCGACTCGAGCGACGACGGTAACGGGCGCGGCGGCGCGCGGTTCGCCGTTCTGGCTCGCGGTTCCGTCGTCACCGCTCGCCATATCGAGGTCTTCGCTCCGCTCAGACCTCGCACGGCTCGCGGGCGTCTCGCCCCAAAACAAACACAGTTTCTCGCCGGCCGGCCAGTACGCGATGGCGCCCTCGGGGACGACCTCGCGGGCGTTTTCGGGCGGTACGTCGAGCGAGACGTCGACGTACAACTCGTCGCCCCAGCGGACGGCGTCGCCGGCGACCGGCAGGACCCCCTCGAGCGCGGCCCGCGTTTCAGGAGCGTCGTCGGTCCAGGCGGCCGCGAGCGTTCGGTCGCCGACGGTAACGGTGAGGTCGGTCATGCGAGAGGCCACGGACGGATGTGCCTTCAATCCGCGAGATTCGGTTGCCGCGTCGCGTCCGCTCGCCCGCGGGCGCGTTGGATTCCCTCGAAGGTCGCCTCGGGGTCGTCGATCGCCGCGCGGTCACAGCGCAGGTCGAGCCACCGGCGCTCGAAGACGAGTTCGTCGTCGGTCAGCCGCACGTCCGCGACGTCGTCCCACGGGACGAACGTGCTCGAGACGGATCGCTCGACGACGAGTCCGGCCTCGTGGGCGCGGATCGTCGGCGGAGTCGCCTGTTCGTTCTGGTCGAAATTGTGCCAGTCGCCACCGATACCGTACCACTGGAGGAGAAAGATGAGCCCGTAGAAGACCATGAACGGACCGACGCTCAGCCCCCACGCGATCGTGCTGTAGAGGCCGCCGCCGATCGTGATCACCAGACAGGCGCCGAACACGATTCCGCCGGCGGTGAGGCCGGTCCGTCGCCACGTCCAGACCGCGGTCGGCTCGTCGGCGGTGAGCGCGTCGATGTACCGATTGCGGGCCATCCGATCGACGCCGTACGCCGTGACGCCGGTGACGAGCGTCACGACGAGCATCAGGGCGACGAACCGGCCGGTCGCCTCGATCGACGTGACGAGGGGGGCGGCCAGCGTCGCCGCGAACGCGATCGGCGGCGCGTAGCAGGCCAGTCGGCGCCACCGGCTCCGACCGATCCGCTCGGGCAGGCCGCGGGCCCGCCTCGTGAGGATGTGGCCGGCGATCGCGACCGCCGTCACCGTCGACGGCAGGATGCCGAGCAGCGTCGCGGTGGAGGCTCCGGCCAGAAGTCCCGCGCTCGCCGCGACGCCGGCCGCGACGAGACCGACGTAGAATCCGAATCCGGCCTGAAAGCCGGTGTCCGGCTCGTCGAACTCGAGGGCGGGTCGTCGTTCGTGAGACGCCACAGTGTCTCGGTGTACGAACGCGCGGTATAAAATAAATAGGGAAATGAGTCCTAGTCGACATCTCCGTTCGACGAGCGACGGTCTCGAGGTGCACCGTCTGTACTCGAAGACGGGACCGCTATCGGCGCGGTCGAGGCTCGAGAACAGTTCGCCGGCGATCACATAGCCCGTTCGACCGACGATCCACCGCGGGCACTCATGAATTGGTTGAGCCTTCCACTACAAGCATTAACTAGGTACTGGTGGTGGCTAGTCTCATGCTCGTTCATCTCCGGCAGTACAAGCACGAGGAGGTTCAGTTCGACGATAACAGGACGACGGGCGAGTCCCAGACCGAAGATACGGTCAACCCGGACGCGGAGGACTACTTCGGCAAGGACATGGACGAGTTCGACGTCGAGACGTGGGACACGGTCGAGTACGAGGGCGACCCGATCGAGCGTCGCTCCGTCACGATCGAAGGGGTTACCGCCGTCTCCGTCCCGCAAGAACCGACCGACGAGGACGATCCGGACCTTCCCGGGCGGACGCTCCAGTTGCGCATGGGCGGCGGCATCGAGTTCGTGGAGCAGGCCGAAATCGTCGAAGTGCAGGACATGGAGGTCACGGAGTCGGAAGCCGAGGGGAAGGTGTCCAAGGAAGACGACCCGCAGGGGAAGGCGCCCATGGACGAGGAGCCGTAGTCGCCGATAGTCGCCTTTCTTTCCGGTCGCGGTTTCGGGAAACGGCCACGGCCGAATCTATCATCGTTCGGGATGACAACGCCTGTCGGAGACGGTGCGGTCCCGAAATCGTTTTCAACCGGTCGCGCGCACACTCGGTATGCCGACGGAATCGGACACTCATTATGACCCCTCGCTGGGGAACAAGTTCATCTTCGTCACCGGCGGCGTCATGTCGGGGCTCGGCAAGGGGATTACGGCCGCGAGCACCGGCCGTCTCCTCAAAAACGCCGGGTTCGACGTCACCGCGGTGAAGATCGATCCGTACCTGAACGTCGACGCGGGGACGATGAACCCCTACCAACACGGGGAGGTGTACGTCCTCGAGGACGGCGGCGAGGTCGACCTCGATCTGGGGAACTACGAACGGTTCCTCGACATCGACATGACCTCGGACCACAACATCACCACGGGGAAGACCTACCAGCACGTCATCGAGCAGGAGCGCGCCGGCGACTATCTGGGCAAGACGGTCCAGATCATCCCCCACATCACCGACGACATCAAGCGTCGCATCCGAGAGGCCGCGGAAGGCACCGACGTCTGTATCATCGAAGTCGGCGGTACCGTGGGGGACATCGAGGGGATGCCCTACCTCGAGGCGCTGCGCCAGTTCGCCCACGAGGAACCCGAGGAGAACGTCCTCTTCACCCACGTCACGCTCGTCCCGTACTCGAAGAACGGCGAGCAGAAGACCAAGCCGACCCAGCACTCGGTCAAGGAGGTCCGCTCGATCGGCCTCCAGCCCGACATCATCGTCGGCCGCTGCGAGGACCGACTCGACCCCGAGACCAAGGAGAAGATCGCGCTGTTCTGTGACATTCCGACGGAAGCCGTCTTCTCCAATCCCGACGTCGAGGACGTCTACCACGTCCCACTGATGGTCGAAGAGGAGGGCTTAGACCAGTACGTCCTCGAGCACTTCGGGCTGGCCGACGAGGCCCTGCCCGCGGGCGAGCGGGCCAACGAGTGGCGGGAGATCGTCACCACCGAGAAGGACGGCGAGGTCGACATCGCGCTGGTCGGCAAGTACGACCTCGAGGACGCGTACATGTCGATCCACGAGTCGCTGAAACACGCCGGCTTCGAGGTCGGCGTCGACGTCGAGCGCCACTGGGTCCCGGCCGACGAACTGGCCGACGGCCACGACGGCCAACTCGAGGGCATGGACGGAATCATCGTCCCCGGCGGCTTCGGAATGCGGGGCTCCGAGGGCAAGATCGAGGCCGTTCGCTACGCCCGCGAGAACGATATCCCGTTCCTCGGACTCTGTCTGGGCTTCCAGATGGCCGTCGTCGAGTACGCCCGGAACGTGCTGGGCCTCGAGGACGCCCACTCCGCCGAGATGGTCGAGGACACGCCCCACCCGGTCATCGACATTCTGCCGGAGCAGTACGAGGTCGAGGACATGGGCGGGACGATGCGACTCGGCGAGCACACGACCGTCATCGAACCCGAGACGCTCGCCTACGACCTCTACGGCGACACCTCGTGTTCGGAGCGACACCGCCACCGCTACGAGGTCAACCCCGAGTACTTCGACGCCTTCGAGGACGAGCCGCTCGTCTTCTCCGGCACCGCGGGCAACCGGATGGAGATCCTCGAACTCGAGACCCACCCCTACTTCGTCGGGACGCAGTTCCACCCCGAGTACACGTCCCGTCCCGGCCAGCCGAGCCCGCCGTTCCTGGGACTGGTCGAGGCCGTCCTCGAACAGTCCGACGCAGCGGGGACCGAGCCTGCAGACGCGGATGCTGACACCGACACCGACGCGGAAACGGAGGTTACCCACTGATGGTAGACACAGACACGTTCGTTCCGGAAGCAGTTGCAGAGATCGGTGACGAAATCGGCGACGAAAACGCCGTCATCGCGCTCTCGGGCGGGGTCGACTCGTCGGTCGCCGCCGCCCTGGCCTACGAGGCCATCGGCGACCGGCTCACTCCGGTGTACGTCGACACCGGCCTGATGCGGAAAGGCGAGACCGACCAGATCCGCGAGACCTTCGACTACATGGAGTCGCTGCGGATCGTCGACGCCAAGGATCGGTTCCTCGAGGCCCTCTCGGGCGTCACCGACCCCGAGGAGAAGCGGGAGATCATCGGCGAGCAGTTCATCCGCGAGTTCGAGCGCGAGGCGAAAGACGCCGAGGCCGACTACCTCGTCCAGGGGACGATCTACCCCGACCGCATCGAGAGCGAGGGCGGGATCAAGTCCCACCACAACGTGGGCGGCCTGCCGGAGGTCGTCGACTTCGAGGGGATCGTCGAACCCGTCCGCGACCTCTACAAGGACGAGGTCCGCGAGGTCGCGCGCCACCTCGGGCTCGACGAGATCGTCGCCGAACGGATGCCGTTCCCCGGTCCCGGGCTCGCCGTCCGCGTCATCGGCGAGGTCACCGAGGAGAAACTCGAGGTCGCCCGCCACGCCTGCCACGTCGTCGAGGAGGAACTCGAGGAGTACGAGCCCTGGCAAGCGCTCGCAGCCGTCATCGGCAAGGCGACGGGCGTGAAAGGCGACAACCGCGTGCACGGCTGGGTCGTCTCCGTCCGCTCGGTCGAGTCCCGCGACGGGATGACCGCCCGCGCACAGGAGATCGACTGGGACACCCTCCAGCGCATCCAGTCGCGAATCACCGGCCAGAACGACAACGTCGCTCGCGTCGTCTACGACGTGACCCACAAACCGCCAGCGACAATCGAGTACGAATGAGCACGGACGCAATCGTCGCCGGCCCCGACGAGGACGACATCGCCGCCGCCCTCGAGGCTGAGGGGGCCACCGTCGCCCGCCTCAACGGCGTCATCTCCCGGCCCGCCCTCGAGGAGGCCGGGATCGTCGACGCCGATCTGTACGTCCTGACCGACATCGGGCAGGCGACGACGATCCCGATCGTCTGCGACCTCTCGGACGACATTCGAACGGTCGTCTACGCCCGGGACACGGTCCCGGAGTTCGTCAAGGGCCAGCTCGACCTCGCCCTCGACCCGCAGTTGATGGACGCCGGGATCGTCGCCGACGAACTGACCAGCTAGCCGCTCGCGGCGGCTTCCCTTTTGTGCGGATCGGCGCGGATCGTCGCCGTTCGCGTCGACTTCGAATCGACGCGTTCCCGACGTTCACGAATAACTGTACGTTGAAAGGAGATGTGGCGGTATAAACCGTCACACGCCCGATCTCGGCCGCGTAAACTGGGATTGAAATCGACGGAATCCGGGATAACCGTCGAATACCATCGCCCCCGTTGAAGTGGGATCCGCGGCTATCGATAGATGGAGGTCGACGGGCAGACCCCACCGAGGCATCCACCGCCTGCACCCGTGACTTCCAATCCACCCACAGCACCCTTCCCCCACCACTGCCACACCGTACCGATTCCCGGTACCGACGCAGGCCTTGCACCCGCCTGCGTCCCCACACCCTGCGGTTGGCACTCGAGGCGCCGGGGTATTTCCGGCCCTCGGGATGGTTCTCAGTACTTCCGATTCGACGGTCGCTGTCCGATCGCAGCGACGGCTCCGAACCGATCCGGCGAACCGACTTACGACGACTGCAACCGCCGGAGGACCGGAATCTCCTCGAGACGGCCCTCGTCGAGCAGGTCCCAGTCGATCCCGGACGGCTGCGCGCGGCTTTCGGGGCGGATCGTCCGTTCGGGCGTGACGACGAGGTCCATCGCGACGTCGTGGTCCCCGATCGCGACGGGGTCGTCGACGAGTTGCCGTTCGTGAACCGTCGTCGCGACCGCCGTCGAGTCGTCGACGAGGCCCAGCCCTCGTAGGATGGCGTACTCGAGGTCGCTGTAGCCTTCCCCCTTGCCGATCCGCCCGCCGTCGTCGGTGACCGCCACGCTGCCCGAGACGATCAGATCGATCTCCTCGACCGCGTCGGGGCCGACCCGCTCGCCGTGTTTCGAGGACCCCGAAACCGTCGTCGCCGCGTCGTAGTCCGCGAGTACGTCGGGGTCGAGTTTCAGGAAACACTTTTCGTCGGCGAGTCGCGGAACGGCCATGTAGACGGTCTTTCCCGCGCGCAACGCCGCCCGCCGGACGGGCAACTGGGGCGCGTCGGGGTTGGCCTTGATCGTCGTCGCGTCGCGCCACTCCGGCTGTTCGGCCAGTCGCTCGGCGGCGTCGTCCGCGCCCGCGAAGTTCGGAATCCGGCCGTGGGGCGGAAAGGGGAACCGCGCCTCGCCGCTCTCCTCGAGGTCGTCCCAGACGCGCTGGCGGATCGTCTCCTTGTCGACGCCGTCGGCGGCGTCGGCGGTGTCCGAATCGCCCATCTCACTCGCCTCCGTCGTCGGGTTCGGACGCGGGTTCCACGGCCGTTTCGCTCTTGGGGTCCTCGCCCTCGCGTTCGCCTCCTTCTCCGGTCGCCTCGCCCTCCTCGAGCGCGGCCTCGTCGACGGCCCACCTGTCCTGGGCGATGTCTTCGCGCGCGAGGCTGACGAGATTGTGGATCTCCGGGAGGACGATCTCCTCGAGGCCCATCCGCGCCGCGTCCTCGTTGCCGGGGAGACAGAACACCGGCGTTCCCTCGGTGACGCCCGCGATCGTCCGCGCCGCGACGACGCGCGTGCCGACCGCCTCGTAGGCCATCGAGGTGAACAGGTCCTCGAAGGCGGCCAGTCGCTTCTCGAGCAGCGGTTCGACGGCCTCGATGGTGACGTCGCTCGGCTCGATGCTGGTCGCCCCGCCGGTGACGATGACGTCGACGTCGTCGCGGTCGAGCATCCGCGAGACGATCGACTGGATGCGGTCGTGATCGCTCCCGATGTGTTCCCGCGTGACCACCCGGTGGTCGACCTTCTTGAGTCCCGCGACGATCGCCTCGCCGGCGCCGTCGGACTCGAGCGATCGATCCGTCGCGATCGTGACGACGCCGGCGCCGAGCGATCCCTCGTCGGTGTCGTCCCCCTCGACGGGCGGGTGCTCGCCCGCGTCGCGTTCCTCGTCCGGCGCCGGTTCCTCGGTCGCCCCCCGCTGTCGCTCCTCGCTCGAGTCCGTCTCGGTCATACCCCGTCGTTCGAGAGCCGGCGAGTAAAACACTGCCCACTCGACGACCCGCGGCGCGCTACGAATCGTCGGCCTCGAGGCCGTCGATCAGCGCCTCGAGGGTGTCGATGTGGTCCTCGAAGAGTTCCTCGCCGCGCTCGGTGAGCCGGTAGGTGGTCCGCGGTTTGCGGTCGACGAACTCCTTGTCGACGGCGACGCAGTCGGCGTCCTCCATCCGCTCGATGTGGCTGGCGAGGTTCCCCTCGGTGATCTCGAGTTCCTCGGTCAGCGCCGTGAAACTCGCCTCGCCGTTGGCGTAGAGGTGGGCGAAGATGCGCAGGCGGGTCGGTTGGTGGACGAGTTTGTCGAATTCCATGTTAGCGCCGGGCGAGGACGACGTAGGCGGCGACGTGCTGGACGGCGATACCGAGCCCCAAGACGGCGTACTCCCAGCCCTCGGCGGCGGGGACGTGGGGGATGGCGGCGACGAGCACGAGGATCCACGCGCCGCCGGCGTAGAAGGCGTAGCGGTCGGCCGCCCGGATGTCGCACGCGCCGAGCAGCTGGCCCATGTAGACGTAGCCGGCGCCGACGATCGCCCCCGCGGAGACCAGCGCCAGCCGGACCGCGTTCCGCTCGCCGAGCGTGTCGAACACCGGCAGGAGGCCGACGAGCAGCGCGCCGATGGCGGCGAGGACCGCGAGGAGCCAGAGACGCTGGTCAGGCAACCCCGCCGTCGGCGGCTCGTAGGCCGCTCTAATCCGGCGTTTGACGAGCGTCTCGAGGCCCAGCAGGCCGACGAACGCGGCCAGGATCGGCAGTTGAGGACCGCCGCGGAGCCAGAACTGCACGAGGGCGAAACAGAGGCCGGCGCCGACGCCTTCGACGAGCCAGGACCGCCACCAGTAGGGGTGGTCCTCCGCGAGTCCGATCGCTCTCTTGATCTCGGCGAGCTCCGCCTCGAGGGCGGCCGGATCGACGTCTTCGGTACCGTCGGTCATCGGTCGTGGGACGGGCGTTCGTCCGGACCAGTGCTCGTGTGGTAGTTAAACAGGTCGGTGTACGTCGGCTCGACGACCTCCAGAGCGTCCGGGTCGATGTCGGTCGCGGCCGCGACGTCGTCGACGGCGGGATCGGGGTCGTCGCCGTCGGCCGGCAGGAACCCCCGGACGTTGCCCGCGACCGCGTAGGGATCCCCGCGGATCGCGTCGGTCAGCGCGCCCGCGTGAGCGGTCCCGGTCTCGAGGATCGGCGGGAGCGACGCTAACAGCTCGTCCGGCGTGCCGACGGCGGCGATTTCGCCGTCTGAGAGGAAGGCGACCCGGTCGGCGATGTCGGCGTCCATCGGGCGGTGGCTGGCGACGACGAGCGTCTTCCCCGCGGCCTGCTTCTCGCGGAACAGGTCGTGAACCGTCTGGACCGTCGGCAGGTCCAGCGCCGCGGTCGGTTCGTCGAAGAGGTAGATCGGGACGTCGATGCTCGCCGCGATCGAGAGCTCGAGCTTGCGCTCCATCCCGCCGGAGTAGTCCTCGACGGGCCTCTCGAGGTCCTCGGCGATCCCGAGCCGGTCGGCGTAGTCGCGCCACGCGTCGGTGAACCCGGGGTGGAGCCGGTCGTAGAACGCGACGTTCTCCCGGCCGGTAAGCTTCGCGTGGCAGAGCGCGTCCTGCAGGAGGAAACTCGTCGTGTCCGCGCGTGCGGTGGCCGGCTCGTCGAAGACGGACACGCTGCCCTCGGTCGGACGGTCGCTGCCGGCCAGACAGGAGAGCAACACCGACTTGCCGACGCCGTTGGGCCCCATCAGGACCAGTAGCTCGCCGTCCCTGACGGTGAGGTCGACGTCCTCGAGGACGCCCTCCTCGTCGAAGGATTTCCGGACCCCGCTGGCGGTGACGACGGCGTCGCTCACGGCCACCACCCCCGGTCGTAGGCGTACCGGTTCAACAGGACCGTGCCGGCGACCAGCGCGACGATCGCGTAGCCGGCCAGCAGCGCGACGAACTCGAGGCCGGTCGGCATCGCCGGGGGCGCGGCGCCGAGTTCCGTCCAGTTCTCGGCGGGGACGAGGTGGTAGACCAGCAGCCGCGTCGGCAGGGCGTTCGGGAGGTAGTTCAGCAGTTCGCCCTCGATAGGCGACTGGGCGGGCAGCGCGCCGTTGAAGCCGGTGAGGACGAACGCGGCGACCGCGACCAGCGAGCTGACCCACTCGGCGACGGACTCGTTGTCCGCGGCCAGCACGATCGGGATCGCGACGACCATCCAGAAGACGCAGGTCAGCAGTCCAGCGACGACGACGATCGGAATCGACTCGGGCCCGCGGAGGCCGTACTCGGCGCCGGTCGCCACCCCCGCGAGGATCGTCGCCGCGAACGCCGCCGTCGCGAGGACGAGGCCGGCGGCCATCCGCCCGGCCAGATCGGCCGCGGGCGAGAGCGGCATCGACCGGTAGGCCGCGTACCGCCGGTCCTCGAGGTCGCCCGCGAGCTGATCGCCGAAGAGGTAGAGGCAGACGAAGAGCGCGCCCATCACGCCGATTCCGATCGAGATGATCGCGTCGGCCGTCGCCGGCCCGTCCGTTCCCTGCGCGACGAAGAAGAGGTACATGATCGCCGGAAACGCGATCACCCACCCCAGCAGCAGCCAGCTGTTGCGCACCTCCTGAAGGCTCCGTCTGGTGAACGCACTCGCCTGCGCGAGCCAGCGTCGTGGATCTCGATCCCGTTCTCGTGTGGGTTCTCGGTCCCGTCGATTCCGCTCGCGGTCGGCGTCGGATCCGCGGCCGTTTTGTGTCTCTGTTGACATCGTTTCTACGTCAGATGACACGTCTGTGACACATAATAGTTTCCGTCGCAAAGTAGCTTTGCAGCGCAAAGCGATCGATCGACGGCCGACAGAGTGCTGGTAGCCCAACTGTTATGGCCGGAGTTTCCGTCATACGCGAGTATGCAGGCAGTCAAGATCACCGAACACGGCGACACGGACGTCATCGAGTACGGGGAGTACCCCGATCCGGAGGTCGACCGCGACGAGGTGCTGGTCGACATCAAGGCGGCCGCGCTCAACCACCTGGACATCTGGACGCGGCGGGGAATGCCGGGGATCGACCTCGAGATGCCCCACGTTCCGGGCAGCGACGCCGCCGGCGTCGTCGAGGAGGTCGGCCCGGACGTCACCCGCTTCGAGGAGGGCGACCGCGTCGCGGTCTCCGCCGGCGTCGGCGACCTGCGGATGGACGATCCGACGCTCGATCCTCGATTCCACATCATCGGCGAGCACGTCCAGGGCGTCCACTCCGAGTACGCCGCCGTTCCCGAGGACAATCTGATTCCGGTCCCCGAGGACGTCGACTGGGCGGTCGCCGGCTCGAGTTGTCTGGTGTTCCAGACCGCCTGGCGGATGCTGATCGACCGCGCGGAGCTCCAGGCCGGCGAGAAAGTGCTCGTGCTTGGCGCCAGCGGCGGGGTCGGCCACGCCGCCTTACAGATCGCCGACTACGCGGGCGCGGAGGTGTACGCGACCGGCAGTACGGAGGAGAAGCTCGACTACGCCCGCGAGCACGGCGCCGACCACGTCTGTAACTACGAGGACGAGGACTTCGCCGACTGGGTGCTCTCGGAGACCGACGGCCGCGGCGTCGACGTCGTCGTCGAACACGTCGGCGCGCCCACCTGGCAGGACTCGCTGAAGAGCCTCACCAAGGGCGGTCGGCTGGTCACCTGCGGCGGCACCGGCGGGGGCAATCCCGAGACCGACATCCCGCGGATCTTCTGGAACCAGCTCCAGATCATCGGCTCGACGATGGCGACGCCCGATCAGGTCGACGAAGTGATGGACCTCGTCTGGGACGGCACCTTCGAGCCCGCGATTCGCGAGGAACTGCCGATGAGCGAGACCCCGCGCGCTCACGAGATCATCGAGAACCGCGAAGGGTTCGGCAAGGTCGTCGTGCGACCGGACAGCGAACTCTAGGGATCGCCGACGGCTATTCGGAGTCGGCTCGGCGCTGCCGAGATAGCGCCGTTACCGCTCGGCGTCGTCCGACTCGAGTCCGTAGTCTTCCGGATCGTACGTATCAGTCACCGAGAGGACCAACAGCGCCCCGAACGTTAGCAGCGAACTGTAGAAGGCGTCGACCGTGATCGGTCCGACGGCGTACTGGTGCGTTCCCGGACTGGAGCACACGACCGTTACGATCAGCCCGCCACAGGCGAGAACGGGATAGTGGTAGTGGTGGACCTTCGTCAGCGTCCGCAGCCACGTTCCCATGCTGTGATCGGTCGTCGTTGCAGTACAAGTAACTTGACTGTCCACGAGACAGCGGTGACGGCGACTCGAGTCGCGTTGTGTCTCCGTTCAAATCGGCTTCGGCGGCCAACTCGAGTCATACGCCGAACTGGTTCGGCCGCGGCGCGAAATCCCACCGGAACCGTGAGGACTTTTACCGCTGCCTCGCAAGCCCCGCGTGTGAACTCGAGCGACGAGGGCGGCTACGTCCACGACCCCGCCACGTTCGACGAGGACGGAGAGCGTGCGGACGTCGCGGACGACGATTCGACCGCCGAACCGCCCCATCCCGAGGCGGCCGACCGGGAGTTCGACTGGCGCGGCTGGACCGTCGTCGGGATGATCGTCCTCACCTTTATCGTCGCGCCGGCGGCGATCACCTTCTGGCCGCCCGACGTCGGCTACCGCTTCGCACTGCTGTCGCTGCCGCTGTTCCCCGCGGTGTTGCTCGCGCTCACCGCCGTCTGGGGCACCACTCGTCCCTGATCGAGCGCCAATCTGCGCTCGCGGTACCCGCCGCGGACGGTCGTCTCAGTCCCTCCCCGATTCCGCAAAATACGTTCGCGGTCGTCCGACCGCGTTTCGTCGCCTTTAGCCGTTGTTCGGGACGGACTACGCCGTCCCGTGGGACTCGAGGTGGGCCTCGAGTCGGTCGGCGACGTCCGATCCGTGGACGCGGTCCCGGTCCGGAATCCCTTCGCGCTCGAGATAGTCACCCATCGCGTCGGCGAGTCGTCGGGTCTGGAGTCCGGTGAGTACCTCCGTGTTGTCTCCGGACTCGACGGCCTCGAGCAGTTCGACCGCCCACGCCGGCGGGGTCTCGTCGGAATCGATAGCGTCGTCGATATAGTCCGCGAGAATGGCGTGAACGACCCATTGCTCGTCTCTGGAGAGCGTGACTTCGTGCGTCTCGGTTTCCGGTGGTTGGGAACTCATTACGTCACACGGACCGTTTTCATCGGTCCACGACCGACGCTACGAACTACCGTATAATAAGCCTTGTTACCGAATCGCATATCTCCGCCCCGTGTCGCGATTCGATCCGCTAGCGTCCGCGGCGACGATGGCCTCGGCATCGACGACCGTTCGGTTCGCCGATCAAAAGCTACTAACAGAATCGTCTCCAGCCAGTATACAGGAGTCAACGCCGATGGATATCGCGACGCTATCCGAGACGATCGCGACCGGTCGTTTCGGCCGCGCGCTCTCCCGTCTCGTACCCGCGACCGCCGTCTGGGACCGCGAGTGGGACGTCTGTTGTATTCTCGACGGCTGCCGGCTCGACCTCATGCGCGAGGCGGCCGCGGCCGGCCACGAGGCCCTGCCCGGACCCGACGGGGTCGACTCGCTGTGGTCGGTCGGCTCGCAGTCGGCCGAGTGGATGGACCGAACCTTCGCACCCGCCTACCGCGAGGAGATGGCTCGCACCGCGTACGTGACCGGCAACCCCTTTTCCTCCCAGTCCTGCGAGCACATCCTCGTCACCTCCGACGAGGTGTTACCGCTCTCCGAGGCCGACTTCGGCGTCTTCCACGAGGCCTGGCGGGACGACTGGGTCGACGGCGGCATCTCGACGATCCCGCCCGAGTCGCTGACCGACGCCGCGATCGCGATCTGGCGCCGTCGCGAGGAACTCGGCGTCGATCGCGTCCTCGTCCACTACATGCAACCCCATGCCCCGTTCCGATCCCGCCCGGAGTGGTTCTTCGGCTCGGCCGACATCGAACACTGGGGGCAGTTCGCCGGCGGCGAGGACGGCGACGACCCGGCGGACGAGGACCTCGACCTCGAGGATCTCACGGCCGAAGAGCGGGAGGCCCTCGAGGCCTTCGCCGAGGCCGACGACGACGAGGGCTCGATGAACGATCCCTGGCTGCGGGTCCGCGACGGCGATCTGTCCTTCGAGGCGGTCTGGCGGGCCTACCGGGACAACCTCGAGTGGGTGCTAGACGACGTCGCGCGCCTCCTCGAGAACTGCGACGGCCGGGTCGCGATGACCAGCGATCACGGCAACGCGCTCGGCGAACTCGGCGTCTGGTCGCACCCGCCCGGAACGCCCGTGCCCGCGTTGCGGCGCGTCCCGTGGGTCGTCCGCGAGGGACGGGATCTGGGTACCTGCGATCCGGCGCTCCCCGACGCGATCCGCGAGGGACGCGGGACGGGAGCGGGCGGTTCCGACAGCGGTGACGAGATCGAATCGCGCCTCGAGGCGCTGGGCTACCGGTGACGAGCACTCTTCGAGACGCGATCTACGCCCTTCGCAAGGCCCGGCTGGGCCTCGAGCGTCGGCGACTCGATTACGGCCGGGAGACCGACGAGCGAGCCGAGCGGCTGGCCGCGGTACTCCCGGCATCCATTGCCGAACTGCGGGAGTACGAACGCGAGTACGACTCCCTCGAGTGGTTCCACGACGCCTACGCCGACCGCGTGGCGGAGATTCACGAGGCCGGCGTCGCCACCGACACCACCCACTGGCGCGACGGCGCGACGCTGTACGTCGTCTGTCGCGCCCTCGAGGTCGAGACCGCCGTCGAAACCGGGGTTCTGTTCGGCTCGTTCGACGCGCATATTCTGGCGGCGATGGAGCGAAACGGCGGCGGGACGCTGCACGCGGTGGATCTGCCCGGCGGCCCGCCCGGTCGGTTCGACTACGGCCACCTGATTCCGGACCGGTGTCGCGACCGCTGGCGGCTCCATCGCGGGGACGCGCGCGAGGTGCTGCCGGCCCTTCTCGAGCGCGTCGGGCCGCTCGATCTGTTCTTGCACGACTCGGACCACCGGCTGCCCCACATGCGCTTCGAGTACGAGACGGCGCTCTCCCACCTCGAGTCGGGCGGGGTGCTGGCGAGTCACGACGTACGCCTCTCGCGACTGTTCGATCGGTTTACCGAGGAAAACGGATTGCAGTCGTGCGTGGTCTGTGATACGGGAATCGGGCGGCAATCACGATAGCGCTCGACGCGAACTCGTGTAGGTGGCGGCGAATCAGTTGATATACGTACATTTTTTACTGTAGTCCCGTAGCTGGCGTATGAAGCAGATGACGCAGACGATTTTGATCAGCGTGATCGCATTCATCGGTGCGTTGATTTTCCTCGGACTCTCCGTTTATCCCTTCCAGTATGGATTCCTGGAAAGCGTTCTCTTGGCGGAAGGCTTCGTCGTTCTTTCACTCGTTGAGTTCGTCGTAGACGATGCCGCTATCTGACGGTGAGTAGCGCCAGGTACGACTCCCCACCTCCATCCGCGCTGTCCCTACGGGAATCGCACGAATTCCGTCGTCCGTGGGGACGGAGTGAGCGAACGCGTCGTAGCCACAGCGAGCGACGCGCGTCCGACTCGCCGCTTGAGTAACCGCGCAGCGGCCTTTTCAGTGTGTTCGTGCTAGGGGAGCCGTGGTTCGACTCTCGACCATCGTCATACTCGTCGGGCTCGTGCGGCTCACGCCGCTCCCGCCGCCGTTGGGGATCGTTTTCGGAGCGACGCTGATACTCGCCGGGGGCGTACTCAGAGCGTTCACGGACAGATAACGCGTCCGCACCGAACGATCCCGTCTCGACTCGAGGAGCGTCACCGATCCGATCTCACTCCGGACGCGGGTCGGTGAAGAGATCCGCAGCCCCCGACAATCCCGACAACGCATCGGCAGCCAGCACCGCGGCCGCGCCGGTCCACGTCGGCCGTTCGCCCGGCCAGAACGCCTCGTCCTCGAACTGGTAGCCCGTCCAGAAGATCCCCTCGTCGTCGGTCCACTGAAAGAGCCACTCGAGGATCTCACGCGCACGCTCCGTCCGGCCGACCGCGGCCAGCGAGAGCACGAGTTCGCAGGACTCGGCGACGGTCACCCACGGCTCGTCGGCGACGCAGCGACAGCCCAACTCTTCCTCGAGGAACCGATCCGCGCCGGCGTCGAGACGGTCCCGCGCGGAATCGCCGATCACGACGCCACAGAGGACCGGGTAGAACCAGTCCATCGCGTACCGCGACTTGCTCTCCCAGGTGCGGTCGAACCGGTCGGGCCGGGTTCGGATCGCCGCGCCGAGGTCGGCGCGGGCCTCGAGCCACCGATCCCGTGCCTCGGTGCGGCCGAGAGCGTCCGCGATCGCCGCGCCGCAGGCGAGGCTCTTGTAGATGGAGGCGCAGCCGGCGATCAGCGCGTCCTCGTAGACCTCGCCGTCGGGGTCGACGGTCCAGTAGATCTCGCCGGTCGGGGCCTGGTGGTCGCAGGCGAAGGCGAGGGCGTCGCGGACGGTCGGCCACAGGTTCTCGAGAAAGTCGCGGTCCTCGGTACAGCAATAGTGGTGCCAGGCGCCGACGGCGACGTAGGCGCTCCGGTGGGTCTCCTTGCGCGGTTCGTCGCCGTCGTGGGCGCCGTCGTCGTCCTCGCTGTCGCCGTAGGTCGCCCACAGCGCGCCGTCGTCGTGTTGGGCGTCGGCCACCCAGCGGTAGGCGCGGCGGGCGGCCTCGTTGCGGCCGGCGATCGATAGCGCCATCGCGCTCTCGACGTGGTCCCAGGGGTCGGCGGGGCCATCGGGGTACCAGAGGATCAGCCCGTCCGCGCGCTGAACGCGCTCGATGTGGTCGACCGCGGGCTCGAGGCCCCAGTCGGACAGCGACCGCGGCCCGGGGCCGTCGTTCACGCTGGCCCCTCCAGTTCGAAGTAGTAGACGACGCTCTTTCCTAGGAGGGGATCCAGCGCGCGCTCGAGCAATCGCACCGGCCGGGGCGACTCGAGGACGTCCCACTCGAGGAAGCGATCGTAGGCCCGCAGGGGAAGCGGCGCCTCGCCGCGCCGGTCGCGGTCCCACCAGAGACACTTCAGCCACCAGTAGGGGACGTGCAGGGCGTGGGCGAAGTGGTCGTCGATCCGGCGGAAGCCCCGTCGCTCGATCGCGGCCCGCAGTTCATCCCGGTCGAAGATGCGGACGTGGCCGCCCTCGACCTGGTGGTACTCCTCGGACAGCGCCCAGCAGATCCGTTCGGGACCCTCGCGGGGGACGCTGACCGCGAGCGTCCCCCCCGGCTTGCAGACCCGACGGAGTTCGTCCAGCGCCGACTCGTAGTCGGGAATGTGCTCGAGGACTTCGGTACAGCAGACGACGTCGAAGGCGCCGTCCTCGAAGGGGAGCCGAAGCGCGTCGCCAGCGGCGAACGTGACCGGGACGTCCGTCTCCGGGGCGATGTATTCGTCGTAGTCCTCGCGAGCGGCGGTCAGGTTCTCTCGTCCGATGTCGACGCCGACGACCTCCCGGACGTTCTCGAGGGCGGCGGCGTGGACGTGTCGGCCCTCCCCGCAGCCGACGTCTAAGACGCGCATCCCGGGGGTCAGCGTTATCCGGTCGAAATCGATCGTCTCCATGATCAAGCCTCCCGCGTCTGTCGGGCCTCGATCGCGGTTCGGTACGTGCGGACGGTCTCGCGGGCGGCTCGCTCCCAGTCGAACTCCTCGACGATGCGCTCGCGGGCCCGCTCGCCTAGCCGATCGCGGCGGGCGTCGTCCGCGAGCAACTCGCGGATCGCGCCGGCCATCTCGCCGACGTCGCCCGGTTCGACGAGGACGCCGGCGTCGCCGACTACCTCGGGCAAGGCGCCGCCGGTGGTGGCGACGACCGGGACGCCACAGGCCATCGCCTCGCCCGCCGGGAGGCCGAAGCCCTCGTACAGCGAGGGGACGACGGCGACGTCGGCGGTGCCGTAGAGTTCGATCATCCGGTCGTAGCTGATCTCGCTGTGGGTCTCGACGGCGTCCTCGATGCCCAGCGTCGAGACCAGTCGCTCGCAGTCGCCGCCCTCGTCGAACTCGCCGACGACGACGAGTTCGGCGTCGACGTGCTCGCGAACGTCGGCGAAGGCCTCGAGCAGATAGCGAGCGCCCTTCAGCGGCACGTCGGCGCTGACGGTCGTCATCACGCGCGGGCGGTCGTTCTCTCGGTCGACGGGTTCGAACAGGTCGGTGTCGATCCCGTTGTGGACGACGCGGAGCGCGTCGGGGTCGGCGCCGAAGTCGGCGACGGTGCGGCGCTTGGCCGCTTCGGAGACGGTCAGGACGTGGGGGAGGTCGCGGACGACCTCGCGTTGCATCCGGAGGAACCGGTACCAGCGGCGGATCAGCAGCCGCTCGCCCCAGCCGTCGGCCGCGGCGAGGGCGACGTCGCGGTCGACGGTGATCGGGTGGTGAACCGTCGCCACCACGGGGTGGCCCCGTTCGCGTAACGTCTGCAGCCCGTAACACAGCGACTGGTTGTCGTGGATCACGTCGTACTCGGGTTGCAGTTTCTCGAAGTAGTCGACGACGCGGCGGCCGAAGGCGTAGGGGTCGGGGAAGCCGCCGGTGAGCGCGCTCAGCCACTCGTACATCGCCAGTGGATCGCGGAGATAAGAGGGATCGAACTGTCCCAGTCGGTCGAGTTCGTCGACGACGTTCTCGCCGGGCAACTTCACCAGCCCGACGTCGTCGTCGAGTTCGGGGTAGGGCTTCCCCGAAATCACGTCGACCGAGTGTCCGAGGTCGGTCAGCGCTCGGCTCAGGTACTTCACGTAGACGCCCTGGCCGCCGGAGTAGGGGTTCGATCGGTAGCTCAACAGACAGATATCCAGCGGCTCGCCCTCGGGTCGCGCCGATTCGGGCGACGGTCCCGTCTCCGCCGTCGATCCCGTCGCGGTCGAACTCCCCGCCGACGCGGACGAAGTGGCGACGCTCCCCCGGAGAAGACGCCTGAACGTATCACTGACCATCGCAGTCTATCCTTCATGTGTGGGCACTCACTAATAAACCTCCCGCTAGTGTACTGTTTCTAGACGGTGTCCGTCGTCGAGAGACGACCGTCTCGTCTCCCAATTCTCGTTCGGGAAAACCGCGGGAGTTACGTCCTCGAGCCGTCCGAACGGCCGGCGCTCGGCGTTCGGTGACGTCGGGGTTCGGGATCGGCCGATTCGGCGGACGTGTCAGAATGACGCTATCGGATCGCGATCGACGGCGCTACCGGACGTCGCGTCGCATCGCGATCTCGAACCAGGGACAGAGGCGGAGCTGGCGGTACCATTCGGGGTTCGAGTGGAGTCGCTCGTAGGGGACCCACATCAGGCCCGCGACCTCCTCCTCGTCGGGATCGAGGTCGCGATCGGACAGGGTCAGCTGCAGGACGGCACAGACCTCGTGTTCGACGCCCGCGTTCTCGAAGTAG
The DNA here is from genome assembly GCF_013342145.1 of Haloterrigena gelatinilytica. NCBI lineage: Archaea > Methanobacteriati > Methanobacteriota > Halobacteria > Halobacteriales > Natrialbaceae > Haloterrigena > Haloterrigena gelatinilytica. Next base: position 2,676,805 of record NZ_JABUQZ010000001.1, on the reverse strand, counting down.
CGCTTGTACTCGAAGCGGTCGGTCAGCCGCAGGTCGCCGTACTGGTCGGGGGTGATCCCGAGTTCCTCCTCGAGTCGCTGGCGCGTCGCTTCCTCCTGGCTCTGTCCCTCGACGGGGTGGGAGGCGACGGTTCCGTCCCAGTAGGTTCCCCAGAGTCGCTTGTCGGGGGCTCGCTGGGCCAGCAGAATGTTCCCCTCGCCGTCGAAGACCAGCGACGTAAACGCTCGGTGGCGAATTCCGTCGCCGGTGTGGGCCTCGAGCCGGTTGACGAGCTCGAGTTCGGTGTCGTCGGCGTCGACGGCGATCACGTCCTGTTCGGCGTTCTCGTGGGAAAGGTCGTCCTGTGGCGTACTCATACCCCCACAATCACAGCGGGTCTTGAAACCAGTATCGTCTCGCCGCGGCGGTGCGCGCGGTTCAACCCCGCGGTGTGCGCGTCAGACGAGCCCGCCGTTCGTCGCCTCCTCGTCCGGGTCGATCCGATACTCGTCTCCGACGGCGATCTCGAGCGCGCTCGCGTCGGTCTCGAGGTGAAGCGTCTCGGTCTCGAGCATCTCGCCGTCGAGGCTGTACTCGACGGCGTCGCGCCGGCTCTCGATCTCGAGCGACGGCGTCCGCCGCGTGATGATGCAGTCGCTATCGGCGTCGAGCAGCCCCTGTCGGGCCGCGCCGCCGAGCAGTTCCGTGACCGCGGCGTCCTCGACGATCGTGACCTCGAACAGCCCGTCCTCGACGTCGGCCTGGGCGGTCCGCGCGCCGGTGAAGCGCCGGCAGTTGCCGATGAGGACGAACAGGGCCCTGCCCTCCCAGGCCCGCGCTCGCTCCCCGTTCGGCCCCGCGGCCGTCTTCACCCGCAGCGGGAGCGAGTCGAACTCGCCGACCGTCTCGATCGTGTTCTTCACGTACGCGAGCACGCCGAGTTCCGCCTTGCTCTCCGAGGACGTCTCGCCGCTGGCCGCGGCGGTGATCCCGCCGACACAGGAGTTGACGAAGACGCGGTCGTTCGCGATCCCGAGGTCGATCCGCCGACGGCGGCCGTCCTCGATCACGTCGAACGCGTGCTCGAGTCCTCGGACTCCGATGTTCGAGGCGAAGTTGTTGCCCGTCCCCGCGGGGACGACCCCGACGGTCGTCGACTCGAGGGCGGCCGCCGCTGCGACGCCGTTGGCGACGGCGTTGACCGTCCCGTCCCCGCCGGCCGCGGCGACCAGATCGGCCTCGGGGGCGGCCTCGCGGGCGAATCGCTTCGCGTCGCCGCCTTCCTCGGTCTTTCGAATCTCGAAGCCGTGATCGGCCGCCAGTTCGACGACCTCGTCCACGTGGTCTCCGCTCCCGCTCACCGGGTTGAGAACCAGAACGCGGTCGCTCGCGCCGTCGGATCCCATACTACAGGAGATGCCGGCCGCACGCAAAAGGGTCTGCCCGGCGTTTGCCCTTCCATGTACTCCGTCGACCTCCACGCGCACACGAGGTTCTTTCACGGTCGTCGGCGCCTCGGCGACCGCTTCGACCCGCTGGGCGTCCGACTGCTCGCCCGGGCCGCCGATCGCCGCGGCCTCGCGGGCGTCGCGACGACCAACCACGACTACTACACGCCGCTGGATCCGCCCGGCGGCGCGCAGACGCTGCCGGGGATCGAGATCACGACCGACCGCGGCCACGTCCTCGTCGTCGGGCCCGACCCGCCGGAAGCGACCAAACCCGGCGCGCTCTCCCCCGAGGAGGCGGTCGCGCTGGCACACGACCGGGGCTGCGCCGCGATCGTCGCCCACCCCTTCCGGAACAGCACGGTGCGGGAACTCGAGGACATCCCCTTCGACGCGATCGAAGTCAACGGCAAACACCCGCGCTCGCGGCCGCTCGTGGAGCAACTGGCCGAGGAACGCGACCTCCCGCTGGTCGGCGGCAGCGACGCCCACTACCCCTTCGAGGTGGGGCGGGCGTACACGGTCGTCGAGGCCGATCGGCTCACCCCCGAGTCGATCGTCGACGCGATCCGCGACGGCCGGGTGAGCGCCCGGGTCTCCGACTCGCTACTGGACCGACTGCTGCGCCGGGGCTATCGGACGATCCACCGCCGGAAACGCGTGATCGACGCGATCGAGCGACCGACGCCGGGCGTGGGAACGCCGCCCGGCGAGGAGACCGCCGAGGACGCGGCGGACGAAGGCGGAGCTACCGCGGGGACGGAAGAATCCGGGTCCAGCGGCGACGATTAACCCAGTTCCTCGTCCAGGATGAGCCGCGTTTTCGTGCTCACGACCTCCTCCTGATCGCGGGCCTTCGTGATGAGATCGTTGACCCCGCGCGTGTCCGCGGCGTCGACGACGAGCACGACGTCCTGCTCGCCGGAGACCATCCAGACGAAGTCCACTTCGTCCCACTCGGCGATGCGCTCGGAGACGGCCTTCGTGTCGACGTCGACCGCGACGCTGAGCTCGATCATCGCCTGGACGTTGCCCGTCCGGGTCGAGATGGTGAAGCGTTCGATGACGTCTTCGTCGATCATCCGTTCGACGCGGTTGCGGACGGTTCCCTCGCTCGTCCCGACCTCGTCGGCGATTTCGGTGTAGGGCGTGCGGCCGTCTCGCCGAAGCTGATCGAGGATCTGTCGGTCCAGGTCGTCCATGGAGATGCGTGACTACGTGTGTCCTGCACTTACCGATTACGAAAATCGTAACTGAGCTTCGAAGACAACACTTATGATGGTCCATCCGATACGTAGATCGTAATGACGGAAGCCTACGTCGCACTGGAAGACGGCCGCGTACTCGAGGGACGTGGTCGCGCTCCGGGCACGGCTCGCGGGGAACTCGTTTTCACCACAGCGTATACGGGATACGAAGAGAGTCTGACCGACCCCTCTTACGAGGAGCAGGTCCTGACCTTCTCGTACCCGCTGATCGGTAACTACGGCGTCCGCGAGGAGCGGTTCGAGGACGACCGCGTCCATCCGCGCGCCGCGCTCGCAAAGGAGTTCACCGAGGACGTCGCCGAGTGGCTCGAGAGCGAGGGCGTCCCGGCGGTCGACCACCTCGACACGCGAGAGGTCGTCACCACGATCCGCGACGGCGGCGCCATGAAGTGCGGCATCGCCGTCGGCGAGGACGTCACCGAGGAAGACGCCAAGGAGCAACTCGAGGCCTGCGAGGCGATGAGCGACCACACCGAGATCGGCGAACAGGTCAGCGTCGACGAGACCGAGGTCTACGGCGCCGACAACGACGGCCAGACCGTCGCGCTGGTCGACTGCGGCGCGAAGGGCTCGATCGTCGACTCGCTGCTCGCCCGCGACGCCGAGGTCCACGTGCTCCCCCACGACGCCAGCGTCGCCGACGTCGAGGCCGTCGACCCCGACGTCCTCTTCATCTCCAACGGCCCCGGCGACCCGGTCAACTTCGAGCAGGCGATCCACCTCGTCGAGGAGTTCGTCGAGGACACGCCCGTCGCCGGCATCTGTCTCGGCCAGCAGATCGTCGCCGAGGCGCTTGGCGGCACGACCGAGAAGATGGACTTCGGTCACCGCGGCGTCAACCAGCCCGTCCTCGACTTAGCGTCCGGCCAGGTCGTCATGACCACCCAGAACCACGGCTACACGGTCGCCGAACCCGGCGAGCACCTCGAGGTCACGCAGATCAACGTCAACGACGACACGCCGGAGGGCATCGACGGCATCGAGTACGACGTCATCACCCGCCAGTACCACCCCGAAGCCAACCCCGGTCCGGAGGACACCCTCGACTTCTTCGACGACGTCCTCGCGATGGCCGACTCGCGATCGGAGCAGGCCGTCCCCGCCGACGACTGATCGGCGACCACGAGTGAACCGCGGCTTTCGGCTGCTATCATTTACCGTTCGTCGCTTGATCTGATCTCCCCGTAGCGACTGGACCGCCGCGACCGCGACGCGAGTCGGAACCGCATCGCCGGTCGATCACGGGACAGGCCGTTCGTATTCTATTTACAATATTTATAGTGTCGGCAACTATATCGATACGTATGACCCGTGATCGCAGTCGCCGATCCCTGCTAGCCGACGACAGCTGGCGGTACGCGATCGTCGGCGGCCTCGCCTCGCTCCCGTTCACGACGGTCACCTACTGGCAGACGGGAAGTGAAATCGGCCTCTTGCCGGTAGTGTTCGGCGGACTCGTCGCCGGCTACCTGTACGAAGGACCGTCGGCTGTCCGCTCTCGAGTCGGCTTTCGGGCCGGTCTCATCGGTCTGTTGCCGGCGCTGTGGATGCTGGTCGATATACTGTGGTTCGTCCACGTCGAACTCGGCGGACCGGTGGTGTCGCGGGTACTTCAGACGGTCCTCGCAATCGTGGCCGTCGTCGGTATGTTCGTCTTCGCCGGTCTGGCGGCGATGATCGGGTCGCGAATCGGGGACTGGCTGAGCGAGAAAGTCGGACGTTACCGGCCGCCGGTCGTCGCTCGGTGAGGACTCGCCGTGAACAGTCAGTCGGAGTGACGATTCGCTATTCCGATCGCTCGAGTTTTGCCGCCCGCTCGCGGATACGCTCGAGCGCCTGCGCGAGCCGTCGCTGGTCCCGTTCGTCTCGCCGCGTCGCGGTCTCGTCGTTGATATTGGTGTCGTCGCGTTCGGCGACGTCGGACTCGGCGAGACGTCGGATTTCGTTCGCGTCGCGGTCGTTGGGAGCCGCCGCCACGAAGAGATCGATCCACGGCTCGAGGTCGGCCCACTCCGCGTCTCGATTCCGGAGGTACCGCTGCCAGTAGCCGACGTACCGACGCTGATGGCCGCGGTTCAGAACTCGCCGGAAACGATCTCCGCGACTCGTTCGCGGTCGAACAGCGTCGCGTCGTCGAACGCGTCGGGATAGATGTCCGTCGCGGCGCGTTCGGTGTGGTAGAAGTTGATGATCGGTCCCTGGTCGAGGTAGCCGGCGTTGTAGACGGCATCGTCCTCGACCGCTCGGACCTTGCTGGCGGCCGGATCGTCCCGCAACGGCTCGACGACCGCTTCTCGGAACTCCGACTCGGAGTCCCCGCCGTGGTTGCGAACCAGCAGTACCTCGGGATCGATCTCGAGGAGGGTCTCCAGATCGACCGTGCTTCGATCGCCGTATCTGTAGTGTCCCACGTCGATCGTCGCGAGCGCGTCGGTCAGTCCGAGATCTCGCCACTGCTTGGTGCTGATCCCGCCGTCGTCGAATCGGAAGGGGTAGAACTCGTCTCCCGACTCGGCCGGATAGACGAGCATCGCGGTCGGTCGCTGGTCGTCCGGCGGTAATCGCTCGTCGAGCGTCTCGAGCATCGTTTCGTGAAGATCGACGAGCGCATCGTAGCGGTCTCGCGCCTGGAACACCTCGGCCATCAGTTCGAGGGCCTCGTAGAGGTCGTAGTAGCGGTAGTCGTGCCACTCGTCACTGTGGCGGCGAATGAAGTTGCCGAAGAAGGGGCCGACGTCGGTTCTGACTTGATCGACGTCGTCGCGATCCCAGTCGTACCAGTGTGTCAGTATGTGTGGATCGATGAAATGGGCGTCGGCGTTCATCTCGTAAAACAGCTCCGTGTCGACGCCGCCTTCGGTCAGTTCCGCGACCTCGTCTTCGTCGAACTCGATGCCGGGCAGTTCGTCGTAGACCTCGGTCCCGAACCGCTCGCGGTTCTGAATGCCGAGCGTCTGCCCGCCGCCGAGCGCGAACGCCATATCCGCGTAACTGGGCAACAGCGCCGTCCACCGCTCGGGCACCCCATCGAATTCGACCTCGCCCATCGGCTCCATCGAGACCGTGTACGTCTCGCCGCTCGAGCCGTCCGTTGGGTCGCCGCTGATACAGCCCGCGAGGAGCGCGCCGCCGGTGGCGGCCCCCGCGCCGATGAACTTCCGTCGCGTCGTTTCGGACGATCTCATCACGCCCGATATTTTTTAGGCTCACCTAAAAGTTGTATCGATTGATCAGTCGTCGACCGGGTCGGCGTCCGACCGCGCGTTGCCGCCCTCGAGTGCCGCCGCCCGCTCGCGGATCGCCTCGTTGTCGACGGCCTCGAGCAGCACCTCGTCGTCGAGCGCGTCCGCGAGCCGTCGCTGGCCGCGCTCGGTTCGCCGAGCCGCGGTTTCGGCCTCGAGGTAGCTCTCGTCGCGCTCGGCCGCGTAGGACTCGGCGAGGCGTCGAACGTCTCCGGCGTCGCGGTCCTCGGGCGCGGTCTCGTCGAAGAGTTCGACCCAGCGCTCGGGGTCGGCCCACTCCTCGTCTCGGTTCTCGAGGTACCGGCGCCAGTCGTACCGTTTCGCGAAGCGATCCCAGTACCCCTCCTCGCGGCGCAGGTCCCGGAGCAGCGTCCGGGCCACTGTCGCGCCGTGGCCGGCCGCGATAATCGCCTGATCGCCGCTTCCAGCCAGCGGGCCGGCGACGTAGAGTCCCGCGACCGGCGTCCGGCCGTCGTCGTCCGGATACGCGCGGTCGAACCGCTCGACGCTCCCGTCGGCGCCTTCTTCGGTGACGAACAGCGCCTCGTCGTCGTCCAGTCCGCGGAGGTACGACCCGTCGTACTTCGTCGCCGCGATCACGAACCGCGCCGTCACGGGGTCGCCGCCCTGAGTCTCGAGTCGGAACCCCTCGCTATCCGCCGCGTCCTCGATTTCGCCGTTCCCCGCGAGCGCGACGACGGAGTCCACGAGTTCCTCGCGGATTCGACACCCCGCCTCCCTGGCGTGAGTTTGGGCCAACTCGAGGAACCGCTCGGCGTCGATCCCGCAGGGGAACCCGAGGTAGTTCTCGAGGCAGGCACACCGGCGCAGCGAGGAGGAGCCGCGGTCGAAGACGACCGTCTCGAGGCCGTACCGCGCGGTGAAGACGCCGGCCGAACAGCCGGCTGGGCCGCCGCCGACGACGGCGACGTCGACGTCGAACCCGTCGGTATCGGCTCCGTTCGCCATCGTTACTCCGCGGCGCCGTCGGTCACGATCTCCGCGACGCGATCGCGGTCGAACAGCCGTTCGTCGGCCGGAATCTCGGGATACGACTGCCCGGATTCGTGCCTCGGCCACTCGCCGAACCGGTCGGGATAGAGCTGCTTTGCCGTCATCTCGAGCTGGAACAGGTTCATGATCGGTCCCTGGTAGCGCATCCCGCTGGCGACGACGCGGTCGTTCTGGACGGCCGTCAACTCGCTTCCCGCGGAGTGGTCCTCGAGCCGTTCGCGGATATCCTCGATGGCGTACCGCGACGTGATCCCCCACAGGTGGAGGATGACGTCGGGATCGGCCTCGAGCATCGTTTCGTAGTCGACCTCGCCCCAGTCGCCCGACCATTCCACGTCGCCGAGCGCGTCGTGAGCGCCGAGCGGCCGCGTCTCGGCCTGCCAGAAGCCGTCCGTGTTGATGTGGTAGGAGTAGAAGACGTCCTGTCCGTCCGGCCCCAGCGTGACCCGCGCGACCGTCGGCCGCTCGTCTTCGGGCGGCAGGTTCGACTCGATCTGGGACCGCGTCTCGTCGTAGACGTCCTTCAGCGCCTCGTAGCGCCCCCGCTCCTGGAAGACCTCGGCGATCCGCTCGAAGAGTTCCCAGAGCGTGTAGTACTCGTAGCTGTCGGCGTAGGCCGCCGCGGGCTCGCTGTGAACGCCGCTGTGGAAGTTTCCGAACCAGGGACCGACCTGCTCGGCGACGGTATCGATCTCGGCTTCGGACCAGTCGTCCTCGGTGGTCAGGACGTACGACGGATCCAGGAAGTGGACGTCGCTGTCGTACTCGTAGAGGTCCTCTTCGACCACTCCGTCCTCGAGCGGGTGGGGCAGCGACTCGCCGTCGAAGGAAACGCCCTCGAGCCGGTCGTAGAACATCGACATCGTCGACCCCGACATCTCGGGCGCGAACAGCGTATTCACCGCGTCGCCGTGGCCCAGCGCGACCGCCATGTCCGCGTAGTGGGCGAACGTGACGAAGGCGTCCCGGGGGACGGAATCGAACTCGACGTCCCCCATCGGCGCCATCGACACCGTGTAGGAGTCGCCGTCCTCCGAGCCCGAGCCGTCGCCGGTGATGCAGCCGGCCAGCGCCGCGCTCCCGGCGGCGATTCCCGTCGCCACGACCTCCCGCCGACTTCGCTCGAGTCGCCGTATCGATTTCATACGCTTTAGGCTGACCTAACAATTCAAAAGTCGTTCGGTTTTTGGCTGGCCGAAATCGTTGCGGCGGCGCCGCTCGGTCGTCCGTGTTACTCGACAAACGCGTACGTGACCGTCACGCTGGCGCTCACGCTGACGGGATCGGCCTCGATCTCCGTCGGCGGCGCCGCCTCCGCCGCCGCGTCACCGCTCGCGAGATGCCCTTCGACCGGCCGAACTCGAACATCGGCGGTCGTGACGGCCGTCGTTCCCTCGAGGTCGACGTTCCGGTTGTCGGCGACGTGGGCCGCCTCCTCGTCGGCGGTAGCGAGCGCGGCGTCGATCGCGTCCCGTCGCAGCGTCGCTCGCGTCTCCGCCTGCAGCGCGAAGTTCACGCGTCCGACGTCGTCGGCGCCGGCTTCGATCGCCACGTCGATGACCTCGCCGACGCGGTCGACGTCGGTGATCGTCACCTCGAACGAGTGCGCTCCCTCGAACCCCTCGGCGTCCCGCTCGCGTTCCGGATGAACCCGGTATTGGCCCTCCTCGACGTCCTCCGGCGGGATTCCGAGGTCGGCGAACGTTTCCCGAAGATCGTCCGCCCCCGTCGCCAGTTCGTCGGTCACGGCGTCGGCGCTCTCGCCGCTCGCCTGTACGCCCGCGGTCACGACTGCCCGGTCGGGTTCCGCCTCGACGTCGCCGCTGGCAGTGACCGCGATCTCGCCGCGGTCCGCGCGCTCGCGCTCGTCGGTCGTCGATTCCGTCGGCGCCTCGCCGTCGGCGTCACTGCGCACGTCTCCGACACAGCCTGCTATCGCCGCCGCGAGCCCGACGCTCGAGACCGCGAGGAACTGTCGTCGATTCATAGCCGACGGACGACGAGTGGCGGAAAAAAGCCCCACCCCCGCTCGGATGGCCCGTCGAACCGCGAGCGCCCCCACCACCCGAACCGATTCGGGACAACTGGTAGTGGTGTCGTCGCGCGTCTCTGAACTGATGGCACCAGCAGTCGACTCCGCGGCCGAGACCGAGATCGACGCCGCCGAGACCGTCGACGAACTGATCGGCCGAACGCCGCTGTTGCGACTGGACGCGTTCGCCGACAACTGTTTCGGAAAGCTCGAGTCGCACAACCCCTATTCGGTCAAGGACCGGATCGCGCGGGCGATCGTCGACGCCGCCGAGCGGGCGGGCGCGCTCGAGCCCGGCGACACCGTCGTCGAATCGACCAGCGGCAACACCGGCATCGGGCTGGCCGCGGTCTGTGCCGCCCGCGGCTACGACTGCGTGCTGACGATGCCGTCCTCGATGTCGACCGAGCGCCGCCAGTTGCTGGGGGCGTTGGGCGCCGACCTCGAGTTGACGCCGGCCGAGGACGGGATGGGCGGCGCGAACGAGCGCGCCGAGGAGCTCGTCGCCGAGCGCGAGGACGCGATCATGGCCCGGCAGTTCGAGAACGAGGCCAACCCGGCGGCCCACCGGGAGACGACCGGTCCCGAAATCTGGGAGGCCACCGACGGCGCGGTCGACGCGGTCGTCGCGGGCGTCGGCACCGGCGGCACCATCACCGGCGTCTCGGAGTACATCAAGGAAGAACGGGGGAAGACCGACCTCACGTCGGTCGCCGTCGAACCCGCCGAATCGCCGACCCTCTCGGAACTCAGTTCCGACGGCCACGATATCCAGGGGATCGGTCCCGGCTTCGTCCCCGACATTCTGCGGACCGAACTGATCGACGAGGTTCGTGCGGTCGAGGCGGCCGACGCGAAGGAAGCATCCCGAAAGCTGGGCCGCACCGAGGGCCTGCTGGTCGGCATCTCCGCGGGCGCGGCGCTGTCGGCCGCGGCCGAGTACGCGTCCGAGCACCCCGACGAGCTGGTCGTCACCGTCCTCCCCGACACCGGGGAACGGTACCTCTCGACGGATCTGTACGCGGACGAGTGAGCGGAGACTCAGGAGTCGACGAGATCGCCGTCCTCGTTCCACTCGCAGGTGGCGACCTGGGCGTACCCCTGGGCCACCTGTAGGTCGTCGGCGTCGACGTCGACGAACGCCTGAAAGCTTCCCTCGTCGACCGTCCAGGTCTCGACGACTCGCTCCGAACGCGCCGGGATCTCGATCTCGGCGCGGTAGCTCCCGAACCGGTAGTCCGGACCGTCGAGCGCGGCAGACTCGTTCGCCGAGACGGCGACCGTCCGCTCGAGCAGTGGCTCCTCCTCGTATTCGATCCGGACCTCGAGCGTCACCGCTTCGTCGGTCCCGTTCTCGATCCGCACGGGATCGGCCGGCGGCGCGGTCTCCTCGAGTCGCAGCCGAGTGACGTCGTCGCCGTCGCGTTCAACTACGGCCGCGTAATACCGGTCGCACCACCGAAGGTACGACTCGTCGACGTCGACCGTCTCCGCGAGGACCAGTTCGTCCTCGGTCTCGTAGCCGCCGTTCTCGAGGGCGTCGATTACCTCCGCTTCCGCGGGGTCGGAGAGCGAACCGACGCGGACGATCGTGTTAGGACACGTCTCGTATTCGATGTCTCCCTCGCGGGCGAACGCGCCGAGACAGCCGGCGAGACCGAACGCAGCGGCGCTGGCGGTCGCGAGGAGCGGGCGGCGTTTCATACGACGACGGTCGGAAAGCAAGGATAAGTGCTTTCCGGGTTGACAAAAGATCGGCGCACGAATTTCGGCAGCTTCGTCGCGTTCGTTCAGCCGTGCCGAGACCAACGAAAGACGCCTTGCGTCTTTCGAGCGTTAGACGCTCCTTCGCACGCTCAATCGTGTCTGAAGCTCCGCTGGCCCGTAAACGCCATCGCGATCCCGTGTTCGTCCGCGGCCTCGATCACGTCGTCGTCGTTGACCGAGCCGCCGGGCTGGACGACCGCCTCGATGCCCGCCTCGGCGGCCTCCTCGATGCCGTCCGGGAACGGGAAGAAGGCGTCCGAGGCCATGACCGCGCCTTCGGCGTCCTTCCCCTCGGCGTGTTCGTCGGCCTTCATCGCGGCCAGCCGGACCGCGTCGACGCGGGAGACCTGCCCCATGCCGATGCCGACCGTCTCGGTGCCGTCCGCGAAGAGGATCCCGTTGGACTTGACGTGCTTGAGGGTCTGCCACGCGAAGACCATCGACTCGAGTTCCTCGTCGGTCGGCTCGCGCTCGGTGACGACCTCGAGGTCGTCGACCGAAATCGACTGCAGGTCGCGCTCCTGGACGAGTCGGCCGCCGACGAGCGGCTTTTCGGTGAAGCGCTCGGTCCGCTCGCCGAGGTCGCCGACGTCGAGCACCCGCAGGTTGTCCTTCTCGAAGAGCACCTCGAGGGCGTCGTCGGTGTAGCCGGGGGCGACGACGACCTCCTTGAAGGAGTCGATGATCTGTTCGGCCGTCGCGGCGTCGCACTCGCGGTTCAGGGCGACGATGCCGCCGAAGGCGCTCATCGGGTCCGTCGAGAGGGCCTTCTCGTACGCTTCCGAGAGGGAGTCGGCGGTCGCACAGCCGGCCGGGTTGGTGTGCTTGATGACCGCGGCGGCGGGCTCGTCGAACTCCTTGATCAGATTCAGGGCGCCGTCGGCGTCGTTGTAGTTGTTGTACGACAGCGCCTTCGCGCCCTCGTTGAGCTGGTCGGCGTGGACGACGCTGGCCTCGTCGCAGGTGTAGTCGGCGTACACCGCCGCGTCCTGATGGGGGTTCTCCCCGTAGCGGAGGGTGTCCGCGCGGTCGTTCGAGACGAGCCGGCGCGTCGGCAGACCGTCGTGGTCCTCGTCTCCGACGGTCGCCACGTCGCTCTCGACGGTGACCTCGCCGGCCTCGAGATCGACGTCGACCGCGTCCTCGGCGAACCACTTCACCGCACGCGGATACGCGCGGAACTCGCCCTCGTAGAGGACGCGCTCCTTCAGGCTCTCCTCGTCGTCGCCCTCGTAGACCGGGATCGGCTCCTGGGTGACGATCGGGCCGGCGTCGACGTCTTCTTCGACGACGTTTCCGTCCTCGTCGGTCGCGTCCGTGACGACGTGGACCGTACAGCCCGTCACCGAGACGCCCTCCTCGAGCGCGTCGCCCCAGGCGTCCATCCCGGGGAACGCGGGCAGCAGCGCGGGGTGGACGTTCAGCGTCGTCGGCGCCTCGGAGAGGAACGTCTCCGAGAGGATGCGCATGTAGCCGTCCAGACAGACCAGCTCGAAGTCGTACTCCGAGAGGGCCTCGAGCACGGCTTCCTCGTGCTCGCTCCGACTCATGTCGTCCTCCAGCGGGACGACCTCGGTCGGGATCCCGCGCTCGGCGGCGGCCTCGAGCACCGGCGCGTCCGCGTCGTTCGTGAGGACGACGGCCAGTTCGGCCCCGCCCGGGTTGCGATCGGCGATGTTCAACAGGTTGCGCCCTCGGTTGCCGGCCATCCCGGCGATTCGCGTCATGGTCGGAGTGGCGCCCGCGAACGGCAAAGTGGTTGCGGTCTCGCTCCCTCGAGTATGCACGTCCGTGGATACTTATGCCGATATTACCGGGACGGGGCGGCGATATATGCACGCTCGTGGCCCCGAGCGGGTCGCGGTTTCGATACCCTTTTTCGCCATCGTTGCGGACGGACTACTATGACCGACACCGACGCTCTGTACGCCGTCTCGCCGCTGGACGGTCGGTACAGCAGCCGGACCGCACCGCTGTCGCCGTACGCCAGCGAGGCCGCGCTCATGCGAGCGCGGGTTCGCGTCGAAGTCGAGTACCTCATCGCGCTGGCCGACCTCGAGGCGACGCCCCTCGAGTTCGACCTCGAGGAGCGCGAACACCTCCGAGGCCTCTACAAGCACTTCGCCGAGGAGGACGCCCGCTTGATCAAGAAACTCGAGACCGAGGGCCACGGCGAGTTCGAGGCCACCAACCACGACGTCAAGGCCGTCGAGTACTTCGTCCGCCACGAACTCCCCGCCGACAGCGACGCCTCGGCGTGGATCCACTTCGGGCTGACCAGCGAGGACGTGAACAACCTCGCCCATCGGCTGCTCGTCCGGGACGCCGTCGACGAGGTGCTCCTGCCCGAACTGTACGCCGTCCGCGACGCGTTGGCGGAGATGGCGCGGGACTACCGGAATACCCCGATGCTGGCCCGCACCCACGGCCAGCCCGCGACGCCGACCACGTTCGGCAAGGAGATGGCCGTCTACGCCTCCCGACTGGCCCGCGCGACGGGTCGCATCCGGCGGGCGACCGACGACCTGCGGGGCAAACTCGGCGGCGCGTCCGGAACCTACGCGGCCCACCACGCGGCCTACCCCGAAGTCGACTGGCCGGCGTTCGCGCGGGAGTTCGTCGAGGACGGTCTCGACCTCGGGTTCGAGCCCCTCACGACGCAGGTCAACCCCTGTGACGACCTCGCGACGCTGTTCGACGCCTTCCGGGGGGCCAACGACGTCCTGCTGGATCTGGATCTGGACGTCTGGCTCTACGTCTCCGACCGCTACCTCGGGCAGGAGGCCGTCGAGGGCGAGACGGGGTCGTCGACGATGCCCCACAAGGTCAACCCGATCGACTTCGAGAACAGCGAGGGCAACCTCTCGAAGGCCAATTCGGACCTGACCTTCCTCGCCGACTACGTCACCACCTCGCGGCTCCAGCGGGACCTCTCGGACTCGACGGTGAAACGCAACATCGGCGCCGCCTTCGCCCACTGCCTGATCGGCTACACCAAGGCCGCCGCCGGCCTCGAGAAGGTCGTCCCCACCGAACGGGTCATGCGCGAGGACCTCGAGTCGACCCCCGAGATCATCGGCGAAGCGGTCCAGACGATCCTCCGCCGGGAGGGCCAGGAGGACGCCTACGAGCGCGTCAAGGCCGTCACGCGGGGCAAGGACGTCACGATCGAGGACTTCCGCGAGATGTTCGACGACCTCGACGTCGACGAGGACGTCCGCGAGGAGCTGCTGGCCCTGACGCCGACGGACTACGTCGGCGTCGCCGACGGGCTGGTCGACGACCTCGAGTAACGAGGGTCGCCCGACGGGGCCCACCCGACGTGTCAGTACCTATTTCTATCCGTAGTGGGTAGGATCGACCGTGTCCTCGAGTCGATCGATCGCCGGAACGGTTCCGGCGCGCCTCCGCGTCGTCGTCCTCTGTCTCGCCCTCGCCTTCGGCGGCTGGCTGACCGGCTACGCCGCGACGCTCGGCGTCCAGGGACAGGTGTTCGCGCTCGGCTACGAGGCCGAGGCGATCACCCAGATATCCACCTCGGTCGCGTTCAACGTCGTCGGGGCCGGCGGCCTCGCGCTGACGTACCTGATCGTTCGTCGCGAGGGGTTCGACCGCGAGTTCACCCGCGCGTTCCTTCGACTCCGCTCCCCCACGATCTGGGATCTGGCGTGGATCGTCCTCGGACTGGCCGGGGCGTTTCTCGTCGTCGTCGGCTACCACGGCCTCGTCGAGTATTTCGATCCGTTCGGTACCGGCGGCGAGGGCGAGACCCACTCGAGCATCGAGCAGAACCGCAACCACCCGGTGCTGTTTCTGGTCGGCATTCCGATCGCGATCCTCCTGACCGGTCCCGGCGAGGAACTGCTCTACCGCGGGGTCGTCCAGTCGCGGCTGGGCGAGGCGTTTCCGACGCTGCTCGCCGTCCCCCTGTCCGCGCTCGTCTTCGCCGCCGTCCACCTCCCCGTCTACATGGGCGAGGAGTTCGGGGCCGTCCTCGTGAGCCTCGGAACGGTGCTGTCGCTGGGGCTCTACCTCGGCACGCTGTACGAACTCTCCGGCAGCCTGCTCGTCCCGGCGCTGATCCACGGCTGCTACAACGCGGTCGTCTACCTCTCGAACTACCTGACGTACGCCTGAGATCGGACGGCAGGACCGAGACGTTCGGGTCGTCCGTCGCGATTTCGATTCCCTGTACCTCGAGTCCGACCGGATCGAAGAGCAAATTCTGTTGCGCTCGCCGACTCGAGTCCTGCTGCGGCCAAAGTCGATTCCCGCTGCCGCCGCCCCGCTCACGGCGGCGCGCCGTCCGTGCGTCCTTACCGTTCGTCGGCGGGCTCCTCGCGAGACGGCGCGGCGTCGCCGTCCCCATCGTCGACCGCGTCGGCCGCGTCGGCGTCCCACTGCCAGCCGCCGACGGTCCAGTTCTCGTCGTCCCCGACGATGTCGATCTCGTCTCGGCTCGAATCGTCATCGCCGTCTCGTTCGAGGACGGCCTCCGTCCCGCCCGCCCACGACCGTCCCTCGCGGTCTGTCGACCGTCCGGCCGATTCGTCTCCGCCGTTCCAGATCGCGGCGGACGGCGATCGGTCCGATCCGGTCTCCCGGCCGCCGCTCGAGCGACCGGTCGCCGACCCCGCGGTCGACTCGCCGACCGCGTCGCCGCCGAACAGGCGCTCGTCGACGTCGAACCGAAGTCGCGCGACGGCTCCGATCGCGACGGTCGCCAGTCCCAACGCCACCAGCGCGCCGAACACGGGGACGAGTTGGCTCGCGCCGAGGACGACGGCGCCGACGACGACCGCCGGGACGAGCGACGCCGAGTCGCCGCGCCGTCGAGCGAGTCGGTCGCCGATCGCGACGGCTCCGAGACAGCTACCGACGACCACGGCGATTCCCCAGACGAACAGTCCCGGCGCGGCGACGACCGCCGTCAGCGCGGAGACCGCCGGGTGTTCGACCGTCATCGACAGAACCAGCGGCAGCGTCACGACGACCAGCGGTCCGAACAGGCCGAGAAATCCGACGGCGAACGAGAGATCCGGCCGCTCGGCGATGTCGTCGCCGACCGTTCGCGTAACCGACGGGGCGGCGGCCAGGAGAACGACGCCGACGAGGAGCGCGACGACCGTCGTTCCGAGCGGGAGCCAGAACGGGCGCGGAACGACGGCGGCGAGGGGAGTCGTCCAGTTCGAACCGGCGGAGGCGAGGGCGAGCGGAGCGAACGCGGTTTCGGGGGCGACGGCGAGGGGAGACACGTGCGTATACGGATAGGTGTGGCAGTATCGACAAAAAACGCCCGATCGGATCGGTCTCGGTCTCACTCGGCCGGAGCCGCTCCTCGCGTCCCGGTCGCTCCCCGGACGGCTACGCGACGAGCGTTCGGAGCGTCTCTTCGAGCGCTCGCGACGCCGCCCGGACGGCGTCGACGCGGACGTACTCCCGCGGGGCGTGGGCGACCGCCCCCTCGTCGTCCGCGAGCACGCCGGGACCGAAGACGACCGTCGGCGCGTCGGCCGCGAAGTAGGAGGCCTCGGTCGCGGCGGTGAAGGGCCGCACTTCGCCCCCGGACGCGTCCGCGAGGACGTCGACGATCTCGGCGTCGGGGTCGGTGTCCCAGGCCTCGAGGAACGGCGTCGGCCGGTCGGTAAAGCGGAACTCGACGCCGACGTCGTCGGGAACGGCCGTCTCCAACTGGTCGGTCAACGCCGCGTGGAACTCGTCGGCCGTCTCCGGGGGCACGCTGCGACGGTCGACCGTCAGCGCGCAGTCGGCCGGCACCTGGTTCGTGGCCTCGCCGCCCTCGACGACGGTCGGCGTCAGCGTCGCGGCGCCGAGCTGAGGGTGCTCGGGCGGCGCGTCCGCCCGCTCGTCGAAGGCGCGGATCGCCGCGAGGACGGACTCGAGGGCCGCGACCGCGTTGGCGCCGGTCTCCGGCTCCGCGGCGTGGGCGTTGGCTCCCGTCAGGTGAATCGTTCCCTGAAACCGGCCCTTCGCGGCCGTACAGACGTCGAGATCGGTCGGCTCGCCGACGATCACGGCGTCGGCGTCGCGCGTCGGCGAGTCCTCGCCCGTCACGAGTTCGTAGGCGCCCGTCGAGAGCACCTCCTCGTCCGGCGTGATCGCGAGCGTGACCCGTCCCTCGGTCGGATCGACGGCGAAAAACGCCGCGAGCAACGCGGCGAGGGGGCCCTTCGCGTCGCAGGAGCCGCGGCCGCGGATCACGTCGCTCCCGCCGGCTTCGCTCCCGCTCTCGTCGCGCTCGAACGGAACGTGCGGCGAGACGGTGTCGATGTGCGTGTTCAGCACGACGTGCGTCTCGGCGTCGGCCGATCCGCGGGTCGCCAGCACGTTGCCGCCGCCGTCGACGCGGGGCGAGACGCCGCGGCTCTCGAGCGTCTCGCAGAGGAACTCGCGCATCGGACCGACGTCCTCGTGGGAGTCGCGCTGGACGGCCGTCTCGAGGAACTCGACGGGGTCGAAGTCGGCGAACGCGGCGTCTTCGACCGCCGTCGCGCCGTCGTCGCCGCTCACAGTTCCGTCGGCGATCGAACGGTCACTTCGCCGTCGAACTCGTGTTCGACGGGGCCGGAGAGCGTCGCGTTCCCGCGGTCGTTGAAACTCACACGCAGATCGCCGCCCGGCGGATGGACGTCGACCGGGTCGGCGTCGGTGTGGCCGAGTCGGCGCGCGACGACGGCGATGGCGACCGCGCCGGTGCCACAGGAGTCGGTCTCGCCCTCCACGCCGCGCTCGTAGCTCCGCTGGTCGAAGCCGCCGTTGCCGTCCGGACTGGCGATCGTGACGTTCGTTCCGACCGGGAACGCGTCGGCGTATCGTACGGGCGGCGCGACCGTCTCGAGGTCGACGTCGTCGACGTCGTCGACGAACGCGACGGCGTGGGGGACGCCGGTGTTGACCATCGTCACCTCGAGGCCCTCGATCTCCTCCTCGAAGACCTGTTCGTCGGCCCGAACGGGGACCTCGTCGGGGTCGAACGTGGGCGTGCCCATCTCGATGGTGATCCCCTCGTCCGTGCGATCCGCGCGGAGGGTCCCCGCCTGCGTGTCGATCATGACGCTGTCGGAGCCGGTCTCCGCCATGGCCCAGTCGGCGGCACAGCGCGCGCCGTTGCCGCACATCGGAGCCGTCGCGCCGTCGGGCTGGACCAGCGTCATGATGACCCGCGGCGGATGGAACCGCTCCTCCAGGGCGAGATAGAGGATGCCGTCGGCACCGACGCCGTCGTCGCGGTCGCACTCGCGTTCGGCGAGCGCGCCCCGATCGGGGACGTATTCGTCCGCTTGAATGATTAGAAAGTCGTTGCCGGTGCCGTGGTACTTCTGGAATGGGACGCTCATCGTGCTATCGTATATCGTGGTCGTTATGTGCTTCTCGGTTGGTATCCGCGTTCCGATTCCGACTCGGGTTTTCGATCGTCGGATCGGCCGCGTTCGTCTCGACTCGCGTTACGTCGTCGAACGTCTCGCGTCGGCGGGCGAGTCGGACCGCGTCGTCGCCGTCGCCGTCGATGACGACCGACGCGGGCCGGGGCCGGGAGTTGTACTGGTTGGCCATCTCGTAGCCGTAGGCCCCCGCGTTGCCGATCGCGAGCACGTCCGCGCGTCTGCTGGCCGGTAGTTCGCGGTCGGAACAGAAAACGTCGCCGCTCTCGCAGATGGGGCCGGCGACCGTCTGCGGGACCGTCTCGCGGCCGTTATCGGACGGGTCATCGGTTTCGACTTCGATGTCGGCGGTCAGGTTCCGAATCGGATGGTAGGCGTCGTACATCGCGGGCCGCAAGAGCGTCGTCATCCCGGCGTCGACGCCGACCGCGAGGGTGTCGCGGGCCTCCTTGACGGTGTTGACCTCGGTCAGCAGGACGCCCGCGTCCGCGACGAAGTAGCGGCCGGGTTCGATCGTCAGCCGCGCGTCGACCTCGCCCAGCGCCTCGCGGGTCGCCTCGGCGACGGCCTCGAGGTCCAGCGGTTCCTCGTCCTCGCGGTAGGGGACGCCGAAGCCGCCGCCGACGTCGACGAACTCGAGGTCGCCCTCGAGGGCGTCGTTTACTTCCCGCGCGAGGTCGCCCATCCGCGCGACGAACGCCCGGTGGTCGTCCAGTTGGTCGCTCGAGACGCCCGAGCCGAGGTGGGCGTGGACGCCGACGACGTCGAACCCGCGCTCGGCGGCGTCCGCGAGCACGTCGACCGCGCGCTCGATCGGCACGCCGAACTTCGCGGCGGCGCCGGTCTTGACCTTCTCGTGGTGACCGGCGTCGATTCCCGGATTCACGCGGAGGCAGAGTCGCCCGTCGTAGCCGCGTTCCTCGAGACGGTCGATCGTGTCTTCGGCGCCGACGGTGATCGTCAGCTCGGGGTGGTCCTCCCACGCGTCGACGACCCAGTCGAGATCCCGCGCAGGCGGGTTGACGGCCGTGTAGTGGACGTCCACCCCGAATCCGTCGCTCCTATCGCTCGCCTCGGCGGCCGCGAGCGCGCGTTTCACTTCCCCGGCGGAGGCGCACTCGAGGCCCGCGCCCTCCTCGTGGAGCGCCTCGAGGACGTCCCCGAGCGCATTGGCCTTCACGGCGTACATGATTTCAGCGTCCGGAAACGCCGCCGCGAGGCGCCGGTAGTTCTCCCGCACGCGCTCGAGGTCGAGCGCGTACAGCGGTGAGCCGTAGTCGCCGACCAGCGACTCGAGGCGCGTCGCGTCCCAGTCGGCGAGCCGGCGGACAGCCGGCGATTCCGCGAGTGTAGTCATTATCGCGTCAAAGTAACCGCGAGGATTCAAGCGTTTGGGTCTCGCTCTGGACTACTCGGGTTCCCGTTTCTCTATTGCGATCCGATCGTTCGTTACCTCGTCGAACGATTTGTCCGACGAGACGAGCGGATCCTCGTCCGCGTAGGCGACGTGATACGCATCGAACGGAGTGAGTCCGTCTTGCTCCATGTAGTCCGCCGCCTGAAACAGGACGTCTTCGTCTTCGGGGACCATCGCGATCTCGAGCGCGTAGGTGAGCGCCTCCATCCGATCGAACTCGAACCGGTCAGAAATCATGAGCAGTTCGAGCAGCGTTGCGCGTGAGGTGTAGATCTCCCCCTCGTTCTCGAGCGCAATCTGGGCCGCTCTATCCTGAAGCCAGTCGTCGTCTTTCACTAGTGCGATGAAGAAGTCCGTATCGGCGTAGATCATCGAACGCTACTCACTCACGTCGTCTATCGCGTCTTCTCGAGCGGCCTCGCGCGCCTCTCGCTTGATCTCGTCGATCGATTTGTCGTCGAAGGCGTCACCGACGGCATCGCGGAGCCCCTCGATCGGGTCGTCTTTCAGTGGAATCAGTTCGACCCGATCGTCGAGTTCGACGACCCGGTACCGGTCGCCGTGTTTCTCGCGGATCTCGTGAGGGATAACAATTCGACCCCGATCGTCTGCCTCGGCCCGTTTGCTCATTACGGTCTCTACTACTGAGGGAACGATGAAAAAACCTCCCACTATATCTAGTGGATTCCCACATTAGAATCGACGAGAATCGAAACAGTCGCCCGAGTTCGCTGATCGTGCCTGCCTATTCTCGAAGCGCGTCCTCGCGCTCAGTTGCCTCGAGCGTCTCCGTCTCCAGATCAGTAGCCACCACGGCGGGCTTGTAGGCGCCGCCGTCGAAGAGGTCGTGGTCGCTGATCGAGGACTCGACGAAGCGGGTGAACGCGCGCCGGTTCGCGGGCAGTTCGCCGTAGATGACCTCTTCCTCGACGAGGTCGTAGACGGGGATGCGCGGCGTCAGCAGCGTGTTCTCGCCGACGACGCTGTTCTCGCCGACGACGAAGCCAGAGGTGACGCGACAGCCGGCGCCGAGCGAGACGTTGTCCTCGACGATGACCGGCGCGTTCTCGACTGGTTCGAGCACGCCACCGATCAGCGTGTTGGCGCCGAGCTTGACGTTCTCGCCGATCTGAGCGCAGGAGCCGACGGTGTCACAGGAGTCGACGAGCGTGCCGTCGCCGACGTGGGCGCCGATGTTGACGAACGCCGGGCTCATCAGGATGCAGCCCGAGCCGATGTGGGCGCCTTGTCGGACGACGGTGCCGTCCGGTGTGTTGCGGCTTCCGCGGTCGCCGTACTCGCTCGAGTCGGCCAGCGGCAGGACGTCGTTGTACGTCGTCCCGCCGTGTTCGTACCGCTGGATCTCCCGGAGGCCGAAGTTCAGCAGGATCCCCTGCTTGACCCACTCGTTGGCCTCCCAGGCGTCGCCCTGCTTCTCCGCGGCGCGGACCTCGCCGTCCTCTAAGGCGTCGAGGAACGCCTCGAGGGTAGCGTACTCGTCCTCGCCGGCGGTGTCGGCGCTGACGTCGCCGTTCTGTTTGCGGTCCCACAGCTCGCTGATTTCGCTTTCGAGTGCGCTCATTCTCCGATCACGTCCGCGAAGTCGTAGCGACCCGCCTTTTGTCCAGCGATCCAGACCGCCGCGTCGACCGCGCCCGCGGCGAAGACGCCACGATCCTCCGCGCGGTGGGTCAGTCGGACTTCCTCGTGGTTGCCCGCGAGGACGATCTCGTGTTCGCCGGTGATATCCCCGGCCCGCAGCGCGTGGACGCCGATCTCGGCCTCCTCGCGGGGGGCCTCGCCCTCGCGGCCGTGCGTGCGCTCGGAGAACTCGCCGTTCGCCTCGATCTCCTCGAGCAGTCGGTTCGCGGTCCCGCTGGGCGCGTCGCGCTTTCCATTGTGGTGGGTCTCGACGAGTTCGACGTCGTAGCCCTGTAGGTTCCGGACCGCCTCGCCGACGACGTTGACCAGCGCCTGCACGCCGCGGGCGAAGTTCGGCGCGTGGAGGACGGCGATCTCGTCGCCGGCGGCCTCGAGCGCCGCGCGTTGATCGTCGTCGAAGCCGGTCGTCCCGGTGACGAAGGCGACGCCGGCGTCCGCGCAGGCCTCGGCGTAGTCGACGGCCGACTCGGGGCCGGTGAAGTCGACGACCGCGGTGGGTTCGCGGTCGACGACCAGCGAGTCGAACTCGTCGGCCGGCTCGATCTCGACGCCGTCGACGGTCTCGCCGTCCGGCTCCCGATTGACCGCGAAGACGACCTCGCAGTCGTCGCGCTCGGTGGCGGCGGCGATCACTTCGCGACCCATTCGGCCGGTCGCGCCGGTGACGCCGATCCGAACCGTCATCGATCGCCCTCCACTGCGGCTCCCTCGTCGCTCGCGTCGGTGGTACCGGCGCGGGTCGACTCGTCCTCGAGGTCGGCGAGGACGGCCTCGAGGTCCTCGCGGTACTCCTCGGAGAGGCGGGTCAGCGGCGAGCGCATGCGCGCGGGGCCGTAGCCGCGGATCTCCATGGCCTCCTTGACCGGGATCGGGTTGGTCTCGACGAACAGGTGGCGGTACAGCGGCCCCAGCGTGTGGTGGAGCTCTTGTGCGCGCGCGTAGTCGCCGTCGAGCGCGGCGCCGACCATCGCGCAGGTCAGTTCGGGTTCGATGTTCGCGCAGACGCTGATCGTCCCGGTTCCGCCGACGGAGAGGGTCGGCAGCGTGAGCGCGTCGTCGCCCGAGAGGACGGCGAAGTCCTCGTCGGTCGTTCGCTCGGCGATCTCGCCGATCTGACCGAGATCACCGCTGGCGGCCTTGTAGCCCGCGATGTTCTCGTGGGCGGCGAGTTCGACCGCGGTGTCGGGTTCGATGTTGCGGCCCGTCCGCGAGGGGACGTTGTAGACGATCTGGGGCAGGTCGACGGCGTCCGCGATCGTTTCGTAGTGTTCGATCAGCCCGCGCTGTTCGGGCTTGTTGTAGTACGGCGAGATGAGCAGGAGGCCGTCGGCGCCCGCGTCGGCGGCCCGCTCGGAGAGTTCCAGCGCCTCGCGGGTGTTGTTCGAGCCCGTGCCCGCGATGACGGGGACGTCGTCGACGGCCTCGATGACCGCCTCGACGACCTCCACGTGTTCGTCGTGGGTCAGCGTCGCCGACTCGCCGGTCGAGCCGACGGGAACGAGCCCGTCGACGCCCGCCGCCTCGAGTCGCTGCGCGTCGGTCTGGAGCGTTTCGAAGTCGATCCGTTCGTCCTCGTCGAAGGGCGTACACATCGCCGGGAAGACGCCCGAAAGGTCGAGTGCTGTCATTGTCGTGTATCGTGGTCGTGTCGGTAGTGGCGTTTCGATCGTCCGTGATCGATCGTCGTCGCTGGCGTGCGGACCGAGACCGCGCCCGAAACGGGGCTGCTACACCCGCTTCGAGCACTTTCACACACGTTTACGTTTCGAAAAACGAGGAGAGACGCCGCTCGAGACGGGGCCGCCGGATGGATGAGCGACGTGGCGCATACGTGGTCCACTGATCCGAACCCCCTTATCCGTTGCGTCTTCGTCCAGCGGTGTCCCCGCGACGTACCAGCGGCTGATATGATGTTCCGCGTAATTTATCCCCGAGCGTTACATAGAATCGCCTATGACAGACTTCGGACTGAAACTCCGGATGGTCGTCGTCGGAACCATCCTCTTCGCCTTCTACGTCGGCGCAGCGACGTTTTTGGCCCTGCTATTCGGCGTCAGCCCGATCCTGATACTGCCCGCCGGGATCGTCATCCTCCCCGCGATCCAGTACAAACTCGGGAAGTGGATGGCGCTCAGAGGCGCCGAGGAGATGCCCGAGGACGGCCAGTACCGCGAGGTTCACCAGATGACCGAATCGCTCTCCCGCGACATGGGCGTCGACAAACCCAAGCTGATGGTGATGAACATGGGCGTCCCCAACGCCTTCGCCGTCGGCCGCAAGGGCGCCGGCGTCGTCTGCGTCTCGACGGAACTCATGCAGATCCTCGAGCGCGACGAACTCGAGGGCGTCATCGCCCACGAGATCGCCCACATCAAGAACCGCGACGTGATCACGATGGTCGTCGGCCAGTCCATCGGGATGATGGTCGGCTACGTCGCCTACTTCGCGGTCCTGATGGGCGGCGAGCGCAACATCGGCACCTGGATCCTCGCGATGGTCGCCTCCTCGCTGGCGAACATGCTCGTGATGATCTTCGTGCTGGCCATCTCGCGGTACCGCGAGTACGTCGCCGACGAGGACGCCCGCCAGTACATCGGTACCGGCGAACCGCTGGCGCGCGCCCTCGAGAAGATTTCCAGCGGCGCGCAGGGACGCGAGTCGCAACTCGACGACAGCATGAGCGCACTGTGTATCATGAACACCGACCGCGGCCTCATGGAGAAGCTGTTCGCGAGCCACCCGCCGACGGAGAAGCGCATCGAGAAGCTCCGAAGCTAAGCGGCCCCCTCCTCGACCGTTCTGCACCGACTATCTCGTTCTCACACCGAGAGCCGCTGCGCCGGCGATCCGTTCTCGTTCAGTCAACCGGTCGACACCTATTTCAGGTGTCACCTGAGACGTCCGGTATGGAGTGGCCGGCGGACTGGGGCCTGCGAGTCCGAATGCTCGCGACAATGGTCCTGCTGCTGACGGTGTACCTGATTATCGCGTCCGGCATCGCCACCGTAATCGTCGGCTACACTAGCGGTGGTGGCACCGTCGTCTACGGACTTCTCGCGCTCGGCTTCGCCGGCGTCCACTACTGGTACGCCGCGTGGTTTCTCCCTCGGGGTCTGGGTGCGACCGCGGTCGATCCTGACGAGTATCCCGACCTCCACGCGACGGTCGAGCGACTCGCCCGGCAGGCAGACCTCCCGACCCCGACGATCGCCGTCGTCGACGCCGAGGTCCCCAACGCCTTCGTCACCGGCCACAGCCAGCGCAGCGCTACGATCACGGTAACCAGCGGGCTGCTCGACACTCTCGAGGGCGAACAGCGCGAGGCCGTCCTCGCGCACGAACTGGCTCACGTCAAGAATCGGGACGCGATCGCGATGACCCTCGCCTCGTTTCTCCCGACGATCGCGCTCGTGATTCTCGTGGCGAGCGGTCTGGCCTTCGACGGTCGCGACGGTGGCCACGACGTTCCGAGCGGTGTCGTCGTACTCGCCCCCGTTTCGATCGTCGCCTGGCTCGTCGGCTCCGTCTTCGTTCGCCTCTTCGCTCGCCACCGCGAGATCGTCGCCGACAGCGGCGCGGTCGCGATCACCGGCGACCCGTCGGCGTTGGCCGCCGCGCTGCGATCGCTTTCGGACGAACTCGAGCGCGTTCCCGACGAGGACCTGCGGAGTGTCGCCGAACTGAACGCCTTTTTCGTCGTCCCGGTGCAGTCGGGTTTCGTCGGCCGGTTCCTCTCGACTCACCCGCCGGTCGAACGGCGAATCGAGCGGTTACAACGCCTCGAGCGCCAACTGGCGTAACTCGCGATAACGTGACACCTCAGTGCGGGAGGCCGTCGCGAGGCTCGGCACGGAAACCGGCGATCGCGATCCGCGGAACGCCGCGATTTTTACGGGAGCCCCGCGCAGTATGACGTATGACGGAAATTCACCCGGGCCAGCGCGTCGCCGTCCTCGTCGACGCCCAGAACCTCTATCACACGGCCCAGAGCCTGCACAGCCGCAACATCGACTACTCCGCGCTGCTCGAGAAGGCCGTTCAGGACCGCCAGCTGACCCGCGCGATCGCGTACGTCATCCGCGCGGATTCCCCCGAGGAAGAGAGCTTCTTCGAGGCGCTGATCGACATCGGCTTCGAGCCGAAGATCAAGGACATCAAGACGTTTTCGGACGGGACCAAGAAGGCCGACTGGGACGTCGGGATGAGCCTCGACGCGGTGACGCTCGCTAACCACATCGATACGCTCGTCCTCTGTACGGGCGACGGCGACTTCTCGCGGCTCTGTTCGCACCTGCGCCACGAGGGGGTTCGCGTCGAGGTGATGGCGTTCGAATCCTCGACGGCCGAGGAACTCATCGCGGCGGCCGACTCCTTCGTCGATCTCGGCGAACGCCACGAGACGTTCCTCCTCTGAGAACAGGCCCCGCTCGCGTCAGAGCCGATCCGAGCGCCCCTTCCAGAGCCCGACTAACAGTGCGTACCCGGTAACGAGCAGCATCGCTCCCGTCAGAACGTATACGAACGGCCCGGAGACGAGCGTCGCCGGCCCGGCCAGCGTCAGGGTGCCAAAGAGGAGCAAGGTGACCCCGAGAGCGATTTGCGTGGCGTCCATACGATACCGGAATTACTGAATCGAGTATTATAACGTTCGTCATTTTAGATAGTCGTGAAATCCGACAGTCTCGCTCTCGCGAGTCGGCGATTCGGGTACGGGAGTCGGGACCGATCGCTCGAGTCCGGACGAGGTCGAAGGGCTTTCGACCGCGCGCGTGAAAGCCCGCGCAATGAGCGATTCAGCCGACGGAAACGGACAGGCGGGACTGGCGGAACTGCGGACCATCGCGGACTACCAGTTCGGCGCGGACGCCGGCGAGGCTCTCTTTCCGCCCGCGGAGTCACTCACGATCAAACGCACCTCTTCGGGCCGACCCCAGCAGATCCACGCCGACGACGGGCGGATCGTCTCCTTCGGGACCGACGGCCGGTTCACCCTCGGCCTCGAGGGCGGCCGTCGGCTCCACGCGGCCCTCGAGCATCCGGCCTACCGCGTCGTCGTCGACGACGAGAGCGAACCGTTCGTCCGCGACGAGAAGAACGTCTTCACGAAGTTCGTCCTCGAGACCGGCCCGGAAATTCGGCCGGGCGACGAGGTGCTCGTGGTCCACGAGCGCGGCGAGTTGATCGCGGTCGGAACGGCGGAACTGGCGGCCGACGCCATCGCGGACTTCGAGACCGGGATGGCGGTGAACGTGCGCGAGGGCGCGCCTGCGAAGAACTGAATGTTTCTCGAGTCACGATTAACTGACAACGGTTGACTGGCCGGGAGCGCGCCCGAGCGATAGCGAGGGCGCGCGACCCGGGGAAGGGCAGGCGACCACACGCAACGACCGCGAGCGAGGCCGAAGGCCGAGCGAGCGGGCCGACGACCGACCCGGAAGCCGCGTTCACGCGGCTGGAGGGGAGGGAGGAGTGCTTTTCATCAAAGTTTTGCCGAGGGTGCGCCGCAGGCGCACCCGCAGAGCAAAAGTTTGAACCGCAGAGTAAAAGGGCGCGGGTAGCGACGTGTCGGGTATGTTCGGAGGAGGCGGCGGCGGACTGAACCCGCGCAAGATGGAACAGATGATGCAACAGATGGGGATCGACGTCGAGGATATCGACGCCGAGGAGGTCATCATCCGCACCGACGAGTACGACCTCGTCTTCAACGACGCCGAGGTCACCAAGATGGACGCCCGCGGTGAGGAGACCTACCAGATCATCGGCTCGCCCGAACAGGTCGAGTCCGGTGCCGCCGCCGGGAGCGCCGGCGCCGACGAGGACGCCGGAGCCGCGATTCCCGACGAGGACGTCGAACTCGTCGCCACCCGCGCCGGCGTGAGCGAGGACGAGGCCCGCGAGGCCCTCGAGGCGGTCGACGGCGACCTCGCCGCGGCGGTCGAACGTCTCGAGTGACGTTCGCGTGACCGACGATAGCGATTCCGAGACCGACGCGGACGGAGACGGAGACGCGAGCGCCGACGGGACTGCGGACGCGGACGACCGCGTCCCCGTCCTGCTGGTCAAGGGCGACCGCGAGTACCTGATCCAACCCGGCGGCGAGCAGGGGACCGATCTGGGCGTGCTCGAAGTCCCCGAAGACGTCCAACCGGGCGACACCGTCGAGACGCATCTGGGCGAGGCGTTTCGGGTGCGCCGGCTGCGCGGCCCGGATC
Source organism: Haloterrigena gelatinilytica (assembly GCF_013342145.1). Lineage (NCBI taxonomy): Archaea > Methanobacteriati > Methanobacteriota > Halobacteria > Halobacteriales > Natrialbaceae > Haloterrigena > Haloterrigena gelatinilytica. Next base: position 2,649,361 of record NZ_JABUQZ010000001.1, on the reverse strand, counting down.
TCTTCCACCAGTTCGAGCGGACGGGGGCGCCGATGGTCCCCCGCGACGTCGGGCTGGTGATCGGCGAGACCGGCGTCTCGCGGGGCGACCGCGTGCTCGATACCGGCACCGGGACGGGCGTGCTCGCGGCCTCGATGGCCCGCGCGGGCGCCGAGGTGGTGACCTACGAACGCGATCCGGAGTTCGCGGACGTCGCCCGCGAGAACATGAAACTCGGCGGCGTCGACGACAGCGTCGACGTCCGGACGGGCGATCTGACCGAGGAGATCGACGCGCTCGAGCCCTCGTCGTTCGACGTGTTGACCCTCGATACGGGCGACGCGGCGGCCGTCGTCGAGCACGCGCCCGACCTGCTGGTCGACGGCGGCTTCGTCGCCGTCTACAGCCCCTTCATCGAGTCGACCCGGGAGGTCGTCGCGGCGGCCCGCGAGGTCGACCTCGCGAACGTCCGCACGCGCGAGACGATCCAGCGGGAGATGCAGTTCGACGACCGCGGCTCGCGGCCGTCGACCGCGCCGGTGGGCCACACGGGGTATCTGACGATCGCCCGCAACGTCTGAGTTCGCTTCGTTCGGCTCGACCCGCCCGCTCGGCGGCGGATCTCGGTGTTCGACGATTCACACGTCGACCGATATCCCGTTGTAAACCGGTTCCTACTACAGAAATTCATTCAGTTTCGAGTTGCGAATGTTCGCAATTGTTCGCAACCTTCTTTATTCGCTCGGGTGTCGAGACAGATAGCAATGGCTGTACTCTGGCTGGACGAGATCAGTGCCGGCGACCTCGAGAAGGTCGGCGGCAAAGGAGCCTCCCTGGGCGAACTCACGGGTGCCGGGCTGCCCGTGCCCCCGGGATTCGTCGTAACCGCCGGGACCTACCGATCGTTCATCGAAGAAGCCGAAATCGACGAGGAACTGTTCGAAGCGGTCGACGTCGACGTCGACGACTCGTCGGCGCTGGCCGACGCCGCCGACCGCGCCCAAGAACTCATCCTCGAGACGCCGTTCCCCGACGAGCTGCGCGAGGAGATCCTCGAATCCTATCGGGAGGTCGGCGACGGCGAGGCGTTCGTCGCGGTGCGGTCGTCGGCGACGGCTGAGGACCTGCCCGACGCCTCCTTCGCGGGCCAACAGGAGACGTTCCTCAACGTCACCGAGGAGGCGCTGCTCGATCGCGTCCGCGAGTGCTGGGCCTCGCTGTTCACCCAGCGGGCGATCTACTACCGCCAGGAGCAGGGCTTCGACCACTCGGCGGTGAACATCGCGGTCGTCGTCCAGCAGATGGTCGACGCCGAAAAATCGGGCGTGATGTTCACGAGCCACCCGTCGACGGGCGACCCGACGATGATCATCGAGGCCGCCTGGGGACTGGGCGAAGCGTCGTCTCGGGTGCGGTCTCCCCGGACAACTACGTCGTCGAGCGCGACGACCGCAATATCGACGTCACCGTCGCCGAGAAGAAGGTGATGCACGAAAAGGACGAGGAGACCGGCGAGACCGTCGAGAGCGAGGTGCCCCAGGACAAGCGAAACGAGCGGGTCCTCTCCGACGACGAAATCGGCGCCCTGATGGACCTCGGCGAGCGCGTCGAGGACCACTACGGCGAGCCCCAGGACGTCGAGTGGGCCATCGTCGAGGGCGAGGTCTACATGCTCCAGTCCCGGCCGATCACCACCATCGACGAGAGCGACGGCGGGGCCACCGCATCCGAGGCGACCGGCAGCGTCGACGCCTCGAAGGGGCTGACCGACGGCAGCGGCGGCGTGCAGGCCGCCGGCGGCAGCGAGTCCTCGAGTTCGGATTCGGACGCCTCCGGAGAGGTCATCGTCGACGGCCTGGGCTCGAGTCCGGGGACGGTCAGCGGGGCCGCCCGGATCGTCAAAAGCTCGACGACCTCGATAAGGTCGGCGAGGGCGACATCATCGTCACGGAGATGACGATGCCGGACATGGTCCCCGCGATGAAACGAGCCTCGGGGATCATCACCGACGAGGGCGGCATGACCAGCCACGCCGCCATCGTCTCCCGCGAACTCGGCGTTCCGGCCATCGTCGGCACGACGAACGCGACGACCGTCTTGGAGGACGGCCAACTCGTCACGCTCGACGGCGACAAGGGTGCCGTCCTCGAGGGACGGAAGTCGAGCCCGACGAAGAGACCGAACCGGTCGAGGAGGTCCGCCCGCAGTCGCCAGTCGCCGATGACCGCCACCGAGGTCAAGGTCAACGTCTCGATTCCGGAAGCCGCCGAACGCGCGGCGGCGACCGGCGCCGACGGCGTCGGCCTGCTCCGCATGGAGCACATGATCCTCTCGCTGAATCAGACGCCCGCGAAGTTCATCGCGGAGAACGGCGAGGACGCCTACATCACGGAGCTCGTCGAGGGCATCCGCGGCGTCGCCGACGAGTTCTACCCCGGCCCGTCCGCGTGCGCACGCTGGACGCGCCGACCGACGAGTTCCGTCAACTCGAGGGCGGCGCGGACGAACCGAAGGAGCACAACCCGATGCTCGGCTATCGGGGCATCCGGCGGTCGCTCGACCGCCCCGACGTCTTCGCCCACGAACTCGAGGCGTTCCGGCGGCTCTTCGAGATGGGCTACGACAACGTCGAGATCATGTTCCCGCTGGTCAACGACGCCGAGGACATCTATCAGGCCAAGTCGCTCATGAAGGAGGCCGGCATCGACCCCGAGAAGCGCCGCTGGGGTGCGATGATCGAAACGCCGGCTTCGGCGCTGTCGGTCGAGGAGATGGCCAAGGCCGGCATCGACTTCGCCTCCTTCGGGACGAACGATCTCACCCAGTACACGCTCGCGGTCGACCGCAATAACGAGCACGTCGCCGACCGGTTCGACGAACTCCACCCGGCCGTCCTGCGACTGATCGGCGACGTCATCGAGACCTGCCGCGAACACGACGTCGACACCAGCATCTGCGGCCAGGCCGGCTCCAAGCCGGAGATGGTCCAGTTCCTCGCCAAGGAAGGCGTCACGTCGATTTCGGCGAACATCGACGCCGTCCGCGACGTCCAGCACGAAGTCAAGCGCGTCGAGCAGAAGCTGCTGCTCGATTCGGTTCGCTAAGTCGGTCGGTTACGCCGTCCGGAACCCTTCTTCGTTCGTATTTCGCTTCGCCGTGACGAGCCATCGTCGGCGTGGTGTGCAAACACCGGTAGACGCTACTCGCGTTCCGTTGCACAGCCGATCGTCGACGGCCGTATCGGGTCGGCTGTGTGCCCTTCGACGGACTACCGTTCATTACCTCGAGAGCGCTTCGAATTCCGAGGTCCCGCACCGGCAGCCGTCCTTTCGGCCGATGAGCTGGATGGTTTCGTCGGCGAGAATCCACGCGGAGTAGATCGCGCCACAGTCGCGACATCGGGCGGCTACTTTCTCCCATTCGTCGGTCGTGGAGCCGTCGGATTCCTGGGGCTGACGGTGTGCTGTCACACAGTGATAAAGACGCCCCTTGCGGAAGAGAGAGATGGTTGTATAGACCACATCAGGAAACGAGCGCCCGAAACCGCCGGGAGCGGGGACTCACTCGTCGTCCGGATGGGTGAACGTTAACGTGGACGTGATGAGGTTTCGATGGGCGGCGTGAAACCGCTTCGAGAGCGCCTGCTGGGAGATTCCCAGTTGGTCGGCCAACTCGTTCATCGTGATCTCCTGCGGGATTTCGTAGTAGCCTCCCTCGAGCGCCGCGACCAGCGTCTCGCGTTGCTTCGTCGTGAGATCGTACTGGGCGCTGGCCATCGGCTGTTCCTGTTCTTTGATGCGGTTGAGGTCGAACGCGATTCCGTTGTCCTCGCAGTAGTGCTGGAACTTGGCGAGGCTGTCCCGGTCGTCGAATCGCATCCGGAGCTCCCAGTTTTCGTCCCGCCCGACCGCCTGCAGGATCGTCGCGCCGAGTTCGACGTAGGCGTAGACGATCGTTTCGACGTTCCGCGTCCACTCGGCGCGGTACAGTCTGGCGTCGTCGACCTCGTCGATCAACGCGACGGCCGTCGTCGAATCGTCGTCCTGAAACGCCGCCTCGAACGCCGCGTGGTCGCCGCCGCTGACCCAGAAGTACGGCATCACCCGGTCCTCCATCGTCGCCACGACCCGCTCGATCTCGACGACCATCTGCGGGACGGTCGTGAGGGCGTGGTGCAGCGCCAGATCGTCGGATTCGACCGAAAACTCCGCGATGATACTCATACGGTTCGTTCGCGTTCGGATCGAATAAAACCGAGCACACGCTGGTTCCGTTTCTCTGCGGCCTCGAGGAGATCGCCGCAGGTCCCGTCGCTTACGACCCCGTCTTCTCGACGTGGTACCAGCTCCCGTCCCAGCTCAGCCCGTACTCGAGGAGCGAGCGGAGCGTGAGAACCCCGAACGCGGGGTAGCAAAGCGGCGCGAGGGCGACGCTCCACGCGAGCCCGTCGATCCGGCCGTCGCGCCGGTCGCGCCAGGCGACGAGGCCGATCGTGGCGACGAGGGCCGCCGACGGGAGCAGGACGGCCGACTCGACGTCGAGGACGAACAGGAGCAGGAGCTTCGAGACCAGCGCGAGGGTAAAGAGGCTGCCGAACAGGCTCGAACACATCCGGCCGATCGAGATCGCGCCGCGGTGGCCGACCCGTCCGCGCAGGAGGTCCACGAGGGTGGCGTGGAGCACCTCGATCTGGCCGACGCGCCAGCGCTTGCGCTGGCCCCAGAGGTCGGCCCAGGTGTGGGGGGCTTCCATCGTGTTCGTACACTGGCGGGCCTGTCTGACGTCGAGCCCCTCGCGGTAGCAGGCGTGGGCGAAGTCCAAGTCCTCGGTGAGCATGTCGTCGTAGCCGCCGACGCGCTCGTGGGTCTCGCGGGTGAACGCGGTCGAGGAACTGCGGCAGTTCGTGAAGCCGGCCAGTTCGACCAGCTTGTAGCTGGCGTGGAAGACGATGCGCTCGCAGTAGGCGACCGTTTCGACGAGGCCGGTCGGTCGCGGGACCCGCCGCCCCTGGAAGACGTCCGCGCCGGCCTCGAGTTCGCCCATCGCCGTCGGGAGGAACTCGGGGGCGATCCGCTCGTCGGCGTCGAAGACCGCGAAGTGGTCCGCGTCGCTCTCGCGGACGGCGTAGTTGATCGCCCCCGCTTTCGATCCCGGCTCGCCGTTTACCAGACACTCCACGCGGTCGTGCTCGGCCGCGAGTTCGCGCGCTCGCTCGAGGGTCGCCTCGTCGTTCGGCTCGGCGACGACGGCGACCTCGAGGTTCTCGTAAGCGCTCTCACAGAGGCTCTCGACGCTTTCGTCCATCACCGCGTGGTCGCGGTAGACCGGGACGATCGCCGTGAGTTTCGGCCCGTCGGTCACCCGTTCGCGGTCGTCCCGCGAGGACCACACCTCGCGGACGAGCAGCAGGCCGGTCAGTCCGACGAAGAACGTGAAGACCGCGGCGGCCGACAGCGCCTCGAGGAAGACGAAGCGGACGGTGACCGCCAATAGGTCGATCGTGATCGACTGGACGTCCGTTGCATCGAGAAACCCGAAGACGAACAGCGCGAGGACGCCGCTACCGGTGCCGACGTATTCGACGAACCGCGACGCGGACGGTACCATTAGCGGGCTCTTTCGACTGACGCGGTATCAATATTTCTGCAGCCAGCGCTCTCCTCGCGGTCGCGGCCGTCCGGAACGGCTCTCGGCGGAATCCGTTCGGAGACAGGACCGTTAAGCGCAACGTCTAAACGGGTGAACGTACTTGTGCGTGATATGCAATCCGAGCCGCAAGCGTTCGACCGGGTGCTGTCGTCGATGTGTACGGAGCCCCACCCGGTAGCGCGCGACGCGGCCGAACGGTTTCTCGCGACAAATCCCGGCGATCCGGGGACGTATCCGTCGGTCTCGACCCTCGAGGAAGACGCGATCGCGACGCTGGGTTCGATCGCCGGCCTCGAGGAGCCGGCCGGCTACATCGCCAGCGGCGGGACGGAAGCGAACATTCAGGCCGTCCGCATCGCTCGCGACCGCGCCGAGCGCCGGCGGCCGAACGTGGTCATGCCCGAGTCGGCCCACTTCAGCTTCCAGAAGGCCGCGGACATCCTCGGCGTCGAACTGCGCATCGTCCCGACCGACGACGACTTCCGAGCCGACCTCGAGGCCGTCCGCGCTTCGGTCGACGAGGCGACCGCGCTGGTGATCGGCGTCGCGGGGACGACCGAGTACGGCCGCGTCGACCCGATTCCGGAACTCGGCGAGATCGCGCGGTCGGTCGACGCCATGCTCCACGTCGACGCCGCGTGGGGCGGGTTCGTGCTGCCCTTTACGGACTACGACTGGAATTTCGACCACGCCACGGTCGATACGATGGCGATCGACCCTCACAAGATGGGCCAGGCCGCGGTTCCCGCCGGCGGGCTGCTCGCCCGTTCCGAGGAACTGCTGGACGAACTCGCCGTCGACACGCCCTACCTCGAGTCGACCTCCCAGGCGACGCTCACGGGGACGCGGTCGGGCGCCGGCGTCGCCAGCGCCGTGGCGGCGATGGAGGAGCTGTGGCCCGAGGGCTACAAGCGCCAGTACGTTCGCTCGCAGAACAACGCCGAGTGGCTCGCCGACGCCCTCGAGAAACGCGGCTACGACGTCGTCGATCCGACGCTGCCGCTGGTCGCGGCCGACGTGCCCCGATCGACGTTCGACGCGCTGCGCGCGAAGGGCTGGCGGATCTCCCGGACCGCTACCGGCGAGCTTCGGGTGGTCTGTATGCCCCACGTCACCCGCGAGATGCTGGCCTCCTTTATCGGCGATCTGGACCGTCTCGAGGTGCGCGCGAGCGTGCCCGTCGCCAGCGACGATTGATTTTCGCTCGAGTAATCGGGGCTCGAGACCGCGGTTTACCGCAGCGAGCGACTACCGCTTCCTCGAGACTCGACCGTTCTGCTCCCGTCTTCTACAGTCGAATAGCGACGATCGATAGCCGTTTGCCGCGTCGCTGCGACCCTCGAGTATGGCGCTGGCACTGGACCGGATCGACGTCGTGACGATCGTCGGCTTCCCCGTGCTGGCCGCGGCGTCGGCCTCGGCGGCGCTCGAGGGGGTCGTCGTCGCGGCTCTCGTCGGGGGCTTCGCGCTCTCGCTGTCGACGTGGCGGCTCCGCGGCGGGCGGCCGTGGGAGGCGCTGGCCTGGCTGGCGTGGGTCGGCGCGGCGGTCGCGGTCGTCGTCGCCCCCGGAACGACGGGGACCGTCGCGTTTCTCGTCCTGCTGCTCGTCGGCCTCGGACTGCTGTTCGGCGGTCGACTGGGGCTGTTGCCGTCGATCTGGGACCGTGACGGAACGGCGACGAGCGACGAGTCGGTCGACGGCTAGGGGCGACGGTCAGAGAGCGTCACCGTCGATCGAAAACCGGCGGGTTTTACGCCCGGCACCGCCTCGTGATGCATATGAGCAACGACGAGTTCCCGACGGACCAGCCTGCGGTCGTGACCTGCGGGTTGCCCTACGCCAACGGCGACCTGCACATCGGGCACCTGCGAGGGTACATCGGCGCGGACGCCTTCTCTCGTGCCCTCGAGACGCTCGGCCAGGAGACGGCCTACGTCTGCGGCTCGGACATGCACGGCACTCCGGTCGCGGTCAACGCCGAACAGCAGGGCGTCGATCCCGAGGACTTCGCTCTCGAGTGGCACGAGCAGTACGAGGAGACGTTCCCGCAGTTCAACGTCGAGTTCGACAACTACGGCCACACGCACGACGAGACGAACACGGAACTGACCCAGGAGATCGTCCGGAAACTGGACGACGAGGGCTACATCTACGAGAAGGAGATTCAGGTCGCCTACGACCCCGACGCCGACCAGTACCTCCCCGACCGCTACGTCGAGGGCACCTGTCCCTACTGCGGCGAGAAGGCCCGCGGCGACGAGTGCGACGAGGGCTGTCAGCGCCACCTCGAACCCGGCGAGGTCGAGGACCCGACGAGTACGATCACGGGCAACCCCGCGGAGTACCGCGAGCGCACCCACAAGTTCTTCGAGGTCTCGGAGTTCGCCGACTTCCTGACGGAGTTCCTCGACGGCCTCGAGGGCACCTCCAACGCGCGCAACCAGCCGCGCCAGTGGATCGAGGACGGCCTCCAGGACTGGTGTATCACCCGGGACATGGACTGGGGGATCGACTACCCGACCGCCGAAGCCGCCGACGAGAGCGACCTCGTCCTCTACGTCTGGGTCGACGCGCCGATCGAGTACGTCGCCTCGACGAAGCAGTACTCCGAGCGCGTCGGGGTAGACGAGTACGACTGGGAGCGCGTCTGGAAAGAGGACGGCGAGATCGTCCACATCATCGGCCGGGACATCATCCAGCACCACACCATCTTCTGGCCCGCGATGCTCGAGGGCGTCGGCTACAACAAGCCCCGCGGCATCGCCGCGACCGGCTTCATCACGATCAACGGCAAGGGGCTCTCGACCAGCCGCAACCGCGCGATCTGGGCCAAGGAGTACCTGGACGAAGGGTTCCACCCCGACCTGCTGCGGTACTACCTGACCACGACGGGCGGCCTCCAGCAGGACGTCGACTTCTCGTGGGACGCCTTCCAGGAGAAGGTCAACGGCGAGTTGGTGGGCACGGTCGGTAACTTCTGGTACCGCTCGCTGCTCTTCGCCTACCGCAACTACGAGGGCACCCCCGACGCGGACGTCTCCGAGGAGGTCCGCGAGCGCATCGAGGGCGCCATCGGCGACGCCCGCGAGAGCGTCAACGACTACGACCTGCGGGGCATCGGCGGGGCCGCCACCGAACTGGCCCAGTTCGGCAACGAGTACATCCAGCGCAACGAGCCCTGGAAGCTCACCGACGAGGAGCCCGAACGGGCGGCGCAGGTCATCCGCGACTGCGTCCAGATCGCCAAGGCCGTCGGCGTCCTGCTCGAGCCGATCGCGCCCGACAAGGCCCAGGCCCTCTGGGAACAGCTCGGCGAGGACGGCGCCGTCGCCGACGCCCACCTCGAGGACGCACTCGAGGCCCCGCCGCGGAACTTCGACGAACCCGGCGAGCTCTTCGCGAAGATCGAGGACGACCGCGTCGAGGAGTTGAACGAGAAACTCGAGGAGCGCGTCGCCGCCGCGGGCGACGACGGGGACGACGAGGAAACCGAAAGCGACGACACCGACGGGGACGAAGCGGGCGACATGGCAGACACCGACGATCTCGAGGCGCTCGCCGACGAGCGCATCGGTTTCGAGGACTTCCAGGACCTGGACATCCGCGTCGGCCGAATCGAATCGGCCGAAGGAATCGAGGGCGCCGACGACCTCGCGCGACTCGAGGTCGACATCGGCTTCGAGACCCGACAGGTCGTCGCCGGGATCAAGCAGCTCCACGACCTCGCGGAACTCCCCGGGGAGAAGTGCATCCTGCTGGCGAACATGGAGAAGGCCGAACTGTTCGGCGTCGAGTCCAACGGGATGATCCTCGCCGCCGGCGAGGAGGCGGACCTCCTGACGACCCACGGCGACGCCGAGGTCGGCGAGAAGGTTCGCTAACGCGATCGCCGCTGTTCGAGCGGTCGACTCTCCGTTTTCGGTTCTCGATTCGGTTCCGCGTTACTCCGAGCGTCTCGCATCGTAGCGACGGACGAGCTCGGCGACGTACCAGAACTTGAGCGCCATCGCCGCGGCGCCGGCGACCGCCGCCCGAAGCGGTTGCCTCCGGTACGCGGCGACGACCGCGTAGCCGCTCGTCGGGACGTTGAGAACGTTGAGCGCGTTCGGATACGAGAGCTCGAGGAGGCCTCCCCGGTGCTCTCGCGTCCACCACCGCTCGGCGAGCACCACGCGCGTCATCCACGCGTCGTCGGTTCTCGGCGGCGAAAACAGGAGCGGGTTCAGTATCGTAAACGCGACGGCGGCCGCGGCGATCCGCCAGTCGCGACCGTAGATCGCGTACAGGATCGCGGGCAGCAGTAGCGTCCGACTCCAGCCGCTTTTCGGGTTCGAATGGCGCTCCCAGAAGGTCTCCTCGAACTGCTCCAGCGCGGTCATGGTCGTCGTCGGACGCCGACCCGCAAATAGGTTCACGCGCGGTGCGCGTCGATCGGGACGGTAAGTGAAGCGAACGGCGTTGGCGACTCGAGACCGGTCAGAGAACCGTCTCGAACGCCTCGAGCGTCGAGAGTTCGTAAGTCGGCTCGTGGGCGTGTGGCCCGCCGTCGGCATCGTCGTGGCCGGGATCGACCCAGGCCGAGTCCAACCCCATCGCGTTCGCGCCGGCGACGTCGGCGCGGATCGAGTCGCCGACGTGGATCGCCGCGTCCGGAGTCACGCCGAGTTCCCCGAGGGCGTACTCGAAGGGGGCCGCGTCGGGTTTCGGGAAGATCCCCGCGCTCGGTTCGGTGAAGACGCTGACGTCGAAGGCGTCGGCGATGCCGAGCGCCTCGAGTTTTCGCGTCTGAGTCGGCCGGCCGCCGTTGGTGATCAGCCCGACCGGCCCGCGGTCGCGGGCGTGCTGGAGGGCGGCCCGGGCGCCGGGACGGAACCTGACGGCGGTCGGATCCTGTTCCTCGAGGTACGCCCCGGCCAGCCGCGGCGCGAGGGCGGGATCGACGTCGGCCCGATCCGCGACCTCGGCGAAGAGGTTCTCGTAGAACTCGCGATCCGTTTCGGCCGTCGGGAGCGACGGTACGGCCGCTCGCAGGTCCGCCGGCGCGCAAAACGGGTCGATGCCGGCCCGCTCGAACGCCGCCTCGAGCACCGTCGCGGCGTCCCGAGTCGGCTCGCAGAGGGTGCTATCGAGATCGAAACAGATCGCGTCGTACGCAGCCATCTACGACACGTACGGTCGTGTTCGTTCTTAAGGTTTCGACAGTGTGAGGGTCTCTTTCACACAGTGGTTGGCGCTCGCGGGCCGAAGTTCAATCGCTCGACGTTTTTCGCAGCCGTTATTTTCACCGCGGCACCTGTCGGTGTATGGACGTCGTCAAACGAGTGCACATCGTGCCACTGGGCTACGAGTACGACCGGATCCTCGGGCCGATCCGGAACCAACGGGCCGATCTCGTCTACCTGCTCGAGGACGACGGCACCGATGCGGGGGCGCGGACCGGGACGGCCGACTACCACGACGACCTCCGAGCGGAACTCGAGTCGGCCGTTCCCGAGGTGAGGACTCGAGCGTGCGACCTGACGGACGTCTACGCCGTCCTCGGTATCGTGACGACCCTCGCGGCGAAACACGCGGACGACGACGTCTCTGTCAACGTCTCCGGCGCGGGGACGATCCCCGCCATCGGCGCGACGATGGCGTGTATGGACGTCTCGACGGACGCTCGCGCCTACTACGTCGAACCCGAATCCTACGACCACGACGGGGAGCGCGACCCGATCTCGGCGGGCGTCGCCGAAACCGAACAGCTCCCGGCGTATCCGATCGACTCGCCCACGCCCGACCAGGTCGCGATCATGGACTTTCTCGCCGAACCGTCCGACTGGGAGGAGTATCACGACGCGCGGACGACGCCGCCGAAGAAGAAGGACCTCATCGAGTACGCTCGCGATCGGAACCTCTCCTTTATGGCCGACCGACGGCCGCCCGAGGATCGCGGCGGCGAGGACAAGGGCGCCTTCCGGGTCCTCGATACGCACGTGCTCGAGCCGCTCGCGGACGACGGCTACGTCACGATCGAATCCGTCGGCCGGCGTCGCGTCGTCGAACTCACCGAGCAGGGGGAAAACGCCTACCGGGCGTTCAAACACAAGCTCGCGGCGGTCGACGGCGTCGAGTACGATTACGAATCCGAGGCTCGAGGCTGAGCGACCGCGGGACCCGACCGTCCGGTAGTGACTGGAGGGCCGAAGCAGGGAAGGGCCGGCGCGTCGACGCCGGCGGTCGGCGGGTGGAGGGCCGAAGCGTCGGGGACCGGACCGATCGGGCGGTGCGGACGCCGACGCGGCGGCGCGGTGCGGTGGGAGAAGCGACCGTCAGCGGCGACCTACTCGTCGGCGACCAGCGCGGCTAGCTTCGTCCCCAGCCGAGCGCACTCGAGGTCGGCCTCGAGTCGCTCGACGTGGGCGCGGAGGCTCGCCTCGTCGAAGGCCGCCTCGCGGTCGTCGAGACAGACGGGACCGTCGGCCGCTCGAGCGAGCAGGAACGGGGCGGCAGCGGCGAGATACGAACCGGGCAGATCGGGGCCAGCGACAGTCCCGCGCTCGGCGGCGGCCAGCAGCTCGCGGGCGACGATCAACCGGCGCCGCAACGACGCGATTTCCGACTCCGGCGCCGGCGAGCCGAGGTGGCGCGACAGCTCCGATTCGGCCGCGACGACGTCGTCGGGGTCGACGTCGAACGCGGCCGCGAGCTCCTCGCGGTCGACCGTCGGACGTCGGCTCCGCCGGGTCGCGAGCCGAACGGCCCCCAGTACGGCCGGGGCGTGGCCGTGTTGCAGGGCCGCCAGCTCGCCGGCGTGATCGAACGCCGCGCGGGCGACGTCGGCGACCGCGTCGACCTCGAGTCGACGAACCGCTTCGTCGACCGACGGACCGTCGTTCGCGATCCCGGAACCGTCTCCCGCGGGGGACTGTCGCTGACCCATATGCGTGTCATCTCGCCGCCATACGTTATCTACTTCTGAGAAAGTATCGTTACTATCGGTACTATCGTTACTACAGATACGATCGGTACTGCGAGCAATTTTCCGACGGGCCGCGGAGCGCACCGAACGCCGCCCGGTCCCACACCGCCCTCGAGTCGGTTCTCGATCGAAGACGGCGACTCGCCGGCGAAGACGTGACTGCTCGGCGACATCTATCGGTACCGTCCCGGACAGCCGACAGCAATCGCGGACGGGTCCGCCCGCCCTGCGGCATTCGCCACGTTCAAGCCGGTCCCCTTCGAGGGTCGAGATATGACGCGATCTGTCTGGGTCAAAGCCGACGACACCGTCGGCGACTGGGACGACCGCCGGGCGCGGATCACCGCCGCGCTCGAGGCGGGTGCAGACTGGGTACTGGTCGACGAAGCAGACGTCTCCCGCGTGCGCGAACTCGGCGACATCAACGTCGCCGCCTTCCGGACCGACGGCGACGTGACGCTGGTCGACGACATCGACGACGTCGAGACCGACGCGGACGCCGACGACGCCGCCGAGTCGACGACGGACGCCGACGCGGTCGTCGTCGGCAAGAACGGCGAGGGCGACGCGACGATCGACCTCCCCGAAGACTTCTCCGGCTCGGCCGACCTCTCGACGCTTCGCCGGCGCGACGGCGACGTCGAGCGCGGCGCCTACGTCCGCATCCTCGGCAAGGAGTACGAGCGGTTCGCCGAGACGGCCGCCGAGGAGGCCGACCATACCATCATCGTCGGCGAGGACTGGACGATCATCCCCCTCGAGAACCTGATCGCCCGGATCGGCGAGGAGACCAACCTCATCGCGGGCGTCACCACCGCAGAGGAGGCGAAGACGGCCTTCGAAACCCTCGAACTGGGCGCCGACGCGGTTCTGCTCGACTCCGACAGTCCCGACGAGATCCGCGAGACCGTGGCGGTCCGCGACGAAGCCGAACGCGAGTCCCTCGACTTAGAGTACGCCGAGGTGCTCGACATCGAGCAGATCGGCAGCGCCGACCGGGTCTGCGTCGATACCGGAAGCCTGCTGGAACACGACGAAGGGATGCTCGTCGGCTCGATGGCCCGCGGCCTCGTGTTCGTCCACGCCGAGACGGCCGAATCGCCGTACGTCGCCTCCCGTCCCTTCCGGGTCAACGCCGGCGCCGTCCACGCGTACATCCGCACGCCCGACGGCGGCACGAAGTACCTCTCGGAGCTCCAGAGCGGCGACGAAGTTCAGGTCGTCGACACCGCGGGTAACACCCGCGAGGCCATCGTCGGCCGCGTCAAGATCGAGAAGCGGCCGATGTTCCGGGTCGCCCTCGAGACCGACGACGGCGACCGCATCGAGACGCTCCTCCAGAACGCCGAGACCATCAAGGTCGCCACCGGCGAGGGCCGGACCGCCGTCACGGAGTTGGAAGCCGGCGACGAACTCCTGCTGTACACCGAGGACACGGCGCGTCACTTCGGCGAGGCCGTCGAAGAGAGTATCATCGAGAAATAGTCAATTTCGTCGACCTCTCGGATCTGTATCATAGTCATTTGGTAACTTACCCCACGTTCTCCGTCGGATTCGGTGCACCGTGTCGATCAGTTGCCACCTTCGCGGACAGTATCCCGTCGAGACACCCTGAAACGGGGAAATCATCACTTGTACCGGTAATTCCACGCGGCGGCGAACAACTTCTATGGTGGTTGTTATCGTCACACGTGGCAGACGATGAGTATTACTCGAGAGGCCATTCGATCGGTCGAACCGCCCGAATTCGCAGTGACGCTTCGCAACGCCGGCCTCGCGGGCGCAGGCGGCGCCGGATTCCCGACGTACGCCAAGTGGGAGCGCCTCGACGAGGTCGACTCGCTGCTGGTCAACCACCAGGAGAGCGAACCGAACTACTACATGGACAAGTGGCTGGGCCGCGAGCGAACCGAGGAGTTGGCGGCGCTGTTCGACGGACTCCTCGATCGCGCGTTCGATCGGATCGTCATCGCCGCCAAGTGGCCCGACCGCGACGAGTGGATGGGCGACCTCGAGGCGGCGACCGACGCGACGATCTACGCGCCGGACGCGCTGCCGGTCTCCGAAGACGAGACGGGGATCGTCATCGCCTACACCGACGACAAGTACGAGTTCGGGATGGAGAGCGTCCTCATGCGGCTCGTCGCGGGCGTGGTCATGGGAGGCAACGAACTCCCGATGGACAACGGCTGGATCGTCCAGAACACCGAGACGCTCTCGAACGTCTATCGCGCCCTCGTCGACGGGGAGCCGACGACCCGCAAGTTCGTCCACGTCGACGGGCGGGTACCGACCCACCGGTTCCTCGAGGTGCCGATCGGCACGCCGGCGACGGACCTGCTCGAGGCGGCGGGTCGCACGGACGAACTCGCCGACAACGAGGTCATCCTCGACGGCGGTCCGGGATGGTGTTTCGAGATCGACTCAGCTCCGGACGCGTTCGGGGTCCGCAAGCGAACGAACTGCCTGCTCGTGATGGAGAAGTCGGTCGTCGAGGAGAACACCATCGGAAGCGGCGGTCGGGTCAACGTCCTCGCGCCGGCGGCGTGGAAGGAGTCTGTCCACGAGACGGCCCCGACGGAAGCGCTCCGTCCGGATCGCGTCGAAGTGCCACTGATCACGAACCCCGATTTCGAGGGGATCGTCACGCCGAGCGAGCCGATCGTCACGGTCGGCGACGAACTCGAGACCGGCGAGATGATCGCCCGGCCGGCCGACGGGATCAGCATCGCCCAGCACGCCCCGATCGACGGCACGGTCACCGGCGTCGGCGATCGATCGATTACGATCGAGCGCGACGACCGGTTGACGTCGGGCTGATGCCGCCGGCGCGGCTACGGCTCACCGCCGGCACGACCACACGGTCGTCGATCGGATCCACGCGGACGGGGTCCGCCGATCGCAGATGACGGTGCCGTCGCCGTCCTCGTAGCTGGCGTAGTGGTCGAACGCTCGATCCGCCGTCGCCTCTCGCTCGTCGTAGTCTCCCTTTGCGTGCATTCGAAATCACGTCCGTCGGTCGCCGAGACCGACCTGATAGCCGCCGTACCAAGCGATCGGTGAAAAGGGCTCCGTCGATGTACTACTAGTGTGATTATATCACGGGTGCGTGGTGGTAACGCCGGTCACTCGAGCGGGGCTGACGGATTACGTCTGGGCCGGTTCCTCGTCGGGGCTCGGCTCGAGGCGGGCCGTACACCAGTGACAGAACTCGAGGTCCTCGTCCAGTTCCTTGCCGCATTCGGGGCAGGTAGCTCCGCCGTCGTCTCCGGCGGCGTTCGGCGAGAACTCGAGCGCCCGGATGATGGCGTCGAACGCCGCGATGAGGTTGACGAACAGGAGCGTCAACTGAGACAGCATGTCGACCTCGCTGGTGATCGTCATCGCCTCGGCGAACGACTCGGCCGTTGCGATCTGATCGACCGGGAAGAAGAGCCAGAACGTGACGAAGTAGAGGCCGGCGAAGAGCAGGGCTCGAAGCCAGTCCCGGATCACGACGTGTCCGGCACCGGGAAAGACCATCGAGAGGCCAGCGGCGACGACCGCGCGAAGCCATGTCATCGTACGTGGTGGTAGGGGACCCTCGTCCTTAACATTCCGATTTCTTTCGACGACGGTGTACGTTCGGATCGATAACCGTTCCGGACGGGAACGGACCGGCAACCCGTTCACGGGCAATCGATTCGTTGCGAAAATCGAGAGCTCGAGACGCGAGATCGGATCCCGTCTCCGAGACTCGCTGTGAACCGAACACGAACCGACGCCACATCGCGAGTCGCTTCGCTCTCACTCGGTCTGCGTAACTTCCTGCCGACTCGGATACTCCTCGTCCAGCTGGTCGAAAATCCGGCTGTCCGTGCCGCTCTCCTCGATCATCTCGATCAGCGAATCGAGCCTGTGCAGCGGTAACTGCCCCGGCGCGTACTCGCTCTTGTCGGACTCGAGTGGCGCGTAGCCCAGTGCGGAGCCGTACAGCGGGCCGATCACGCGCGTGTGACTGCCGAGTTCGCCCATCGCGATTCCGGCCGCCCGAATGCCGTTCTGCGTCGCGGTATCGATCGCCGTCAGAATCCGCAGGCAGTCCTCGCGATCCGCGGCGTAGGTCGCGACTTTGGCGATGTCGCCGTACCGGGCGCACTCCTCGATGATCGCGTCGAGCGTCTCCTGGTCGGGGGTCTCGTCGAACTCGTGGAAGGAGATCACCAGTTCCACGTCCTGTTCGCGAAACTCCTCTAGAACCCACTGCATGCCACGCGCCGTCTCGAGTTCGACGTCGACCATCTCGACGACGTCGAACTCGGCGGCGGCCATCAACTGATCCAATCGGCCGCGGTCGGCCGCGTGGCCGCCGAACCACCGCGAGCGGTTCGTGGCGAGAATCGGCAGGTCGCCGTCGTAGTTGGCGAGTTGTTCGATCGGGTCCTCCGCGCTGTCCATCCGGAACTCGATGATGTCAGCGGTGTCACGAGCTTTCGGCTCCCGTGTCAGATCGTTCGTTGTTGCGGCGAGGGCGAAACCGTCGGCAGTCATGATACGGGCTACCAATCCTCCGCATAAAAATATTTCGAGAGTTCGTACTGCGGCGACCGCTGAATTCGGCGTGACGTCGCGACAGTAACCAGATGGAGCGTCCTCGAAACGGACGCTACAGCTGTTCTACGCTGGGAATAGGACGAACACTCTCCGGAAGAGATGCGTTCCGTTCATCATCATTATTACTGTCTGAGGCCGAGTCGAAACGACCGATTGTATCATAATTCAGCCACTTATGGCGGCGGATCGTCGTTCCTGCAGCGGGAACTCCGCGCTGCGCTACTCGCGCGCGAGCGAGAGCAGATTTACGACGGTGACAGTCGCGTCGAATCGAATCGATCGAGCGATCCCTCGACTGTTCGATGTCGACGAAAGCGCTCACACTCCCCGTTCGGACGATGGCTCGCAAAACGGACGGCAAATGAATCGAAACCGACCCGCGAGGACCGTTGCGCGACGGTCCCGTCAGTGATCCGCCAGCCGGTTGACGTCCGAGAGGACGGCGGTGGCGGTCTCGGGACCGCCGGCGCCGCGCCCGCTGGAGTGTAAGGAACCGGCGTTGCGGGTTTCGATCTGAATGATGTTCCGGGTGCCGGTAACGGCGAGGGGACCGTTCTCGGGAACGAGTCGCGGCCCGACGCGGACGCCCTCGCGGGTGGCTTCGCCGATCAGTCGAATCGTTCGGCCGTCTTCGGCGGCCAGATTCAGCGCGCTACCCGGAATGTTCTGGATTCCCTCGACCTCCGCGTCCTCGAGAGCGAAGCCGCCGTCGGAAAGGACGTTCGCGAGGATGACGAATTTGAGTGCGGCGTCGGTGCCGTCGACGTCGAAGGTGGGATCGGCCTCGGCGACGCCCAGATCCTGGGCTTCCGCGAGGACGTGCTCGTAGTCCAGGCCCTCGGCGGCCATCCGCGTCAGGATGAAGTTCGCGGTGCCGTTGAGCACGCCGCGGACCGCCGTGACGTTCTCCGGCATGCAGTCTTCGACCGTCGAAAGCGCGGGAATCGCGCCGCCGACGGTCGCCTCGAATCGCACCGACCCTTCGCTGTCGGCCTCGAGAGCCCGCACCTCCTCGTACCGTTCGGCGACGGGCCCCTTGTTGGCCAACACGACGTGGCGGTCGGCCTCGAGGGCGCGTTCGACGTGGGAGAATCCGGGTTCGGCGTCGCCGAGCGTCGTCGGCGTCGCCTCCACGAGGACGTCGTACTCGCCCTCGAAGACGTCGTCGGGGTCGTCGACGCCGACGGGTTCGCCGCTGCGTTTGCGCTGGAGGGCGCCCTCGACGTCGATACCGTCGTCGTCGATGACGGCGTTCGTCGAGTCGGCGAGGGCGACGACCTCGTGACCGTACTCGCCGGCGAGGTCGGCGACCGATCGCCCGACGTCGCCCGCACCGAGAATCGCGAGTCGCATCAGGCGTCACCTCCGAGCAGCGGTTCGACGACGGTGAGATCCTTCTCCTCGCTGACCGATCGGATGGTCTCGAAGACCGCCTCGGACCGCCCGGAGTCGATCGCGAGTCGCACTCGGGCGCTCGAGATATCGCCGGTTCCCTGCGGTGCGGACAGCGACAGGTCGAGGACCGCGGCGCTCGTCTCGTTCTCGATCGCCAGCAGGGTATCGGAGAGGTCCGTCTCGATGAGGTGACCGACCAGCACGACGCTGATCTCCTCGCCGTAGCGTTCGGCGCCGGCCTGAATGACGTTGACGCCGGTTTCCCGGAGTGCGGCGACGATATCGTCGAACCGATCCGGCGGACAGCCGAGGTCGACCTCGACGGGAATGTGTCCCCGCGGCGTGATGTTGCCGCGCTCGTGGTGGATACTCATGAGATTGCCGCCGTTTTCGGCGATCGGTGCCAGCGCAGCGAGTAACTCGCCGGGCTCGTCGACCAGCTCGAGGCGGACGGTGTAGGTACGAACGCCGCCGTCGGCCTCGGTGCCGAGGTCGCCCGGTGGCGTCGGTTCGTCACCCATCGGTGTCACCGCCTCTCGGCACGTGATCGTCCGTCATCGTGGGCATGCTATCGTCTCCGTAACGGGCACGTAAAAGCGTATAGATATCCTCATCGCTCGAGACCGACTCGAGCGGGCCGCTGTGGCGGTTTCGGCGGGGCTGTCGGAGAGACGGTCCGTCAGTTCGCTCGAAACGACGCTCTCCCGGACAGCGAGCGACGCTCGTTCTTCATTGCAGCCGCCGAACGTGCTCTTTCTTCTCCTGCTCGAGGGTCTCCTCTCGTATGTCTATATAATTATAACTCTCACAAATACTCTGTTATCGTTCATGTTTCATTTGGCCGATCCGATCGAATGACCGAATCGATTTGCTCTCGGGACAGCGTTTTCCGCCTGTTATTGGGTATATCGGTTATCACCGATTGGATTGCAACGATATCTTTGATTATTTCGATTTCATTCGTCCAGATCCGGATATTGGGTTAGAATACGTCCGATATGGGCACGATATTCGCGAGTACTGTGGATAGATTGTCCTTCGGAATTATCTGTACTGGTCAGATCACTCCGACAGCGATCGGAAATCTCGGATTAAAAAATAGTACAGTAGGATGGTAATTGGTGCGCTCCTGCTCGAGGCGACGAGAGCAACCCGCCACGTCCGCATCCGAGGAACGATCCACGAGACGCCAGCGTGGAGTCGTCCAGCGATTTAGGGCTCTCGCTCACCGTCGACCACTCTATCAGTTCGAATGACGCCATTCTATATCGCGATATGTGATTTATGGAGGCGAGACACGGACTGCTATCGGCTGCGTGGATGCCGACTGAAAGAAATTCGACGACTGCGTCGCCGCGATTAGATGTCCGAGACGACCTCGTGCTCGACGTCGACGGCCTGCGCGTCCTCGTCCAGCAGCGCCACGACGAGATACGGCACGTAGGACTCGAAGTACTCGATGACCTTGGCGATCCGTTCGGAGTCGATCGCCTCGAGGGAGTCGAGCAGCATGAACGGGACCGTCTCGTAGACGTCGTGGACGAGATAGCCCGCGAGCGCGAACACGAGACCGGTCACCTCTCGTTCGCTCTCGCTCAGGTGCCCGATCGTGTCCTCGTAGGCCGCGCCCTCGTCGGTACTGCGGACGATTTTGAGGTCGAACGACGATCGCTCGACCTTCCGGCGACCCTCGCGGACCTCGCGGCGCGTCCGGTCGATCCAGATTCGGTCGAGGTTATCGTAACCCAGCGCCTCGAGGAGGTTCTCCATGTGTTCGTTGAACCCTCGACGGCGTCGGCCTCGATCTGATCGATGCGCGTCCGGAGATCCGTCAGCTCGTCGGTGATGTCTTCGCGACGCTCCTGGAGATTGCCGCGGTCGTCGAGGCGCTGTTCGATCTCGTCGATCTCGTCGTCGATCTCCTCGCGCTCGCGCTCCTTGCGTTCGAGTTCGAACTCGAGCTGGTTGACTTCCTTGTGCTGGTCGAGGACGCCGCTGTAGTCGTCGGTCTCGAGGTCGTCGATCGTCGTCTCGAGATCGTCGATCTCCTCGGTGAGGGCCTCGCGGTCGTCGATCAGATCGTCGAGCCGGCCCTGTCGCCGGTCGAGTTCGTCGTCGATCGAGTCGAGGCGACGCTGAGTCTGCCGGTACTCGGTCTTGTTCTCGTTGATCTCCGAGAGCGTCTCCCGGCGCTCGTCGAGTTCGGAGCTGATCTCGGAGCGCTCTTCGATGCGCTCCTGTCGGACGGACCGGAGCTGTTCGATCGTCGTCTCGATCTGGTCGCGGGGAACCGACGAGCCGCAGGTCCAGCAGGTGACCGACTCCGAGTCCGCGAGCAACTGATCCGTAACCGGGCCGTCATCGTCCTCAGTGGCGGCGTCCGGAAGGACCGATTCCTGTTCGTCGAGCAGTTGCTCGTTGAACTGGATCGTACTCTGTAGCTGCGAGATCTCGTCGGAGAGTTCCGCCTTCTTCGTCTGGAGGGTGTCGATTTCGGCTTCGAGGCGGCTGACCTCCGTCTCGTCGCCCGACGAGAGCGACTCGAGACGTTCCTCGACCTCGTCGCGTTCGTCCTCGAGAGCCTCGATACTCTCGCGTTCGGTCTCGATGCGGTCGCGGACGGTTTCGAGCTCCGAGCGAGTGTCGCGAAGCTCCGCGAGTTTCTCCTCGAGTTCGGACTCTTCCTCTCGACGCTGTTCGACGTCGACGTTCGTCTCTTCGAGTTCTTCGCGGGCCTCTTCGAGGTCCTCTTGAAGCGACTCGATCTCGTCGGCGAGACGCGTCCGTTTCGCCTCGAGGTCGGGCAGCCGGTTCTCGAGATCGTCGAGTTCGGACAGCCGCTCGTCGAGCTCGCGTTTCTGCTGTTCGTACTGCTCGATTTCGGCCTTGATCGCGTCGGTGTCGACCGGCCGCATGATCAGTTCGCGGAGGTCGTCGCCGCGGGCGACGGCCTGTCGCGCTTCGTTGGTTTCGAGCAGGAACGCGAACAGATCGGCGAGTTCCGGATCGTCGAGATACGGATCGCCGTCGGTAACGATCGTTCCGCCCCGTCGTTCGAGCGTCCGCCGGTACGTCTCGTCGCCGAACTCGAGGACCGCGTGGCCCTCGTCGGCGTCGGCTTTGAGACTCGCTTGCTCGCTTCCGAGCGCCGCCATGATCGCCTGCAGCAGCGATGTTCGGTTGGTCGCGTTGCGACCGGAGAGCACCGTCACCCCGCGGTGAAACGTAACCTCCGTTTCGTCGATACCCCCGATGTTATCGACCGAAAGGGTGGCCGCCCCCGGAATGTCTCGTTGTTTCGTATCCAGTCCAGGTTCCATGCACCGGTGTACTGTCCCCACACATATAGATATTCCCACTTCAGCCACTCGTGAGAATTTGCCGGTTCCGGGTTTCGACGACAGAGCGGATTATGCGCCGTCCGCGTCCGACGCGTGACAATCACACGCCCGGTTCTCGAGGAGTTCCCTGATGGTGTACTCCTGCAGGCAGTCCTCACAGGTCACCGTAACCGAGACGGTGACGTCGAAGTCGCCGATGGCGACGACCTCGTTGCGCTCGAGTTGGGCGACGGTGTCCGCCGTAACGGCCGCAGTCCGATTCTGTAACGCACCGAGCTTTTCGCTGCTTCTCTCCAGCCGTTCTTCATCGCTCGGCGTCTCGAGTTTCGCACCGAGACAGTCGGTAAGGTGGTTGTAGACCGTCTGGTGGGAGACGAAATCCGACTCGACTCGGTCGATCGGAACGCCGTCCCGCTGGAGCTCGTTTCGGGTCTGAACCCGGGTCCCGCTACTGACGTCGTCGTCGGTCAACAGTCGATAGGTGTTCTCGACCTCTCCCTCTTTGGGCGGGATGTCCGCCTCCTCGAGCGCCGCCTCGAGCACGCGGTGATTGACGTACGTCGCGAGCTCGCGCGTGCTGCGCTGGTCGTCTCCGTCCCCAGTCCAGTAGGCGACCAGGTCGTCGTTGAGACCCGCGAGCTCGTACTGCGTCGCGACCCGCCCGAGCTTGCACGTACACACCGCCTCCGAATCAGTCGAACTGGAACGATCGGTCACTACGTTCGTATAGTCGTCAGGAGACGAAAAACGTTCGGATCCTCGTCGTCCCCGGAGACTAGGGTTCAGATTCGGAACGAACCAGCGCGAGGTTCCGGCACACCGCCTCACCTCATTGTCGGAAGGCCGAAACATCACAGATAGAACGTGTGTGAATCGGCGGTAGTACCGGGACCGAGAGACATTTTGTAGGATGTATTATGTACGTAATCGATACGATAGATTACAGAGGTACTTTTGTAATTTGTGATTGCCACAGATATAAAAGTCGCATACGGCGGCTTTAGCGGCCGTACAAATAATTGTTCGCCTTGCACACGGCCGGACGTACGATTTGAGAGCCCTGGTATGATCGATTTCAGAGCTTGTGGTTTTTCTGCTGTGGTTCGAGTGGACCGGTCGGGCTCCCTCGAGCTACCCTCGATCAGCGGGAGTGGCAGACGAATCGAGTGGTAAATCAAATAGTGCTATATCTTTTCGCCACGAGTACCGATTCCGTTCCGAGAGACGGTTTGGCGGTCGCTTCCGGTTTCGACGGTGAGAACGTCCGGAAACCGGTTCGGTGAACTCGGTGCGAGAACGGTCCGAACGCGATCGCGGGACTCGAACGCAACGGTTGCAGTGAGAAACGAGATATAGAGACGACAGTAACCGGTGATCGACAAGCAGATGACACAGTACCGATCGAGCAATACTCCGTATATCTCGAACTCGTCGATAATTGCCTGCCGGATTCGTACCGCCGAGTCGCGAATTCGCCTAACTCGTCGGGGCTGTGATACACCAGTGGGTGCTCGTGGCACACATGAACGATCCGAACGTATCGCCTCCATTGGCTGTGCCAGAGACTGATAGTAACGGATTATCAGCTTCGTTGGGCGTGTCCACTAGGGACTTCGACCAGACACGAACGAGTTTGGGTTCTAGGCGATCCCGTATCTGGGCCAGATCCATCGCTTCCGTATTTCTCTACTTCGACAGTCCGATCAGAGAGCGGGGCCGCTGTTCGTGCCGTCGAGTCCTCGAGCGGGAGCCGTCGCCCGACGAACGAACGATGCCGACTCGCGGAGTCGATCGACAACGCCACCGAATTTCCAATGATATTGGAACACGCTTCTTCACGGCCCGTACTATTACGAAAGTATGCTTGTAAACCCAGACGATAGCGACCGTTCGATTCGGGCAAAGTAACGAAGACGGAATACGGAGTGCCGCTGTAAACAAATTGTCGGACAACGGTGCTCTCGATAGCCGGTAGACGTCGAAGGGTCGAATTCGGTACCGGAGTGTCTACGCTGCGAGCAGGCCGCTTGACAACGGTACCGGATACGGATACGAGCGCTACTCGTACTGGCGTATCTTGAGCTCGATTATATTTTTCTTATTGAGGAGTTCGGGAGCGAGTTCGGCTTCGATCCGATCGGTCTCCATTCGGCTGCGCGGTCCGCTGATGCTGATCGCGCCGATCACGTCGTCCGGTTCCGATGTTATTGAAGTCGCGACCGCACTGACGCCGGGGAAGTGCTCGCCGCGGTTGATGGAGTATCCCCGGTCCCGAATCTCCCGGAGTTCGTCCTCGAGTGCGTCCCGGCTCGTGACCGTGTTATCGGTAACGGCCGGCAGCCCGCGTTTTTCGACGACTGCGTCGAGTTCCTCCGCGGAGAGTTGGGCGAGAATCGCCTTCCCCGTCGCCGTCGAGTGGAGGTGGAGGTGACGACCCAGCGGCGCGTTGTCGTCGATCGATTCCGGGCTCTGGGATTTGTACAACTGCACCGCATAGCCGTTCTCCTCGACCGTCAGGTTCGCGTGCTCCCCGGATTTTTCCCGTAGGTCGTCGACCTCCGGCTTCGCCGCCTGGTAGAGCGCCATTCCGTCGCGCATCTCTCCGCCGGCGGCCAGAAACCGAAAACTGCAGTCGTACACGTTCTCCTCCTTGACGACGTAGCCGCTCTCGACGAGCGTCGACAGGTGGATGTGGGCCGTACTGACCGCCATCTCGAGGTCTTCGGCGAGTTCGGACAGCGTCGCCCCGTCGCGGTCGCGAAGGTATTCAACGATCGTGAAAGACTGGTCGACGCTCTTCAGCCGCCGCGTCTCCGTTTGATCGCCGTCGGTCATGGTAGTACATTGGTACAGGATCTCTTAAGCCCTCCGTGTCGTTTCGACCATATTGAAACTGCTCTCCGTCGGCGGGCGGACCGGTCGTTCAAACGAGTGACGATTAGTAGTAGGTCGGGCCGATCCGTCGACGCCGAGCGAATCGGGGCGACGTCTCGAGAACAGACCGAGGGCCGAACGTTACTGGATCGAGTCTTCCGGACCGACGACGTCCATCTCCTCGAACAGCTTGTCGTAGTTGTTGAGTTCGAAGAGGTACTCGCCCTCCACCAGCTCCTCGCGGACGTCGTCTTCCGACTCGAGTTTGTCGTACGCTCGCTCGAGGATTTCGTCGGCGCTCGCACGCGGGACGACGGCGAGGCCGTCGTCGTCGCCGACGACGATATCGCCGGGCTCGACGGTGACGCCGCCACAGGAGATCGGGACGTTGATCGAACCCGGATCCTGCTTGAGCGGGCCTCGGGGATGCGTGCCGCGGCCGTAGACCGGGAACTCCATCTCGGCGATCTCCCTGCTGTCACGATAGGCGCCGTCGATGACGATCCCGCCGATTCCGTTCACCTGGCAGGACTTGCACATGAGTTCGCCGAAGTGGCCCGTCTCGGTGAACCCCTCGGAGTCGATAACGAGGACGTCGCCCGGTTCCGCCAGCGTGATCGCTTTGTGGATGATCAGATTGTCGCCGGGCGAGGCGTTGACGGTGATCGCGGATCCCGCCATCTCGATATCGTCGTAGGCGGGCCGGAGTCCGGAATCCATCGAGAGACCGATGTTTCCCGTCACGTCGGAGACGATGGTGCTCGGAATCTCCTCAAAGGCCGATACGACGTCGCGGTCCGGTCGCTCTACGTCGTGCTCGATCGCGTGCATGGTCTGATCGACAGCGGAGAGCCACGTTAATCTATCGGTCCCCGGAGAACGACCCGCCGCCGCGGTCACTCGAGCGACGACCGGACGCTGATCGGCGGTGACACGCTCGAGGGGTCGGAGCGGCGCGGTCTACCGCCGGGGTATCTCGTGCCGCCGGCCGAGCGGTTCGACGACGGTGGCCACGCCGTCTCGGAACGGAACCTGGTCAAACTGTTCGACTACGAGATCGACGCGGTACTGGTCCGCCACGGGACGAGCGTCCGCGAAGAGTCCCTCGAGAAACTCGACGACCGGCTGCTCGATCGGGAGTGGACGCTGACGTACCCGAACCCCGCGAAGAGAAAATCGTCGTCGGATTCGATCGATTACGTTACGCGCTGATGTTCAGTTCCTCGACGAGGTTCCCGTAGTACTCGTGTTGCTCGTCCAGGAAGGTGCTGAACTCCTCGGGGCCGCGCTGGACGCGCATGAAGTTGTTGTTCTCCATGAACTCGACGAAGTCGTCGTCGTCGTAGACCGACTCGTAGACGTCGACGATCGCGTCGCGGGTCTCGTCGTCGATGTCCGCCGGCGCGAAGTGACCCAGCCAGGAGCCGATCTCGATGTCCAGTCCCTGCTCCTTCATCGTCTGCGTGTCCGGCAGCGAGTCGACCTGTTCGCTGAACGCGACGCCGAGGGCCTCGAGGTCGCCGTCCCGAACCTGCGGCGCCACTTCGGCGGCGCCGACGGCCGTACAGTCGGCTTCGCCGTTCACGACGGCCGTCATCGCGGGGTCGGCACCGTCGTACGAGACGTGTTCGACGTCGATGCCCGCCTCGTCGGCGATACCGGCCGCGGCCATGTGCCACGAGGAGCCGTTCCCGGAGTTGGCCATCTGGAGTTCCCCCGGATTGTCCTCGCCGTAGGCGATCCAGTCGTCGAGCGAGGAAATGTCCGAATCCTGGTGGACGACGAGCGCGGCCGGGAACTCGGTGTACTGCATGATCGGCGTGATGTCGTCGGGCCCGAGCTCGGCGATATCGAGGTGCTGGAACAACGCGATCTCCGGCGCCGTACAGCCCAGGGTGTGGCCGTCCGGATCGGAGTTCGCGGCGGCGCTCATCCCGACGGATCCGGAACCGCCGGTCTGGTTGCTGACGTTCCAGGAGACGTCGGTGTGATTTTCGGCCGCGTCGGCGACGGCACGGCTCGTCCGGTCCGCACCGCCACCGGCCGACCACGGCGAGACGATCTCGACCTGTCGCGACGGCCAGTCGCCGCCCTGTAGGTCGCCGATACAGCCCGCCGTCATCGCGAGTCCCGTCGCACCGAGGGTCTTCAAGGCGGTCCGTCGATTCAGCACCCCACGCTCGCTATTGGTATTCGCTACCATTCTACTCATAGCAGGTGTTTCCAGGTATTTAAATTCTTCGAACAGTAATATCGTACCACGCATTTCTGAGAGGAATGCGTAGGATAGTAATACGATACTCGCATTACTGGCCGGTTCGAACCGATCGACGGCGCGGGAACGCCATCCACAAGTTTATAGCTGGCCCGGACTGAACTGGGTCTATGCGCGGTTTAGCCAAGACCAGTCGTAGTGCTGGGAGTATGGAACTCGTCGACGTCGAGACGCCTGAACCGGCAGCCGACGAGGCACTGATCGAGGTCGAGTACGCCGGACTCTGCGGGAGCGACGCCGGCATCTACGCGTTCAAGTCGTCGTTCGAGCGGATGGAGCTACCGACGATCATCGGCCACGAGTACACCGGCCGCATCGTCGAAGTCGGCGACGACGTCACGAAGTTCTCGGTCGGCGACCGCGTCGTCGAACGACCGATCCGCAGCTGCGGCGACTGCTATCAGTGCGAGGTCGGACAGGCGAACGTCTGCCCGAACAAGGAGATCACCGGCGTCGATCACGACGGCGCGTACGCGGGATACATCGCCGTTCCCGAAGAGGACCTCCACCCGGTTCCCGACGACGTCGAGCCCCGACACGCCGCGCTCGTCGAACCGACGGCGATCACCACTCGCGCGGTCATCCGAAACTCGCGCGTCAAGCCCGGCGACCGCGTTTTCGTCGCGGGTCCGGGACCGATGGGAATTCTCGCCGCGCAGGTCGCGAACGCGCAGGGCGCCGACGTCGTAGTCGCCGGCGTCGGGCGGGACACCGCCTACCGGCTACCGCTCGCGGCGGAACTCGGCTTCGAGACGATCAACGTCGAAGACGACGATCTCAAGGCCTATCGCGAGGACCTGACCGACGGCGTCGGCTACGACGTCGTCTTCGACACGACCGGGCACCCGTCGGGGCTGACGATGGCCGTCGACGAGGTCCGGAAGGGCGGCCAAATCGTCCTCGTCGGCCAGACCGGCGAGACGACGATGGAGTTCACGCCGCTGGTCCGATCGGAGATCGATCTCCAGTGTACCTACAGCGCGATGTACGAGGACTTCGAACGCGCGCTCCGACTGATCGGCTCGGGCGACGTCGATCACGCCACGTTCCTCGACGATCGCTTCAGCCTCCTCGAGGCCGACGAGGCCTTCGAAACGTTCCTCGAGGGAGAGACCTGCAAACCCGTCTTCGACGTCTCCGTCCTCCGCGCCTGAATCGCAGTCTTGCCGTCGGCCGGAGAGACCGGTAGCTGCCGCTCGCCTCCCGAGGTCGTCGTTTCGGTCGCGGGGAGTTCGGGTTCTCGCCCTCGCGTTCGGAGCAGTATCGACACGGACCCGTCCGGCTGACGGGCGAGCGGGACGGACTCGGGATCGGAGACCGACGGAAACGAACGAACCACTGCCGTCGGATACTCGTGAGCCGCTACCGGACGGTCGGACAGTCGCTTTCTGTGGACGTCACCTCGATCCGCCGATCGCGAAAAGACAGTCCCGAACGGACCGAAGAGGACCGAGGATCCTATCGATCGCCACCCCTGTCGATCGGACGGCTCAGTCGTCGGTGCGCGGGTCCCACTCGTTCCACTCCCGCTCGACGAGGAAGTCGTCGAGTTTCTGCTTGGGGTTCTCGAAGACGTGCGAGCCGTGGAAGACCAGCACCGTATCGAAGTCGTACCCGAGCAGGTCGTAGAGGTTGAGTTCGGCGGCCTCGTGATCGATGTTGAACAGCGCCGGCGGCGGGAGGAGGTACCCCGGCGGCATCCCGCCGCGGTCGGACCCGTCCAGCGCGTCGCCGGAGATCAGGACGCCCCGATCCTCGAGCAGCAGGGCCGACGTCGCTTCGGTGTGACCGGGCACCTGAATGACGCGGATGTCGCCCTCGAGCAGGTCGCCGTCCTCGTAGGCGACGTCGGGGTCGACGTCCATCCCCGCCTCCTCGAAGTGGTCGTAGAGTTTCGTCTCGTCGGCCGGCACGACGAGCGTCGGGTCGAAGGCCTCCATCACGTGCTCGAGACCGCCGTGGTGGCCGTGGTCACCGTGCGTGAGAATGACGCGGTCGATATCTCCGTACTCCGCCTCGAGGGTGTCGACGAGTTCCTCGCCGTTCTCCTCGAACGCGGTGTCGACCAGCGTCGTCCGGCCCTCCGGCACGTCCTCGAGTACCAGCACCCGTACGTGCTCGAACTGAACCTGGTCGATACCGTCGGTTACGCTACTCAGGGTCATTAGCAGGTACTGATGCGGCACACCGCTAATTAAACCTGTCGGTAATCCCACCCGTTTGCGGACTCGAGCGAGCGGCCGGAACGAGACCGAACGCATCGTTCTCGGCCCATCGCGGTGAACCGTCACGGAGCCGGAAGTTCCGAAAGACCGCGCTCGAGACCTCGAGATCAGTAAATTTATGCTGGTCCGTGAGAGGCAGTGTATTACGAGGACGGGAGATTAATGATTATAAAAAAGATGACGCGCAATATCCGTCAGATCGACGCGGAGACGGTGAAGTCGAATCCGCTTTCGATAGCTTTCATACTGTTTTCGCTCGCTGTTATCTACCACGCGAACCAGTTCCCCGACGGGGGTGAGCTCGGTCCCGGGTTCTTCCCGATCATGCTGTCCGCCGGGATCATTCTGTTCGCTATCGTAGACCTGACGACCGACGACGAGACGGAACTCGACCTGAGCGACGTCGAAGTCGCACCGATCGTCGCCATCGGCGGGATTTTGTTCGCATACGTCTTTCTGATGAAGTATACCGGCTTTTTAGTCGGGACGATGCTGTTCCTCCCGATCGTGCTGTACTACTCTGACGTGCGGTCGAAACTCCTGATCGCCGCCCTCTCGATCGGCTTCCCGATTCTGCTGTTCTACGTCTTCAGTCGAATCTTCATGGTCCGGTTGCCGGAAAGCCAAATCCTCCCCGTCTCGCGGCTCCTGCCGCAGCTCCCGCTGGTGGTGTTCTAATGGCGGTCGAACACATCCTGCAGGGGTTCGCGAACGTCATGGATCCGGTCGTGTTGAGCCTGATGATCGCCGGGATCCTCCTCGGCCTGCTCATGGGTTCGATCCCCGGGATGACGGCGACGATGACCATCGCGGTCCTGCTGTCGTTTACCTTCACGATGGAGCCGGCGACCGGGATGATGCTCTTGCTGGGCATCTACGGCGGCGCGGTCTACGCGGGGTCGATTCCGGCGATTCTGATCCGAACCCCGGGAACGCCGTCGGCCGCGGCGACGATCTTCGACGGCTATCCGCTCTCTCAGAAGGGCGAAGCCGGCAGAGCGATCCGCATGAGCACCGTCGCGTCGTTTATCGGCGGCGTCATCAGCGTGCTCGTGCTCATGTTCTTCTCGCCGGTCGTCGCGGACGCGGCGCTCCGGTTTCGATCGCCGGAATTCTTCGCGCTGGCCGTGTTCGGCTTGACGATCATCGCCAGCGTGAGCGGCGATTCCCTCGCGAAGGGGATGATCTCGGGCCTGCTCGGCATGCTCGTCGCGACCGTCGGAATCGACCCGGTCACCGGCTATCAGCGGTTCACGTTCGGAACGCCCGAACTCCTCACGGGCGTGGAGTTCATCGCGGTGATGATCGGGCTGTTCGGCATCGCCGAGGGGCTCCGAACGTACTCCCTCGGCATCAGCGACGAACAGAACAAAGTCGACCAGGAGATCACGGGCGTCCTCCCGTCGTTCGCGGACGTCAAGTCCATCGCACCGATCTCGATCGGGTCGGGGGTTCTCGGTTCGCTGGTCGGTGCGGTCCCCGGCGCCGGCGGCGACATCGCCTCGTTTATCACCTACAACGAAGCGACGAGATGGCTCAAGAGTACGACGCCGTCGTTCGGCGACGGGAACATTCGGGGCGTCGCCGCGGCGGAGTCCGGAAACAACGCCAGCACCGGCGGCGCGCTGATCCCGACGTTCACGCTCGGGATCCCCGGCGATTCCGTCTCGGCGATCCTCATCGGCGCGTTGCTCGTCCACAACGTCAATCCCGGCCCCGCGCTCTACCAGGAGGAGACCGGGCTGCTGTACACGATCTTCGTCGGCTTCCTCCTCATCTACGTCTTCATCTTGCTCTTCGGGCTCCTCGGAGCCAACTACTGGGCGCGGTTGATCAACATCCCGCAATCGCTCATCTGGCCCGTGATCTTCGTCCTCTGCGTGATCGGCGCGATCGCGCTGCGCGGGAACGTCTTCGACGCGTGGATCATGCTCGCCGCCGGCGGCCTCGGCTACGTGATGCGGCTGCGGGGCTACCCGTTGGCGCCGATGGTGCTGGGACTGATTCTCGCGCCGATCGCCGAGGAGAACCTCCGGCGCTCGTTGGTCCTCTCCAACGGCTCGCTGGACATCTTCTACACCAGTCCGATCGCGCTCGCCGTCCTCCTCTTGAGCGTGGTCACGATCCTGATTCCGGCCGCGCGAGCGCTGCGAAACTAGCGACTCCGTTTCCGAGTCGTCCCCGTTTTCCGTTCCTCGTGTTCGACGCCGATCGAGCGTCGTCTCCGCTTCGCCGCCCTACTCGAGTCGCTCGGCCGGCGGTCGCCGGACCCGATCGGCGATCGGATCGTCCAGCGGGAGCCGCATCGTCCGATTCAGCGCCGACTCCTCGATCGTCTCGAAGCCGACGTTCTCGTAGACGGTGACGGCGCGCCGGTTGTCGGTCGAGACGTCCAGAGACAGCGCCTCGTGGTCCCTGTCGTCGGCGTAGGCGATGAGCTGTTTGAGCAGTTCGCCGCCGATCCCCCGGTTCTGGACGTCGGTATCGACGAAGACGACGAACTCCGGATCGGGATCGTCGGCCGGCGTCACGGCGACGTGACCGACGGTTCGGTCGTCGAGCAGCGCGATCAGGTTCCAGCCGTTCGACGTCAGTTCGGCGAGCCACGCTTCGATGCGAGGGCGCGTGAACGGCGGGAGCCCCATCGTCGCCGCCGACTCGTCGAGGCTATCGTACAGCTCGACGAGCGACTCGAAATCGGCCGGTCGATACGGACGAACGAGGAACGGAACGCCCCGATCGTCGGTCGCTCGCGGACACCGCGGCGGACAGTCGACCGTCCCTTCACACGACGAGTGGTCCCAGTGGGAACGGACCGCCGACTCCTCTCGAGTACTCATGTGAGAACGTGCGGGAGACGACGGCGTAAGCGTTCGCGGGAACATCTTCGACCGCGGCCGTCTCGACGGTGCCGAACCCGATCGGGAGCGTACTTTTTTGTACTCGGCCGAACAGTATCCGGTATGCACACGGCGTTAGTCGTCCTTACCGACGAGACGGCAGACGAACGGCTACTGGACGCTGCGAAACGGTACGCGACGGGAACCGACACCGAGCTCCTGGTGTGTCGGTTCATCGACCGGAAGGAGTATCAGAGCGACGCCCGCAACGAGGCGCGGGACGGCAAGCAGGTCAAGACCATCGAGATGATCGAAGACGAGGCCGAAAAAGAGGCGGCGACCGTCGCGGATCGGGTCTTCGCGAACGCCGATGTCTCCTACGCGGCGATCGGCGCGGCGGGAGAGCTCCCGAAGAAGATCATCGAGGTCGCGGACGAACGCGGCTGCGGTCACCTCTTCGTCTCCGGTCGGAAACGCTCGCCGACGGGGAAGGCGCTGTTCGGCGACATCGCCCAGGCGGTGCTCCTCCGGTTCGACGGGCCGGTAACGGTTACGACGAACTGACGGCGACCGTTCGTCCGTCTCGAGACGAGATCGATCCCGAAGACGACATCGGTTCCGACATCGAGTCGATCACTCCGTCGCGTCGGTCGGTGGGCTGTCCCACTCCGAGGCGTCGTCCTGCGGTTCGTAGCCGAGAACGGCCTTCGCGTGCTCGATGCCGAACCATCGAGCCGCGTTTCCGCTGACCGCGTAGAACGTGTCGTAAGTCACCGAGTCGTCCTCGAGACAGCACTCGAGCATGTGCGCGAAGTCCCGCTGGGAGGTCCAGGAGGCCTTCAGGCGGTCGACCATTTCCCGGTACTCCTCGCTGCCCCGTTCCCAGGAGCCCGTCTGTGACTGGTCCCAGACCTCGTCCTCGTCGACTTTGTGTTCCTCCCCGCGGTCGACCCCGCGCTCGGCGTCGCCGTAGGGGTGATCGTACTCCGCCGTTCGCACGCTCGAGATGCGCAGCGAGTACACCTGTTCCGGCGCGCCGTCGCGGCGCGCGTGGACGCGACAGATGTTCTCGCCGAACACCTTCGTCGCGCCGTAGTAGCCGTCGGGCTTCGGGAGCGTCTCGTGGGTGAGGCGGAACGGATCGAACTCGCTCGGGTAGTCCTCCTCGTAGAGTTCCGGCGCGTGGTCTTCCTCGTAGAGCCCCATGACGCGCTGCGAGGACGCGAAGATGAGCGTTTCGACCCCGGCGTCCTCCATCGCCTTCAGGACGTTGTACGTGCCGATAACGTTCGGTTCGACGACCTCCTCGAACTCCGCCCCGGCGTCGGACTGCGCGGCGAGGTGAATCACCGCGTCCTGGCCGTCGAACGCCGGCCGAATCGCCTCGTAGTCGGCGATGTCGGCGACGTGCGTCTCGTAATCGGGGTGGTCGCTGCGGTTCAGGAACGTGAACTCGTACTGTTCCTTATCCAACAGGTGGTTGAGAATCGCTTCGCCGGCTTCGCCGTACGGTCCGGTAACGAGTACGTTTTGCGTCGCCATCGATACCCCTGCCTACGGCCGAACACTATTTAATAGTTGGCGTCACCGGATTCGCCCTCGCCGTCAGGTACAACCCCCGAAACGCCCGTCTATCGCGTTGTGGGGTAGACGACCACCTTCAATAATGTTGAAACTGAGTCGTATACTTCCCCCATGAATTACAACCATATGTGTGTAAAGGTAGTGCCGTTCCCGCGGCAGTAGTTAAGCGTGGTTCAACATTATCGAAACGATGTGTGGAAGCTGTCCATCGCGACGACAGGATCTGGGAGTCCGCACGGATTCGTCCTCGGCGTTCCTCCCGATCCGTTTCGTTCCGTCCCGCCCGCTGTCTCGAGGTCCGAA
Organism: Haloterrigena gelatinilytica; assembly: GCF_013342145.1. Taxonomy (NCBI): domain Archaea; kingdom Methanobacteriati; phylum Methanobacteriota; class Halobacteria; order Halobacteriales; family Natrialbaceae; genus Haloterrigena; species Haloterrigena gelatinilytica. Next base: position 2,615,338 of record NZ_JABUQZ010000001.1, on the reverse strand, counting down.
TCGACGAGTTCGACGTCTCCCTCGTCGCAACGTCGCCTCGACGGGAGCGTACTCAAGGGCAACCGCCGTACCTGTCTCGCGCTCAGTACTCGAGACCGAGGGCGCGGTTGGCGAGAAGGAGCGCACAGACGAGCCCGAGCAAGGCCGTCAGGAAGCCGAAGGAAACGCGCCAGCCGAACAGATCCGCGAGGAGTCCGACGACGACGGAGCCGCTGGCTGCGACGGTCATATACGCCGTCCGAAAGAGTCCGAACCCGAAGGATCGTTCGGCGTCCGAAAGTCGATCCATGAACCGCGGGAAGACCGCCGCGCCCCACCCCATCCCGACACCGAGGAGGAGGGCGCCGGCTGCGATCGGGACGAGTCCGGAACCGGCGACGAGCAACAGGAACCCGACGATCCCGGTGATCATACAGATCCCGATCGCGAGGTCGCGGCCGAAGCGATCGGCGACGATCCCCACGCCGACCTGTAAGACGCCCTGCGTAACGAAGTACGCGCCGAAGAGGACCCCCGCCAGCGTCGTCGAGTAGCCGTGATACTGGGCGAAAAACGCCGGCAGGAACGATGCCACCCCCTGCCAGGTGAACTCGGCGACGATGGCGATGACGCCGGTGAAGACGACCGGCGGTCGGGAGAGCAGGTCCAGGATCGGTCCCGGCTCGAGCAGTTCGCTCAGCGACCTGTCGGGGCGTCGCGGCTCGGTCGGACGGAGACTCCGAACGGCGAGCGCGAAGATCGCGAGCGCGACGACGGCGGTGAGCGCGACGGCGGGGCGCCAGCCGTACCGGACGGCGGTCCACGAGACGACGACCGGCGTGACGAGGCCGGCCAGCGGCGCCCCGGAGTTGTGAATCCCGATCGCCGTTCCGATATCGCCGTAGAGGCGAGTGAGCAGCGTCGTCGCGACGCTGTAGTGGAGTCCCGCGAGGCCGCCCAGCAGGATCGCCCCCAGCACGAAGACGACGAACCCGGGTGCGCCGACGATCACGAACGCGGCGAGCCCGGTCCCGCAGACCGACGCCAGAACGACCGGCCGTTCGCCGTACCACTCGGCCAGGATCCCGCTGGGGAACTGCGTGAGCGCGTACGCGAACCACATGCCCGTCAGTGCGAGTCCGATGACCGCGTTCGAGAGGTCGAACTCGGCGGCGACCTCGGGGACGATCGGACTGAGCGCGACCCGACCGAACACCGTCACGAAGAGGGCGAGCGTACAGACGACTAGCACCGTATCGCGATACTGCCACCGCATTCCGGATGAGAGCTTCGAGGAGCAGCTATCTAAACGCTGTGGCGCACTCAAACGCGTACCCGACGTCCGCCTCCGACGGTGGTGGAACGACCCGTGGGGAGGGACACTATTATTTATTCGGCACCCGTCAGTACGGCGTACAATGGAATACACTGAAGAATCCGACCGAATCGTCGTTCGACTCGACCCCGGCGACGAGGTGCTGGCCTCCCTCGAGACCCTCCGGGACGACGCGGGGCTCGAACAGGGCTTCCTGATGGGGATCGGCGCCGTCGACGAGGTCGTGCTCGGCCACTACGACGTCTCCGAACAGGAGTACAACGAGGAGCGGTTCACCGGGCAGTACGAGGTGACGAGCTTCCTCGGAAACATCGGTCCCGACAAGATCCACACGCACATCCAACTCGGAGACGAGAACTTCGAGTCCCTCGGGGGCCACTGCTCGGAGGCGGTCGTCTCCGGGACGTTCGAGATCGTCGTCTTCCCGGGCGAGACCTCGCTCACCCACCAACTGGACGAACGGACCGGCCTCGACGTCTTCGACCTCTGAGTCCGGGACCGACCCGGCCGGCCCGATACGGTGCCCTGATCGGGCTCGCGGTCGATCCGCTCGAGCCTCGAGGCGACGCTCGGCGTTTCCGAGGCCGCTCGAGTTGGTCGCGCCCGTCGCGGCGCTGTGGATCCGAATCGGAATTCCGGGGTCCCGCCGACCGAAACGGCGGCCGACTGCTCGGCGCTGTAGCCGGCGTTTCGCCGCTCGGTTCCCACACCTCGATCGGAAAGTGGCGTAAGTACCAGACCAATATAATAGTACGAAAATATATAATCGGGCTCTTCTCGAAATACAGTTCGAATCCAAAAATCCTCGGAAAACAGCATAATACTGCTTTTGAGTCCGGTTTTACACTATCACTCTCCGACCGCCTCGTGTCGAGAAAATATAGCCGTGATGGGCGAAGACAGGGCAGAAAAGTAGATGTATCTATCGATAAAGTCTCCATAAAGTGGATGATATGGTGGTGTTAGATCGAATTTACTTCCAATACGGATCCCCCAGTTCTGTATTACTACTTCTAGATATATTTCTGGTACTGTAAAGTTCTGGACTGTATCTGGCGGGAGTAGATTCCGATCGCGTGGCAGAGAGACACATCGTCTAACTACCAGCTGGCCGACGTCCGAGACAATCGGTCCGCGACGGTGATACCACTCCAGCGAACCGAACGTATCGAGAACGGAGTGCAACACCGCGGGGAGTATCGAGCAACTGCAGTCGAGAGCTCGGTCGAAACGACGGAGAAAAGCCGAGCGGACCGCTTACGCGAGACCGAGGGTCTCCTCGGCCTCGAGGAGTTCGTGGTACCGGTTCCGAATCGTCACTTCGGAGATGTCGGCGACGTCGCTGACGGCGGCCTGCGTGGTCTTCTCGTTGGTCAGCAGGGCGGCGGCGTAGACCGCGGCGGCCGCGAGGCCGACCGGCGACTTGCCGCTGTGGACGCCCTTCTCCTTGGCGTTCTGCAGGAGGGCACGGGCGCGGTGTTCGGCCTCGTCCGAGAGGTCGAGTCCCGAGGCGAAGCGGGGGACGTAGCTCTCGGGGTCGGCGGGCTGGACCTCGAGACCCAGTTCCCGGACCACGTAGCGGTAGGTGCGAGCGATCTCGTTTTTCTCGACGCGGGAGACGTCGGCGATCTCGTCTAAGCTACGGGGCACACCGGCCTGGCGGGCGGCGGCGTAGACGCAGGCCGTCGAGACGCCCTCGATCGAACGGCCCGGGAGCAGATCCTCGTCGAGCGCGCGGCGGTAGATAACGGAGGCGGTCTCGCGGACGTTCGTCGGCAGGCCCAGCGCGGAGGCCATCCGGTCGATCTCACCCAGCGCCTGTTTCAGGTTGCGCTCCTTGGAGTCGCGGGTGCGGAAGCGCTCGTTCCACTTGCGGAGGCGCTGCATCTTCTCCCGTTGCCGGGATCCCAGGGAGTTCCCGTAGGCGTCCTTGTTGCGCCAGTCGATGTTTGTCGAGAGCCCCTTGTCGTGCATCGTGTTCGTCGTGGGCGCGCCCACGCGGGACTTCTCGTTTTTCTCGGTGGCGTCGAAAGCCCGCCACTCGGGGCCGCGGTCGACCGAGTCCTCCTCGACGACCAGTCCGCAGTCCTCGCAGACGGTTTCGCCGTGCTCGTCGTCGACGACGAGGTTGCCCGCACACTCGGGGCAGTCGAGGTTGCTCTGCTCGCTTTCGTCCGTCGTTTCGGTCGTGTCGTCTGTTTCGTGCTCGGTACGCCGTACTCTCGTGTTCGATGGTGTGTTGCTCATACGATGGCGAATGCTGACCGGCCGAACTAGCTGCAAAAGCCCGGACGGATTCGTTACCTTCCACGTTCAGACACTCGATGGTTAAGGGTTTCGAAATCGCGAGCCGACAGCTCTCGAGAGCGGGTAATTCGCCGGAACTAGTATGAACGATCGGGACAATCATGAGGGGCGGCTCGCCGAACCGGAGCCCCCAACTGCCTCCCCTTCGAACCGCCGCTATGGACCTCGCAGTCGGAAGCACGAACCCGACCAAGATCGACGCCGTCGAACGGACTCTCGAGCGATTCGATCCGACCGTCGTCGACGTAGCGGTCGACTCCGGCGTCCCCGAGCAGCCGTGGTCGATCGAAGAGACCGTTACGGGCGCCGAGAACCGCGCCCGACGCGCGCTCGCGGCGACCGACGCCGACTACGGGATCGGCCTCGAGGGCGGCGTCGCCCGTATCGACGGCGTCCCGGGACTCTCGCTGATCATGTGGGCCGCGGCTACGGACGGCGACCGACTGGAACGCGGCGGCGGCCCGACGCTTCGCCTCCCGGACGACGTGGCGCGTCGCCTCGAGGACGGGGCGGAACTGGGACCGGTGATGGACGACCGTCTCGGCACGGACGGGATCGCCGAGGCCGAGGGCGCCGCCGGCGTTCTGACGGCCGGCCTGACGAGCCGAACGCGAGCGCTCGGCGAGGCGGTCGCGTGTGCGTTCGGTCCGTTCGTCGCGGACGAGTCGAGCCCCGACCGCGCCTAGCGCCGTCGTACCGTCACAGAACCCATCACCGGAGACGACAGACTAATCGGGGTTATCATCAGAGTCACGTGATGGTCTATCGCACCTGACGCTCACCAAAAGACATATATTAACCGCACGTACCAACGGGAGCTTTCTACTCGATTATGGTCCCATTAACCACCGGCAAAACCGCAAGCGGGCGTCGGGTTAACCGCACGTACCAAACCCCCTAAGGGCGTTCCTGCCATCGAACGAAGTATGAGCACTGCAATGGCGGCCGACCTCACGAGCAAGCAACGCCGTATCCTCCAGTATCTTCGCGATAACGCCGGCACGAAGACCTACTTTAAGTCCCGACTTATCGGTCAGGAACTCGGGATGACCGCGAAGGAAGTCGGATCGAACATCACGGCGCTGCAGGACGGCAACTTCGACGTCGAGATCGAAAAATGGGGTTACTCCTCGAGCACGACGTGGAAAGTTAACGTTTAACGCTCGCGACGCCGGACGACGGCAGCCACCTGCCGCCTTCCCCGTATTTTCTGTTTCATACTCCGTCCGATAGCGCAGCAGCCGTTTTTTCACGGTTCGCGGCGTAGGACCGGGCGAGAAATGCCACAGCCGATTCTGTTCGATATGGACGGCGTCCTTCTCGAGGGTCCGGGAACCCACCCGCAGGTGTACGCGGACGCCGCCGACGTCGCCCTCGCTGAACTCGAGGTCGATCCGACGCCGACCCAACGGGCGGATCTTCGCCGAAACGACCTGGAGAACGTCGCAGACCACTGCGAGGCGCTGGATATCGATCCGGCGCGGTTCTGGGAGCTGAAGGAACGCTACGCCTCGCAGGGAACCCACGAGCGACTCCGGTCGGGCGAGCGCGGACTGTACGACGACATCGACGCGATCGAGACCCTAGCCGAACGAACCACAGTCGGGTTAGTGACCAACAACCGCCACGAGACCGCCGAGTTCGTCGCCGACTACGTCGGCATCGACTTCGAGGTCGTTCGCGGTCGCGATCCGACGTTCGAGGGATACCGGCGCCGCAAACCCGAGCCCGATTACATCGAGGAAGCGCTCGACCAACTCGGGAGCAGCGAGGGGCTCTACGTCGGCGATTCGATCAAAGACGTCACGGCCGGTCGAGCCGCCGGCCTCGAGACGGCGTTTCTCCGACGCTCGCACAATCGCGACCTCGATCGCCCCGCCGAGGCGACGCTCGAACTCGAGTCGCTGGCGGCGCTGACCGATATCGTCTGAACAATACCACTCACGAAATCGACGCGTAACGCGCTATTACCGGGGAGTAGTCCGCTCTTAGCCGTCGTACGTGAGGTACCGGTCCGCGTTCCGCGCGAGTTGACGGGCCGCATCGCCGAAGGAGTCGGCGTGGCGGACGACCAGAACGAGGACCGTTTCGGGCCGTTCGACGGCGTAGCCGTCCTCCCGGGAGAGCAGGCCCTCGTCCTCGAGTTCGCCGGCGTACTTACTGACGGTCGGCGGCGAGACGTCGAGTACCGCCGCGAGGTCGCCGCCGGTCGCCGCCGGGTTCCGGAGGAGTTCGATCAGCATTCCGCGGGGCGTCTCCCGGCGGAGGTAGCCGAGCGCTTGCTTTTCGAACTCGTCGAACCGGCCGGCCGGCACGAACCGTTTGTAGTCGCCGTCCCGGTAACGCTCGATTACCTCGAGTTCCTCGAGGCGTCGCAGGTGGTGTTGGGTTTCGCCGGTCCCCAACTGGAGATCGTCCCGGATCTTCGAAAAGTGGGCGCCGGGCGTCGTCGAGAGATACCCGGCAATCGCGTCGCGAGCGTCGCTTTCGCCCGTGTCGGCCGCGGCTGACTCGGAGAGGCCGGCAAGCGGCGATGCCGCTCCGAGCGCGGCGAAGCGACGGAGGGTCGCTCGTTTCTCGTCGTCGACCCCGTTTGATGTCGTCATGCTGTGCTTACTACGAGGAATGGGGCGGGACCTAAAACAGGTTTCGCTCCAATTCGTTTCGTGAAGCGTGACAGTCTCTGCGCGATGTTTGTGGCGGAATTCGGTTTTCGAACGGGGTCCGGTCCGGGACCGGAAGGCTGGCGGCCGATGAACTGCCGCCGGCGCGTGGCAGTCAGTTCGTCGTCGAGTCGTCCGCGTCGTCGGCCGACTGCTCGGCGCCGCCGTCGGTTCGTTCCTGGAAGTCCTGATCCATCTCCTCGATGACCGCGTCGGGGTCCGAGATGGTGCCGGCGTCCTTGCCCTCTTTGATCGCCTGGGCCTCCTGTTCCATCGCCTCGAGGTCCATCTCGGCTTCCTCGTCGATCTCGCCGATGATCTCGGCGATGTCGTCGAGGCCGATCAGTTCGCGGGTCTCCTCGTCGAACTCGCGGCTCTCGAGTTCGGCGCCGTTCTCCTTGACGTCGCTTCCCGAGAGGTGCTTCCCGTAGCGGCCGACCAGCGAGGTGAGCTCTTGGGGCATGACGAAGGTCGTCGATTCGCCCTGGCCGATGTCGGCCAGCGTTTCCATCCCCTTGTCGATGACCGCGCGTTCACCCATCGATTCGGCGGATTTGGCTCGCAGGACCGTCGAAATCGCGTCACCCTGTGCTTCGAGGATCTGGCTCTGCTTTTCACCCTGGGCGCGGATGATCTCGCTCTGTTTGTCACCTTCGGCCTTCTCGACGGCGCTGCGGCGTTCACCCTGTGCCTCGAGGATCATCGCGCGGCGCTTACGCTCCGCGGAGGTCTGTTGCTCCATCGCGCGCTGGACGTCCTTCGAGGGGTTGACCTCGCGGACCTCGACGGACTCGACGCGGATCCCCCACTCGTCGGTGGGTTCGTCGAGTTCCTGGCGGATGCGCGCGTTGATCTCCTGGCGTTTGTTGAGCGTGTCGTCGAGTTCCATGTCGCCCAGCACGGCTCGGAGGGTGGTCTGGGCGAGGTTGGAGACGGCCTTTTTGTAGTTGTCGACCTGCAGGAACGCCTTCTTGGCGTCCATGACCTTGATGTAGACGACGGCGTCGGCCGTCACGGGCGAGTTGTCACGCGTGATCGCTTCCTGACGGGGAACGTCCAAGGTCTGCGTTCGCATGTCGAACCGATAGGTGTTCGAGACGAACGGCGGGACGAAGTTGATCCCCGGCTCGAGCAGTTTGCGGTACTCGCCGAAGACGGTAAGAGCGCGCTTCTCGTAGGCGTCGACGATCTCGATCGCACTGAGCAGTGCGGCGATGACGACGAGGAGGACGAGCGCGCCGACGAGCAGCAGCGCACCCTCGGCGGCGGATTGCAATGGAAGTGTTTCTACGACCATATTTCGCTCTTGCGGCGGTGGAGGGAAAAACGTTCCCTTGTTTAGACTACATGTTGGCCGATCCGATCGGCTCAGCTCGATTTCTCGGTCTCGGTCTCGGTCTCGGTCTCCGCTTCGGGTTCGGACGGGGCGTTCTCGTCGTTAGTGTCGGTGTCGTCGGCGTCGTCCGCTCCTTCCGCGAGCGCGCGATCGATCTCGTCCTCGCCGATAGAGCCGAGCGCCTCGACGGTCAACACGTTGCCGCCGCCGGGATCGAGGACGATGACCTCTTCGCCCTCCTCGATCGTTCCGCCCGTCGACCGGGCGCTGTAGTACGGCGAGAACCCGCCTTCCTCGAGTTTGACCTGTCCCTCGCGGGCCGTGACGGTCTCGGTCACGTAGCCCGTCGCGCCCGCCAGCGAACTCGAGTCGGAGGTCCGGGCGGTGCCCTTGCCGCCGTAGAAGTCGAACTCGCGGTAGACGTAGGCCGCCCCGACGCCGATGACGAGCGTCAACGCTGCCAGAACGATCGGACTCAGAGTGAGGGGGACGAGCACGCCGATCAGTCCCGCGCCGACCAGTGCGACACCGATCACGATGAGATGTGCGCCCGGCGAAATCGCCTCGAGACCCATGAGTACGAGCCCCGCGATCAGGAGCGCGAGCGGCATGTTCCCGACGAGGAGTTCCAGCATACTGTCAGCTAAGTTCTCACCCGGATTAAAGGTTGCCGAGCGACGCCACCGCGGGATCCGGAGCTACAGGTCGAGAAGCGCCGACGAACGGCGGCTGTGGGTGTCGACGGCCGCCCTCGCGGCGAGCCGTCGATCCGATGCGATCGCGCGGTCGCGCTCGCCGTCACAGCGGGAGGGTCATGACTCGGAGGAGGACGAGCGTCATCGCGACCGCGCCGAGGACGACGAAAATCGCGCTCTCGAGGTCGGGATCGCCGGGTTCGATCGGCGTCGAATTCGGTTCGGGCGCGTACGGGTCGTCCCCGTCCTCGTCCGCGTCGGCTTCGGCTTCGGCCGCCGCGTCGGCGTCTCCGGAGAGATCCAGCGGCACGCGGTACTCGTCGTCCCGCGAGGGGCCGTCGAACCCGTCGCCGCGACGGTCGACAGCGCTATCGTCGGCGCGCTCTCGCCGGTCGCCTCGATCCCACGAGTCGCGGTCGTCCACCGTTTGCCGGTCGTCGATCGAGTCCGTCGCGTCCGGATCGGCCGCCGACGATCCGCGTCGCTCGCCGTCGTCGCCGTCGGCTCCGGCCGCATCGTCTGCCATAGGAGACCGTAACAGCCCCGTCGTCAAAAACCCGCGGGCCCGCGGATCGGTTTTCCCGGAGCGCGATCAGGGTCGGTCGGCCCGCGCGCCGAGATCCCCGCCGTAGACGACGCCGCGCTCGGCGTCGAGCGTCACGACGTCTCCGTCGACGGTCTCCTCGAGGTCGGCGCCGCTGATCATCGGGATGTCCATCTCGCGGGCGACCAGCGCCGGGTAGCCCGTCAGCCCCCGCTGGGCGTCGATGATCCCGCCGATCTTCGTCGGGTCGCCCGTGAACTCGTCGTCGAAGTCGGTCGCCAGCGAGAGGATCGCCCCTTCGGGGACGTCCGTGAGGTCGCCGTCGGTAAGCTTGACGACGGGACCGGTCACCCGTCCGTCGACGACGACGCGACCGGTCGTCAGCGCCTCCGCGGCGACGTGGACCTTCAGCATGTTGGTCGTGTTCGCGCCCTCGAGTTCGGTCATCATGCCACAGAGGACGACGACCGTGTCGCCGCTCTCGGCGACGCCGGCGTCTAAGGCCGCCTGGACGGCTCGTTCGACGACCGCGTCGGCCCCCTGATCGGAGACGCGGGCGTACAGCGGCGTCACGCCCCACGTAAGCGACAGCTGTCGGCGGACGCGGTGGCTCGGCGTCGAGGCGACGACCGGCACGCCCGGCCGGTACTTGGCCGTCTTCAGCGCCGTGTAGCCGGATTCGGTCGCGGCGACGACGGCGTCCGCGTCGATATCCCGCGCGAGGAAGCGCGCCGAGCGCGCCAGCGCGTCCGTTCGCGCCTCGCCGGCGGCGGGAACGCGCTGCTCGAGCAGTTCGTCGTACTCGTTCGATTCCTCGACCTCGCGAATGATGCTGTCCATCGCGTCGACGACCTCGGCGGGGTGGTCGCCGATGGCGGTTTCGGCCGACAGCATCACCGCGTCGGTGCCGTCGAGGACGGCGTTCGCCACGTCGGAGGCCTCGGCGCGGGTCGGCCGCCGGGCGTGGACCATCGAGTCGAGCATCTCCGTGGCGGTGATCACGGGCGACCCCGCCTCGCGGCAGTTCCGGATGATCCGCTTCTGGATCATCGGGACGTCCTCCATCGGACACTCCACGCCCAGGTCGCCGCGGGCGACCATGATCCCGTAGGACGCTTCGATGATCTCCTCGAGGTTCGCCACCGCACCGGCTCGCTCGATCTTCGCGATCAGCGGGATCTCGACGCCCAACTCCTCTAAGACTTCGCTGACCTCGTAGACGTCCTCGGCGTCGCGGACGAAACTCGCCGCGACGAAGTCGACCTCCTTCTCGGCGGCCAGCTCGAGGTCCTTCCGGTCTTTCTCGGTGACGATATCCAGATCGAGATCGACGCCGGGGACGTTGACGCCCTTGCGGCCGGCCAGTTCGCCGCCGGCGTCGACGCGGGCCCGAACCGAGTCGCCGTCGTGCTCGAGGACGGTCGTCTCGATCAGGCCGTCGTCGAGCAGGATTCGGTCGCCCTCTTCGACGGCGCCGATGGGCAGGGAGAGGCCGACGGTCTCCGAGTTCGCCTCGTCGCCCTCGACGAACCGGATCTCGGAGCCGGTCTCGAGGGAGACCGTCTCGCCGTCGGGAAGCGGCGCGGTCCGGATCTCCGGGCCCTGCATGTCGAGCATCACCGCGACGGGCTCCGGCCGCTCCTCGTCGACGGCCCGAACGCGGTCGATCAACTCGGCGCGATCCTCCCGGCTGCCGTGGCTAGCGTTCAGCCTCGCGACCGACATCCCCGCCTCGGCGAGCTCCTGAATCGTGCCCCGATCGCTCGAGGCGGGCCCCAGCGTACAGACGATTTTCGCGTTTCGCATGGGTCGACGTTGCGCGAGTACGGCCAAAAATGGTGGGGTCGGTAACTCGCACTCGAGTTCTCGTTCGTGCCGTCCTGTGCCACGCGAACCGTTTTCCGCTCGTTTGCCGGACGCCGACGTATGGCAACCTACGCGTCGCTCGTCGACGTCGACGACCGATCCGTCCAGAACGCGCAGGAACTATCGTCGATCTGGGGCGAGATCAGAACCGAGTTCGAGGACCACGAGGCGGAAGTGCTCGACTCGTACGCGATCCTGGGAGAACACGATTTTCTCGTTCTCTTCGACGCGGCCGACCGGGAGTCGGCGTTCAAATCGGCGTTGACCCTCCGTCGGCACGGTCTGTCGGCCCAGACGATGGAGATCGTCGACACAGACGACTTCGCGAACCTGGTCGACGAGATCTGAGGGGTCGACGGCCGCGGCCCGGCGACGAGATCGCTACGCGTCCGACGGCAACAGATCCGTGTGGACGACGGCCCGGTACTGTTCGTTCGTCGCGGCCTCGAGTCGGCCGAGGAGGGCGGTGCCCTCGGCGACGCTCTCGGGGAGTTCGAAGGGGTCATCGGCGTCCTCGTCGCGCCGTTTACAGCGCTTGACGAACGAGAGCAGGGTCGGGTAGGTGCCCGGCCGGGCGTAGACGACGCCGATCCCGTCGCCGACCTGCTCGGTCCAGTGGTCGACGATCGCCTCCGTCTCGACCCGCGGTTTCCGCTGTTTCTCGGCCAACTCCGCCGCGTCGATATCGGTCTCGCCGAGGACCTGATCGAAGGCCGCCTCGAGTTCCTCGGCGTCGTCGGCGGGCGACGGCGCGTCGGCGTCGGCCGCGAGCAACTCGCGAAACGCCTCGATCTCCGACCGTCGGACGGCGACGGGGTAGACGAAGTCGTGGGTCTCCTTCGGCAGTTTGTACGATCGCCCGTCCACGCCGCTCTCGCCGGGACCCGATTCGCCCAGCATCAACTCGAGTATGCCCATACTCGAAAGAGACACCGGAAGTCGAATAAGTGTTCCGTGGCCGTCTCGCGGTTCGTAATCGAGGTCTGCTTCGAGGCCACCGTTCCCGGCCGTCGCGGACGCCGACCGCTCACCACTCGGCGCCGAGCGCCGCCTTCACGCCGCCGAACCCGCTCGCGGTCGTCCACGTCCGGCCGCTCGCCGCGTGCTCGACCTCGTAGGCGCCGCCGCAGGCGCCACAGCGGTACCGGTCGGGCGCCTTCACGGGCTTCGAGGCGCGGTGGCGCCGCGCCTCCCAGTCGCAGTCGTCGTCGCGACAGCGGAGGACGTACCGGGGGTCCGAAAACGACTCGCAGTAGCGCGGCGCCTCGAGTCGCGACGCCCGCTCGCGAAAGCGCGATCCGTGTCCCGACTCGCCGAACTGTTGGAACTCCCAGGCGTGGACGAGTTCGTGTCTGACGACGCCGGCGAACGTCTCCCAGTCGTACTGCCGGTAGGCCGCCCGCGTGAGCACGATCGTCGCCACCTCGCGGTCGGCGTCCCAGCGACACGCCCCGGCGCGGCGGCGAGCGCGCGTCGAAACGTCCCACTCGAGGGCGTCGCGGTCGACCTCGAGATCGTGGGCCTCGAGGACTTCGCGGGCGTGGATCCGCGCCCGGGCGACGATTTCGTCGTCGACCGTGAGGGCGTCCTCGTCGTCGTCGGTCACGGACCGACGAACGAAGGCGGATTTCGAGAGCGTTTCGATCGAACTCGATCGCGACGAGGGTGGGACTTCGCGATTCTCGAATCGTGCGAAGCGGGTTGGCCGAAGCGCGATCGGGAAGACCCGATCGTGATTGGTCCGGAGTGTTCCAGTCAATATCCCCTGAGCGTGAACTCGCCGAGCCTCGTGTACGTGGTTATCCCCGACGGATGGGGCACCTCGTCCGGTCGGCCTTCCATCAGCAGCCAGGCGAAGACCTCCTCGCCCTGGATGGGTTCGTCGTCGACGTACTGGGCTGGATGATAGAACTCGAACTCGGCTTCCGGATCGAGGGCGCGGATGGCTTCGCCGATCTCGCCTTCTTTGGGGCGGACGACGACAACTTCCTTGAGATCGTCGAGCGCGAGGGTGATGCTCTCGGGGCCGTCGGGGTTCCGGAACCGGACCAGCGTCTCCTCGTCGCCCGTGAGGTAGAATTCCGTCTCCGGCGTGGTCCACTCGCTCCCGTCGAAAATCTGTGTCTCGACGCCGTCCGTCGTTCCGGGAGTCGGTCGGGTGACCCACTTCGAGACGTAGAAGATCGTCGGCCCGTCGTACTCCGCGTCGCGGTAGGTCTGGAACTCCGTTACATAGCCGGGGCCCTGACGCTGCCAGACCGGCATGAAGACGCCGTCCTCGTAGAAGTCGTAGTTGATATAGTAGTTGTACGGGGCGAACCGATGCCCGGAGTGGAAGTCACGGGCGTTCGGGACCGCGCCCGTGTGGAAGTGCGTCCGGAGTCGGAATCCGCGCGGATGCTCGGGAGTCTCCGGATACTCGGTCGTCCCGAGCACACCGGGTCCGCCGAAGTCGTTGCTGTGGATGTCCCAGTAGAGCAGTTCCCCGCTGAAGACGGGCTCGTCGTCGGGAAACATGAACTCGCGCGTGTTGCGGCCGTTCCGCTCCGGAAGGGCGTAGCCGGTCGACGTGCTCACCGGTGCGATGTACTCGAACGCCGGTTTCCCGTTGTAGGTCGCGCTGACCTCCGCACCGACGGTTCGCGGACCCGACCACTCGACGGACCACCCCGCGTCCTCGATGACGTCGTCGACGCTTTCGACGCGGTGGTATCCTTCCGGTGCAGTGATCTGTGGCCGTTGCATCGTCGGCGGTTCCGGGACGCTGCCGAGAACCGTCTCTCCGTCCGGATTCATCTCTCTCGCGAGTTGCTGCGGTGGATGTTCGGCGAAATCCTCGACGAGAACCACGTCCAGGAGTTCGATATCGTCGCCCGCGACGTCGATGAACGTGCTTACGACGTTGAGTTCGCCGTCCCGCATCACGTAGTACATCGAAGGCGAGACCTCACCGTGGGCGTAGTCGCCGTAGGCGGTGATGATCTCCGCCGCCTTCTCCATGGGATACCAGTCGTTCCCCTCGAGGTGTTGCCAGACCTCGTCGTGGTCGAGGACGTACTCGTGGCGTCGACGCCCCTCTTCGTCCGGATAGTCGCGGTTCCACGTTACGTCGACCGGATCGGTGATGTGGAGTGCCTGTAGCTCCTCCGTGTGCCGATCGACGAGACCGTAAGCGACCCGCCGTTGCTCCGCCGTGACCTCGAACTCCCCGGACTCGCGGCCACCGTCGACGCTCATTCCGGTCGTTCCCTGGACGCTGATGGCGTCGAGATCGTTGGTTAGCGGATCGTAGGCTTCGAACGACGCGATCCACTCGCTCGCCACGTCGTTCACCGCTGAGTCAGCGAGTAGCGTTTCGACTGCCTGTCGCTTTCGGTATCCCCACAGATCCTTGTATCCGAAGTCGCTGACGTCGCGCGGACCGATGCGACGCGCCTCTGTGATCCGATCGCCCGGTTCGGGCGGATCGTCCGGTTCCGACTGCCCTTCGACGCTCCCGTCCGAACAGCCCGCGAGGGCGCTCCCCGTCGCGACGCTCAACGCCGCGACGAATCGACGTCTACTGACGTTTCGAAGGTCGTCTTTCGTGCCTTGTCTTCCCATACCATAGAAAGTACTTCCTGGAAGGGTTATACTTATTCGATGGTGTTCTAAACGTTCTACCGGTAATATTCTACGTATTCGTCGGTAAAAATCTGCAATCTACTCACATCTCGTTATACGGGTGTAATTGGGACCCATCCCGCTCACACCATCGTGAGCAAACCCGCATATCACCCGTGTATCGGTGATCTCAGAGACGAGGTCGATGCGAGAGAACCGATCTACACCGCACGATCAGATCGGCACCGAAGATAAATACCGCGCTCAAATGATTTATCGTCTCGCGGGGATGTGTTTCTCGGTAGTCGTGCAACTGAACGAACGTCCGTTTACCTCGTCGAGGACCGACCGTGACCGCCAGCGATGACACGCTCCCGACGCCGCGGGATCCCGACCCGGACGATCCCGTCGCCCCGGCCGCGCTGGTCCTCACCGCGGCGTTCGAGGACCCCCTCGACGAGCGCCGACCGTGGCTCGAGCGCTCCGAGATCACCGACGCCCTCGAGATTCCGGGCGCCGAGACGCCGGTCTACCTGACCGACTCGGGGATCGCCGTCACGACCACCGGCATCGGCAAGAGCGACGCGGCGACGACCGTCACCGCTTTACTCGCAACCCCGGGGATCGACCTCGAGTCGGCCTACGTCGTCTCCTGTGGCATCGCGGGGTCGTCGCCCGAGACCGCCGCGCTGGGATCGGTCGCCGTCGCGGACGCGGTCGTCGACTGGGACCGGAAACACCGGTGGGATCACGGGGAGTGGGACGCGAACGGGGACGACGAACGCGGCGAAGCGACCGACGAGCGCCCCATCGACCTGCTGGCCTACCGACCGCGGGACTACGTCCACCGGCTCGAGGACGCCCTCGTCGAGCGCGCGCTCGCGGCCGCCCGCGAGGTCGACCTGCTCGAGGACGAGACCGCTCGCGAGTACCAGCGGACGTATCCCGCGGCGCCCGATTCGGGACCGACGATCGAGCGCGGAACGACCGTCTGCGGCGACGAGTTCTGGCACGGCCCTCGCTACGCGCGGGAGGTAGCGGAGCTCTGCGAGGCCTACGGCGTCGGTCCCTACGTGACGACTCAGATGGAAGACGCCGCGACGGCGCGGGCGCTCGAGCGGTTCGACCTGCGCGATCGGTACCTGAGCGTCCGCGCCGTCTCGAACTACGACCGGCCGGCGCCCGGCGAGTCCGTCACCGAGAGTTTCGACGGCGATCCGGCGAGTCTGGCGCTGGCGATCGACAACGCCGCCCGCGTTGGCAGCGCGATCGTCGAGGATCTGATCGCGGCGGATCCGCTCGGTATCGGCGCGGAGGGCTCCGCGTAACGTCCTCGATCCAGTAGCGTACCCGCGCGAGTCAGAGCACGCCGTCGCTCCGGAGCGCCTCGAGGGCGCCGACGACGGCCGCGCGCTCCTCGTCGCGGACGGCTCGGCTCTGCTCGAGTTGCAGGCCGCCCGCGCCGTCCCGCGAGAGCCAGTTGACGAAGTTGTTCGGACTGACGCCGGCGTAGGGGCCCGAGGAGACCGACTCGACGGGCGTCGAGACAGCCGTCTCGAGGCGGTCGCTGACGCGGCGTTTCGTCTCGGCGTCGGTGGCGCCGCCGACGAGCACGCGGTCGTCGCCGAGACCGTGGAAGCTGACGACCGTCTCGAACCCGCGGTCGGCGATCTCGCCGAGCAGCGGGTACTCCTCGGGAGAGAAGGCGCTGGACGGCGGATGCCACAGCTCGAACGGTTTCCGCCGATCGTCGTAGCCGAGACAGGCCCAACAGCTGGCCGACGGGAGACGGGCCGTCAGCGCGATCGCCTGCTCGGCGGTCCAGGGCTCGACCTGCCCGCCGTGGGCGGCACAGACCAGCACCTCGTCGTTCGCCCCGTCGTCGGACAGTAACTCGGTGTAGTGGCCGGTGTCGGTCTCCTCGAGTCGGTGGGTCCGAACCGTCGCTCGAGTCACGACGCCGGGTACGCGACCGACCGAAAAAATTCCCGGCCCGTCTAGAGCCAGCCGGCGAGGGTCGTCGCGAGCGACTCGGCCGTCAGGGCGCTGCCGACCAGCAGGACGAGCGCGACGAGCGCGAAGGCGACGTTCTCTTTCCTCGAGACGTCGCCGTATCGGTTGACGGCGCCGATGAGTCCGAGGACGGTGACCGGCAGGGCGATCAGCCCGTTGATCGCGGGCATGATGATCGCCATTCTGACGGGGGTGAGACCGGTGTTGACGAGCAGCCAGAACGCGGCCAGCGCCGAGCAGACGATGAGGCCGACGACGGTCGCGCGAAAGCGCGCGTCGCCGAAGACGGTGTGGTGGCCGAGCGCCTGCGGGACCATGTAGCCGGCGCCGAACAGCGTCCCGGTCGCCGAACTGAAGCTGGCCAACAGCGCCGCGATCAGGAAGACGTAGAGCGCGCCCTGGCCGAGCGTGGCCGCCAGCGGTTCGCCGGGACCGGTGAGCGTCATCGTCCCTTCGGTCAGCGTGATCGCCGAGACGATCATCACGAACGCGCCGATCGTGAGCGTCGTCATGATCCCGGCGGCGTTGTCCCGCCGGTAGGCGTTGACGTCGGTCCACTCCTTGGTCGGGCCCATGCTCGACTGGATGAAGAAGTTCGGCCAGTAGACCGTCGTTCCGAGCAGCGCGATGACGGCCGTGAGGTAGCCGATATCGCTGACCAGCGCCGGAACGAGTCCGGCGGCGACGTCGCCGACGGGGATGTCGAGTCCGACCAGCAGGAGGCCGTACGAGGCGAAGACGGTGATCACCATCGCGGCGATCGCGCCCTCGATGCGCTCGTAGACCCGCAGTTGCACCAGCGCGACGCCGACGCCGGCCGCCACCAGGATCCCGATGAGGACGTTGTCCAGTCCCGGGACGAGCCACGCCAGCGCAGCGCCGGCGATCGCGTAGTTCGAGATCGACCAGAGGGCGCTCATCGCGGCCATCGTGACGATGAGGGCGCGGCCGCTGAGGCCGGGCAGGGAGTCGACGACGTAGTCGGTCAGCGGTTCCCGGGAGACCGCCAGCCGGGCCGACATGTCGTGGAGCGCGATGTCGATGAGAAAGGCCAGCGGGAGCACCCACAGCAGCGCGAACGCGAAGTTCGCGCCGGTGTCGGCCAGGATGTAGACCGAACCCGCGCCGAAGACGTTCGCGGCGAACAGCACGCCGAGCCCGTACGTTTCCAGTAGATCGGCGACCGTCGCCTGCACGCCGCCGACCTCGTACGTTTCACTCGCCATCGGCGACCACCTCCAGACGTGGGTCGGCGCGCGTGATGTGATGGGTGACCGCAGCGAATCGTGATTCCATACCCACCAAACAGGCAAGATGGGGGAGTGGGTTCGGCTTGCACCGGCCACCGACGGATAAGTACCCGGCAACTGCAACCGCTCGGACATCAAAGCGAGCCGGACAGTCGATCTCGAGACGAGTTACGCGGAACCGGCTACCCGGGAGTCACCGAGAGAACGAAGCGACGGAGATCACCTCACAGCGCTCGACGTACGTCGACTAGAGGCCGGTACTCGTCGCGGTGGAACACGGATCGCGCCTCGAGTCGATGTGAAGTCGATGTGGGAGCGATCGCAGACGGGTACGGTTCAGGCCTGAAGCGCCAGCCCGGCCGCTTCCAGCGCTTCGTCGGTCGACAGATCGTCGTGGACGACGCCGGAGACGGCGGTCGCGATGGCTTCGGGATCCTCGTGCTGGAAGACCGAGCGCCCCATCGAGATGCCGGCGCCGCCGGCGTCCATGACGCCCCGGACCATCTCGATCGTTTCGCGGTCGGTGCCCTTCGAGCCGCCGGCGATGACGACCGGCAGCCGCGTCGATTCGACGACGTGTTCGAAGCTCTCGGCGTCGCCGCTGTAGCCCGTTTTGACGATGTCGGCGCCGAGTTCCTCGGCGAGGCGGACGGCGTGGCCGAGCGCCTCGGGATCCTCGGAGTCGACGCCCGGACCGCGGGCGTAGGCCATCGCGAGGACCGGCATGCCGAGGCGCTGGGCGTCTTCGGTGACCTCCGCGAGCTGGGAGATCTGGTCGGGTTCGTGATCGGAGCCGACGTTGATGTGGAAGGAGACGGCGTCGGCGCCGACGCGGACGGCCTCCTCGACGGTACCGGTCATCCGTTTGTCTTGCTCGTCGGGACCGATCGTCGTCGAGCCGTTGAGGTGGACGATGTACCCTTTGTCGTTTTTGTGCTCGTGGACGCGGGAGGCGATCCCCTTCTGGGTGAGGACGGCGTCCGCGCCGCCCCGGGTCACGCCGTCGATGGTCGCTTCGATGTCTTTCAGTCCCTGAACGGCCCCCATCGTGATCCCGTGGTCCATCGGGATGATCACGTAGGAGTCGTCTGTGCCGATTCTGTCGAGTCGCGCGTCAATACCTGTAGTAGTCATTGCGAGTGTGTAGCAATCTTGCGGTTATGGCTGTTCTGGTTCCGGTGTATCTTCCGTATCGACCGTGAGAGACTCCGCTCCTCGAACCGCGCCGCGTTTGAGTTCCTCGGCTTTGGCCTCGAGGTCGGCCGCCGGATCGTCGCTGCCGGCGACGATGTCTATCAGCGCGCTGCCGACGATGACGCCGTCGGCGCCGGCCTCGACGATCTCGGCCGCGTGATCGCCCTCGCTGACGCCGAAGCCGACCGCCTTGGGGACGTCGTACTCCGAGAGGCGTTCCAAGCTCTCGTGGGTCGCCGTCGAGACGTCCGCGCGGGCGCCCGTCGTCCCGAGGCGGGCCTGGACGTAGGCGAAGCCCGAGACCTGCGACATGATCGTCTCGAGGCGCTCGCCTTCGGTCGTCGGCGCGACGATGAAGACCAGATCGAGGCCGTGATCGTCGCAGGCCTCGCGCAGCGGGTCGGCCTCCTCGGCGGGGAGGTCGGGGACGATGATCCCCGAGAGGCCGGCCTCGGCCGCGCGCTCGACGAACGGCCGAACGTCGGGCTCGGATCCGTATTGCAGGATCATGTTGTAATATGTCATCACCAGCAGCGGCGCCTCGGTCTCGAGGTCGTCGACCAGCTCGAAGAAGCCTTCGGGGGTCGTCCCCGCGTCGAGCGCCCGGTTGATCGCGGCCTGGATCGTCGCGCCCTCGGCGACCGGTTCCGAGAACGGCAGGCCGAGTTCGATCAGGTCCGAGCCGCCCCGATCGAGGGCCTCGACGTATCGCTTGGTGTCCTCGAGCGAGGGATCGCCCGCGGTGATGTAGGTGATGAGCGCGGGGTCGTTCTCGCGGATGGCGGTCTCGATGTCGCTTTCTGGGGCGGCGTTCGAATCGTCGGTCATCCGTCGAACACCTCCACGTCCGGTGCCGCCTCGAGATCGCGTTTCTCGGTCTCCTCGAGGACCGTCTCTAAGTCCTTGTCGCCGCGGCCCGAGACGTTGACGACGACGAGATCGCCCAGCTCGTCGTGCGATTCCTCGAGGTAGCCGAGCGCGTGACTCGACTCCAGCGCCGGGATGATCCCCTCGAGGTTCGACAGCCGGTGGAAGCCGTTGAGCGCGGCGTCGTCGTCGACGTTGACCGGGGTCACGCGGTCCGTCTCGACGAGGTTGGCGAGTTCCGGGCCGACGCCCGCGTAGTCCAGTCCCGCGCTGACGCTGTGGGACTCCACGATCTGACCCTCCTCGCTCTGGAGTAGCTTGGTCATCGCGCCGTGGAGGACGCCGTCGGTCCCCGTCGAGAGCGTCGCGGAGTTCGGCGCGACGCCTTCTTCCTCGTCGACCCCGAGGCTCGAGCCGCCGGCCTCGACCGCATAGAGGGCCACGTCGTCATCCGGAACGAACTCGTGGAAGGTCCCCATCGTGTTCGAGCCGCCGCCGGCGCAGGCGACGACGCTGTCGGGCAGGCGGCCGGCCTTCTCTCGGATCTGCTCGCGGGCCTCGCGGCCGATGACGGCCTGGAAGTCCCGGACCAGTTTCGGGAACGGGTGCGGACCGACCACGCTACCGATCACGTAGTGGGTCGTCTCGACGGTGGTCGCCCAGTCGCGGAACGTCTCGTTGATCGCTTCCTTCAACGTCCCGCTGCCGGCTTCGACGGGGTTTACCTCGGCCCCGTTCATCCGCATCCGGTAGACGTTCGGCCGCTGGCGGTTGACGTCCGTCCGGCCCATGTAGATCTCGCAGGGCATGTCGAGGTGGGCCGCGGCCATCGCCGTCGCGGTGCCGTGCTGGCCGGCGCCGGTCTCGGCGATGACTCGTTCCTTGCCCATATACTTGGAGAGCAATACCTGTCCGAGTGCATTATTCAGCTTGTGGGCGCCGCCGTGGACCAGATCCTCGCGCTTGAGGTAGATCTCGCGGTCGTAGCGCTCGCTGAGTCGGTCCGCGCGCTGGAGCGGCGTCGGTCGCCCGCCGAAATCGCGCATCCGCTCGCGGAACTCGTCCATGAAGCCGTCCTCGTTTTCGAGGACGTAGCGCTCGTAGGCGTCCTCGAGTTCCTGCAGCGCCGGCATCAGGGCCTCGGGGACGTACTGGCCGCCGTAGTCGCCGAACGTGGCCTCGCTGTCGCGCTCGCGGTTGTGTTCGGGATCGCTCGTGCTCATTGCTCGTCTCCGTCGGTGGGTGTGTACTCGCTCATGTCTCGTCGTCCTCCGCCTCGACCAATCGCCGGGTGTTCTCGGTGACGTCGCTGTCGCCCGCGCCGTGGTCCATGATGGCGCTGCCGACCAGCAGGGCGTCGGCACCCGCCGCGCGCATCCGGCGGACGTCCGCGGGCGAGGACACGCCGCTCTCGGCGATCAGCGTCACGTCGTCCGGAGCGGTGCTCGCGGTGTCGCCGTTCGCTCCATCGTGACGTGTCACACGTCTCGCGTGGGGCGCCACCGACTCGAAGGTTTCGAGGTCGACCTCGAGTCGCGCCAGATCCCGGTTGTTGACGCCGATAATCTCGGCGCCCGCCTCGAGGGCGGTCTCGAGTTCCGCCCGGTCGTGGACCTCGACGAGCGGCTGGAAGCCGCGTTCGCGGGCCGCGGCCACGAGGTCCTCGAGCGTCTCGGGCTCGAGGAAGCGGACGATCAGCAACAGGAGATCGGCCGCGACGGCGTCCAACTGCGCCTCGCGGAGGAGGAAGTCCTTCCGGAGGACGGGGACGTCGACGGCCTCGCGGATCCGGGTCAGCGACTCGGCGGATCCGCCGAAGTGGCTCGGCTCGGTGAGCACCGAGATCGCCGTCGCGCCGCCCGCGACCATCGCCTCCGCCAGTTCGACGGGGTCGTCGTCGCGAGTTCCGTCGGCGGTGGGGCTCGTCGGCTTTACCTCGGCGATCACCGGAACGCGGCCGTCGGCCTCGGCCCGCGCGACGGCGTCGGGCAGCGACCGCGCGTCGACGTCGACGACCTCGTCGCCTCCGGGGCGCTCCCGGGCGGCCTCGAGGATCGACTCGACCGCCGGTGCGAGATCCGTATCAGTCTCCATTGTTGTACATCGACGTACTCATATGTACAAAAGGCTTGCGCCATCGGGGCGCGATTCTCGAGCAGTTCGATCTTGCGGTGGCGCGCGCTGTCGATCGGCCGAGCAAAGCGAGGTGCGCCCGTCGGTCGCACCTCGACTGCGAACGGGGGACGGAGTGACGCGTGAGCGGTAGCGAGGCCGGTCGATAACACCGTGAGGGATGAGAACCGCAGCGACCCGACGGAGCGAGGACCGCAATCGTTGGAGTGGGCGTGGCGCTCACCGTCGCCAGAAGTGGCGGAGCGCTCGTGTCTTCGTTGCAATGAGGTCGTGCGGAACCGCGTTTCGCGCAGCCGCGTTTCGCTCGAGCGCGTCGACCGGCGATTATTCAAGTCCCTATCGCTTACGACGACGTATGGAGGACGTCACGGACGCCGGAATCTACGCGCGGGAATCGTCGTACCTCGATCGACACGTCCAGCTCGGGGCCGCCAGCGGGCGCGTGCTGAGCGTCACGTTTCCCGAGCGACCCGACGACGACGCCGAGGCGGACCACCCCGTGCTCGACCGCATCTTCGAGTACCTCGACGGACTCGAGGAGATCATCTTCGACGACGTGCAGGTCGCCCTGACGGTGCCGACCGACCAGCGGGCCGTCCTCGAATCGGTCCGGGAGATTCCCTACGGCGATCAGGTCACCGTCGACACGCTCGCGCGGATGACCTCCGGACTCGACCACGAGGACGAGGACGACGTCATCCTCGTCCGAACCGCCCTGGACCAGAATCCGGCGCCGATCCTTATTCCGGACCATCGCGTGCGCGACGGGCCCAGCGCCGCGCCCCCGGCCGTCGAACAGAAGTTGCGCTCGCTCGAGGAACTGTAGCCGCTCTCGAGTTCGGTGGCGGCACTCGAGACACGGAACCGGTTTCTCGCCGCTCCGTCGGTTCGACCAGATCGCCTTCGCGGCAGTCGACACGACCTCAGTAGTCACCGCTCTCTTCGTTAGTCGACGATCCAGACGGCGTAGATGTAGAGCCCGATGCCGGCGAAGACGGCGAAGGAGGACGCCTGATCGAGCGACGGCACCCGGGTGAACAGGAACGTCAACTGGAGGACGCCGCCGGCGACGAGACAGGCGGCCGCGCCGAGGGTCGCCCGCGGGGCGACTCGCGTCCCCCGTTGCAGGAAGAGAATCGTGCCGACGCCGATCGCGATCACGGCGAAGACGAACTCGGCGGCGTAGGTCGCCAGCGGCTCGCCGGCGACCTGCCCGTAGATCAGGAGGACGAAGTAGAAGACGACGGCGAGGAAGATCCCGCGGTAGATCGCCGCCGGAACCTCGTCGGGCCCGTTCGTAGCCATACCAATACCGACCGAGCCCACCCCCTTAGCTTTCGAGGGTCTCGGCCCAGTCGAACTCGAGGCCCTCGTGGACGACGAACTCGAGGGCGTTGATCAGGTAGTGGGCGACGAAGACGACCAGAAAGCTCCCGGTGACGACGAAGACCGCCGCGAGGACGAACCCGAGCAGCCCGGTGACGAGGATGCCGACCGACCCCTGCATCCCGTGGCCGAGGGCGAACGCGATCGAGGAGACGATCGCCAGCAGCCACGGATCGACGCCGAAGCCGGTCGAGAGCGCGCCGATCAGCGCCGCCCGGAACAGCAGTTCCTCGAAGCCGGCGATCAGCGGGAGCACGAACGCCAGCAGCACCAGCCACTCCCAGGTCGTGTCGGGCGCCAGCAGCGTCCGCAGCCGTTCGTCGTGGTCGAACCCGATGTGCGTCGCCGCCGCGGCGCCGATCTCGTTGGCCGCGTAGAGGACGAGTCCGGCCGCCGTCCCCAGTACGAGGCCCTGTCGGAGGAACGCCGTCGAGAACTCGATCCCCAGCGCGCCGACGGGGATCCCGGTGTAGAGGACCGCCCCGAGGAGGACGCTCGCGAACAGCCCCTGCGAGAGCGCGACGTTCGCCAGGAGTTCCCCCGCGGACAGCGACCGCGGATCGAGTTCCTGTTGCGGCCGTCCGTCGGAGTGCGCACCGGGCTCGGTTATTCTCGCGGGGTCGGACGGCGACTCCGTCCGTTGCGGCCCGACCGCCCGCTCCGAAGTCGTCGGATCGTTCGCGGTGGTCGGACGGTCAGGGGCCGCAGAACGGCCGTCGCGATCGGCCGTCGCATCGGACTCCGATTCGGCCGCAGTCTCCGCGTCCGTATCTGCATCCGCACCCGCACTCGAGTCGGCGCCCCCCGCCTCGCCGTCGGCGGGCGCGGCCGGGTCGTGTGAATCGCGACGATCGCTCTCCGAGTCGAACTCGGGGCTGTCGTCTCGAGCGCTCGAGGCGGACGCGGACTGCGGGGACGCAGTATCGGCGCCGTCGCTGGCGGTCGAATCGTCGTCGGAAAACGCGCTCTGTGTCAGGTGTGAGAGAACGAGCAGCAAAACGAGGACGACGCCCGTAACGCCCGCGAACGTCGCCCACTGGGCCATTGATCGGTACTCGTTACTGCGGGCTCGGGTTGGAGCCGCTGCCGACGGTGCCCTGGCTCCCGTCGAACGCCGAGCCGGTGATCGACTTGAGGCGATCGACCAGGGAGTCCTTCTTGGGTTCGCCCATCAGCGCGACGTCGAGCACTTCGCTGATGTTCGAACACGGGATGATCTCGATCATCTCCTCGTACTCGTCTTCGATCATCACGTCCTGCTCGTTGGCCTTCGGGATGATGACCTTCGAGCAGCCGGCCTTCGCGGCGGCCTCGATCTTGTGGGTGACCCCGCCGACCGGGAGCACGTCGCCCCGGACCGACAGCGAGCCGGTCATCGCGACCGACTGATCGACCGGGATGTCCTCGAGCGCGCTGATGACGGCGGTCGCCACCGTGATGGAGGCGGAGTCGCCGTCGACGCCCTGTTGGCCGGCCTGGACGAACTGGATGTGGATGTCCTTCTCCGAGAGGTCGACGTCGGAGAACTTCTTGATGATCGCGGAGACGTTCTGGACCGACTCCTCGGCCATCTCCTTGAGCTTCCCGGTGGCGATCACCTGACCGCCGCCCTGTGCGGGCGCGATCTCGGCCATGACCGGGAGCATGATCCCCGAGTCCTCGCCCATGACGGCGAGACCGTTGACCCGTCCCTCGACGCCGCCGTCGGCGACCTCGAGTTCGTAGTCCTTGCGGCGCTCGATGTAGTCGTCGGCGAGCTGTTGCTCGATCGAGCGCGAGCGGCCCTTGGCCTGCAGGACGTCCTCGCGGGTGGTGAACTCCCGATCCTCCGAGCGGGCGATGTCGCCCGCGACGCGGACGAGCCCGCCCAGCGTCCGGAAGTGCAGCGTGAGGTGGTTCTTCCGACCCGAGCGACGCTTGGCCTCGAGGATGACCTCCTCGACGGCGTCGTCGGTGAAGTGGGGCAGACGACCGTCGCGTTCGACCTCCTGAGCGATGAAGCGCGCGTACTTGCGCCGCATCTCGGGGGTGTCCTCGATGGTGTCCTCCATGTACACCTCGTACCCGTACCCCTTGATACGGTTCCGGAGCGCGGGGTGCATGTTCTCCATCGCGTCCAGGTTGCCGGCCGCGATCATGATGAAGTCACAGGGGACGGGCTCGGTCTGGACCATCGCGCCCGAGGAGCGCTCGGACTGGCCCGTGATGGCGAACTCGCCCTCCTGGATCGCGGTCATCAGCTTCTGCTGGGTGCGGATGTCGAGCGTGTTGATCTCGTCGACGAACAGCACGCCCTTGTTGGCCTGATGGATCGAGCCGGGTTCGACGCGGTCGTGGCTCGGCGTCTCCATGCCGCCGGACTGGAAGGGGTCGTGACGGACGTCGCCCAGCAGCGCGCCGGCGTGGGCGCCGGTCGCGTCCTCGAACGGCGCGGTGCGCTTGTCGCCGTTGTTGACGATCATGTTGGGCACCATCGCGTCGCTGCCGCGGTTGGTGTAGCGGAAGATCAGCCAGACGATCCCGGCCGCGAGGATGCCGAGCAGAATGTTCCCGGCGACGAGGATCGCGTACGCGAGGATGATCGCGACGATGATCCACATCAGGATCGAGCGCATCTGGTTGCGCTTGCGAGCCTCCTCCTTGTGGGCGTCGATGATCTGTTCGCCCTTCCCCGCCGGGACGGTTCGGACCTTCGGCTCGTTGCCGTCGTCCGGGTTGTGGTAGACTAAGACGTCCTGGAGATCCTCCTGGGGGAGCAGCTGACTCATCGCCTTCGCCAGCATCGACTTGCCGGTCCCCGGCGAGCCGATCATCATGACGTGGCGACGCTGCTTGGCTGCCTTGATGATGATATCGCGTGCTTCGTCCTGGCCGATGACCTGGTCGACGAGCCGGTCGGGAACCTCGATTTCCTCCGTCGAATCGATTTTGAGACCGCCGAGCAGATCGTCCTCGGCGATATCCTCGTCGATTTCGACGCCCGGATCGACCTCGACTTCGCTGCCGAGATCTTCGACGGTTTCGATGTCGTCCTCGCTCGAATCCGGCTCGAACTCGTCGATCGGATCGTCGAACTCGTCCCCGTCGTCGACGTCGTCGCGCTGGTCACCGTCCTCCTCGAGCGGCGACCGTTCTCCCTGACGCTCCGACTCCGGCTCCGTGTCCTGGGGCCGCGGCTGGCCCTGCTCCTCGTCAGGTCCAGCGTCGGTGGCGTCTTCGGGAGGGTCGTCAACGTTCGTATCGTTACTCATAGAACTCTGTTCAGTACCTGATTCGAAGGGATTGGGACTGATATACTTTCTCCATGCGGAGGATGGTGACAGTGGCTGAATATCGGCCCCACAGCGGCCGACGGGGTGGTTCAGCGATTCGACGCGTCGTCCTCGTCGAACGCTATTTCGGCGGATATTGTATGGTAGCATAGATCACATTACTCCGACGATCGCGACGACCGCTACCCCGACGACGCGTCGGCGAACTCGCCACGCTTATGCACGCCGCCCGAGCAGGTTCCGGCATGACCCGGGGGTTCTACATCGGCCGGTTTCAGCCCTTCCACAACGGCCACCTCAGCATGGTCGAACAGATCGCCGAGGACGTCGACGAGCTCGTGCTCGGGATCGGGAGCGCCGACGACTCACACACCGTGCGCAACCCGTTCACGGCGGGCGAACGCATCATGATGATCACGAAGTCGCTCGTCGACTACGACCTCGTCACCTACGCCGTGCCGATCGAGGACTTAGAACGGAACTCGGTGTGGGTGAGCCACGTCCAGAGCATGAGCCCGGACTTCGACGTCGCCTACTCGAACAATCCGCTGGTCATCCAGCTGTTCCGCGAGGCCGACATCGACATCCGCCAGTCCCCGATGTTCAACCGGGAGGTTCTGGAGGGTAGCGAGGTCCGCGAGCGGATGATCACGGGCGGCGACTGGGAGTCGCTGGTCCCCGAACCGGTCGTCGACACCGTCGACGAGATCGGCGGCATCGAACGCATCCAGATGATCAGCGACTCGGATTCGAACGGCGACTGACCGCCCTCGAGTCCCGTCCCCGGCGGAACGAGCTGTGACCGCGGCCGCCGGAGCCCTCGAGACGGCCGGCCGACAACGAGACGTATCGATTTTCACTGCCCGCCTCCTACCGCCGCCCATGATCACGCTCGCGTCGGATTTCGGGACGCCGTACCCCGCGGCGATGAAGGGAGTGCTCTGTCGGCGAACGGACGCCAGACTGGTCGACGTCGCCCACGATTTCCCCCGGCAGGACGTCCGCGCCGCCGCGTTCTGGCTCCGCGAGGTGCTACCGTACTTTCCGCCGGCCGTGCACCTCGTCGTGGTCGACCCGGGCGTCGGCACCGACCGCAACGCGATCGTCGTTCGCGCGGGCGAGCACGCGCTCGTCGGGCCCGACAACGGCGTCTTGCTCCCCGCCGCCCGTCGGCTCGTCGGCGGTCGGGACGCCGCCCTCGAGACGTACGTCGTCGACGAGACGAGACTCGATCCGGTCGAGCCCGCGGGCGGCTCGTTCGGTCCGAGCGCGACGGCGCTCTCGGCGGACTCCGACGCCGGTGAGAACGAAGGCGGCGGCCGAGAGGGACCGGCCAGCGCCACCTTCCACGGCCGGGACGTCTTCGCGCCCGCCGCCGCCGACGTCCACGAGGCCGGCGTCGACGCGCTGGCCGACCTCGAGTGGCTCGATCCGCTCGACGGCGATCCCGTCGACTGTTCGCTTCCGGAGCCGACGCTCGAGGACGACCGCGCCGTCGGTGAGGTGCTGGTCGTCGACGACTTCGGCAACGTCATCACGAACGTTCCCGGCGACGTCCTCGCCGGCCGCGATCGGATCGTCGCCAACGGCGAGACGGTTCCCGTCGGGGAGACCTTCGCCGCTGTGCCGGTCGGGGAGCGACTCGCGACGGTCGGGAGCCACGGCTACGTCGAATTGGACGTCAATCGGGGGCGCGGCGACGAGGCGTTCGGCCTCGCGGTCGGCGACGAAGTCGTCCTCGAGTCGGCCGGGACGGACCGCGCGAACTGAGCCGCAGTTTCAGCGGCCGACCGACGGGACGCGTTGCTCGGGATCGACGACGATCTCGCCGCTCGAGTGGACCGTGACGACACACGTCGCGAACGGAAAGGTGATGCTCCCGTCGGCGTCCGCCACGTCGGCCCGTCGCCAATGGCCGATCAGCGAGTTCAGTGCGTCCGGTTCGACGGCCGCCGAGAGCCGCTCGAGGTCGTCCGTATCGACCTCGAGCACCGACGCGACGGTGATCACTACGGCCGTGCTCGCTAGCTCGTAGGCGTCGTCGTC
The DNA here is from genome assembly GCF_013342145.1 of Haloterrigena gelatinilytica. NCBI lineage: Archaea > Methanobacteriati > Methanobacteriota > Halobacteria > Halobacteriales > Natrialbaceae > Haloterrigena > Haloterrigena gelatinilytica. The sequence continues at coordinate 2,586,848 of NZ_JABUQZ010000001.1, read as the reverse complement.
GCACCAGGTGTGGTAGGTCCCGCGGTCTTCGTCGTAGTAGATCGTCTGCCCCCCGTCGTCGTCGACCGGCGTCAGGTTTCTCCTCCGAGCGGGTCGGGACATAACGCCTCTAGATATCGTGTGTTAACACTTATCATTGTTGGCCGGACTGTCGGCCGGACCGATAATTACGCAGGCGATCGAGGCGCCCGTTCGTTCCCGACCTACATCACATCTCTGACACCACGATATGTGTCATTCTCTTCGCGCGGGTTATCGTGGCCGTCGTCCTCGTTCGGCGAGACCGCCGTCGACTGTCCGTCGCTTGCGAGTGTCCGACCGAGGGAGACGAGTCAGTCCGAACTGCGGTCGACGAGTTCCCACCGCTGATTCGCGCCGCTCGTCCAGTGCCACTGAACGACGTTCTCGCCGGCGTCCTCGGCGTCGAGGACGCGGCCGGTGTTCGCGTTGACGAAGCCGTAGCGGTCGTCCGCGAGCGCGACGGCGAACCACCGTTGGCCGTCCGCACCGTTCCACGACTGCTGGACGACGTCGGTGCCGTCGTCGGTTCCGGCCGCTTCGACGCCGAGGACCGTCCCGCTGTGGACGGCCTCGAGGCCGGGCCGTCTCGTCGTCGCGAACGGGTGGCTACCGCTCGCGGCGAGACGGCGTCCGTACGCGGTCGCGAAAAGAAAGAGGGGTTCAGCGACGGCTCGGCGGCGTTACTCGGCGGCGATGACGTCGTCGATGCGGGCGATCATCGTCGCGGCCTCGGTGGCGCTCTCGATGGCCTCGCGCTTGACGTCGGCCGGATCGATGACGCCGTAGTCGAACGGATCGTCGATCGTGACTTCCTCGCCGCTGGTGATCAGACCGGCTCGTCCCGTCGAGTCGTGGGCGGAGCGGAGATCGACGAGCGCGTCGATGGGGTCTCGGCCGGTGTTGGCTGCCAGCGTGCGCGGGACGATGTCCAGCGCGTCGGCGAAGGCGTTGACGGCCAGCTGCTTGCGGCCCTCGATGCCGGCGGCTTCCTCGCGGATCTTGTCCGCGATGGCGATCTCGGTCGCGCCGGCGCCGGGGACGACCTCACCCGAGGCCAGCGCGGTCGCGACGACGTCCAGCGCGTCACCGATGGCGCGCTTGAGTTCGTCGACGACGTGTTCGGTGCCGCCGCGGACGAAGACGGTGACCGTCTCGGCCGCCGCGCCGCCCTCGACGAACGCGAGGTCGTCGTCGCCGTAGTTCTCGGCGCTGATGCGGTCGGCCTGACCGAAGTCGGCTTCCTCGAGGTCGTCGAGGGCGCCGACGCGGGTGGCGCCGGTCGCGGAGACGATGTCCTTGGCGTCGCTGTCGCCGATGCCCTCGAAGACGAGCACGCCTTCAGTGGCGAGATAGGAGGCGACGCGGTCGTCGACGTCCTCGGTCGTGAAGACGACGTCGGCGCCGCTCTCGGCGACGGTCTCGGCGTAGCCGCGGACCTCGCTCTCCTCGGCGTCGATGGCGCTGTTGAGCTGGTCGATCGAGTCGATCGAGTACTCCGCGTCGATCTCGCCGGTTCGGACGCCGAGCTCGACGTCGAGGACGGCGAGCGACGCGTCCTCGACCTCGCTGGGCATGCCGTCGTGGGCGGGCTCCTCGTCGATGACGATACCCGGGACGAGCTCCGTCGCGTTCGAGGAGGCGCCGATCTGGGTGTGAACGGTGACGTTGTCGCGGGCGACGCCGTCCTCGAGTTCGACGTGGCGGATCGCTTCGACGACCGTCTCGGCCAGCGATTCGGCGGTGAGACCGCCGGTGCCCTTGCCGGTCATGCTCGATTCGGCGACCTGCTTGAGCACCTCGTCGTCGACGACCTCTTCGCTGACCTGCTCCGAGATCGCCTCGAGGGCGATCTCGCTGGCCTCGTGGTAGCCCTCGACGATCGTCGTCGCATGGACGTCCTGTTCGATGAGGTCCTCGGCCTCACCGAGCAGGTTGCCAGCGATCACGGCCGCGGTCGTCGTGCCGTCGCCGACCTCTTCCTCCTGGGAGTCGGCGACCTCGACGATCATCTGGGCCGCGGGGTGCTCGATGTCCATCTCGTTGAGAATCGTGGCGCCGTCGTTCGTGATGACGACCTCGCCGCTGGAGTCGACGAGCATCTTGTCCATCCCGCGGGGACCCAGTGTCGTGCGTACCGACTCGGCGACGGCCTTGCCGGCCATGATGTTCGACGACTGGGCGTCGCGGCCCTGCGTTCGCTGACTATCCTCGCTCATAATGAACATAGGCTGTCCGCCCATGCGTCGCTGTTGTGCCATAGTTGAATCCTCACTACCTATGTCGTCAGCACTTCTATATAAAAGTTTCCCACTCGCCACCGCTCCCTCTGGCGATTGCGCGAATGAGAACGGTACCCAATGCCCCCGGGGCCCCGTTTTCGTCCCGCGAATCGCGGATTCCGGTGTCGGGTTCGGCGCGCCAGTGGCGGTCGGCCGCCCCGAGACGCGACTCCCCACCGCCGACGCCGACGGCTCCGCGGGCCGGTAGGGAAATATGGCTCCGGTGGAAAGAGCCGCCACGAATGCTCGAGCTGGAACACGGGTTTCGCATCGTCGACGTCTACGCGCGGCTCTCGCCCGGCGATACCGGCCCCCGCGTCGACGGTCGCTCGGTCACGCCCGACCAGCTCGAACGAGAGATGCACCAGGCGGGAATCACGAAATCGATCGTTTTTCCGCCCGCGCGCCCGAACCGGCGCTACCTCGCACCGAACAACGGCGTCGCCCGCCGCAGCGTCGATCGTCCGTTCGTCGCCTTCGCGCGGATCAACGGCACGCGGCGGCCGACGGCGTCGGCGACCGACCGCCTGCGCAACGCGGTCCGGAGCCGCGACGACCACCACACGTCGCCGGCGGATATCGAGCGCTACGCCTACGACGACCGGTTCCACGGCTTCGTCCTCGATCCCGAGGTCGACGACTACCCCGACGAGGACGTCCTCGCGGCCCTCGAGGCAGTCGACCTCCCCGTCATCGTTCGCGGCGGCGCCGACGCCGCCCTCGAAATCCTCGCGTCCACCTTGCTCGAGCGCTCGTTTCCCGTCGTCGTCGCCCACTTCGGCGGCCATCCCCTCGACCGGTCGCTCATGCACGGCCTGATCGACCTGCTCGAGGAGTACGACGGCTGTTACCTGGAGACGAGTTTCGTCCGCTACCGCGACCCCCTCGAGCGCGCGCTGCTCGAGCACCCCGACCGGGTCCTGTTCGGCAGCGGCGCGCCCGCCTGCCACCCCGACGTCGCCGTCATGGAAATTCTCACGCTCGACGTCTCCGAGGACAAGTTGTGGCGCGTCTTCTCGAAGAACGCATCCCGCGTTATCGACGCGCTCGCGCCGGCCGGCGGCGCCTGACCGCGTCCGCCTATTGACAACTATTTGCCCATTGGTCGAAAGGCTCATGTCTCAACGGACGAAGATATCTTCGATCTCGCATGGCAGAGTACGCGGCCGAGCGATGCGCCGACTGCAACGGGAAGCAAAAGCGACGCGCGGACGGCTCGATCTGGTGTCCGAACTGCGCGCTGTTTCGGCCGACGACGCCGAAACCGTGACCCGGAACCCGTCCGCTCGACGGTGACCGATCGATCGAAGTCGCCGCCGACGCCGCGGGTCGGCTACGGGTTCGTCTCCCCGGTCCGTCTCGTTCCGAACCCCGTCGCTAGGCCGTCTCGAGCCGAACGTCGTCGAAGCGACGGGTGATCTCGGTCTCCCAGACGACGTTCATCCCGATCGCGACCGTGACGTCGCCCTCGAGTTCGCCGACCGAGTACGAGTAGGGTTTCCACCCGCTGTGGTCCTCGATGTCCTTCTCGCGGTCGAAGTCCCCCTCCGAGAGCCCGTCGTCGGGTTTCTCGCCGGCGAAAAACGCTACCTGAGACATCCGGTTCGCCGAGTTCGTTCGACTGTAGACGTCGATCGTCACGGTCTCGACGTCGGTGACGTCGACGGACTGCTCGACCCAGATCGTCCCGTCGTCGGCGACGCCGTCGATGTACAACTCCAGCGACCGGTCGCCGTCCGACGCGTCGTCGGCGGTGGTCGAGGCGGAGTGGTCGACCGGTTCGTCCTCCGCTCCGGGGGTCGCCGGAAGGTCTTTTCCGATCGTCCGTCCGGACAGTTCCTCCTCGAACGAGGGATTGCGAAGGGTGGCTTGAGCCGGTTGCTGAGGCGAGTTATTCGGATCGTCCGTCTCGTTCTCGGGAGCCGTGGTCTCGTCCGGATCCGTCTCCTCGTCGGGACCGTCGCCGTTGAGTCGCGAACAGCCGCCGATTCCGGCGGCGAGTGCGCTTCCGAGACCGATCGCGTACGTTCGTCGGTACATCGTCTGCCCGTGCTCGCCCGGACCCAACGAAGCTATCCCAAACTGAAATGTCCCTTTGAGCGACGTTCCGATTCCTCTCGCTGCGGTACCCGTCTCCGATACGGGACGATCGGCGGGCACGAGTGGTACCGAACACTGGCGGATACAGCCCACGAATCGAACGCTGAGTCGATGCGGACGTTCTTGCCGCGGGAGACTCGAGAGACTAGTACTGAAGAGATGGCCTCGAGATCTGCGACGCGCGGTTCGGCACGCCCAATTTCACCGGTTATCGGCGTCGGCCTCGCCGTCGCGATCACGCTGGCGGCGGCGATCGCCGTCGGCTTCCTCGCCGTGGTCGTAGTCGGATAGGACGGCGGCCGCTGTGTGCTGCGTACTGTTCCGTCACCACAGCGGCGCGCGTTCGGCCGGCCCGTCCGGAAAACTCGTCGACGGGAACTCGAGTCGGCGGCGCGCTCAGCCGATGTACCGCAGGTCGTCGTCCGTCGGGACGTCCATCTGCTGTTGTTGCTGTTGTTGTTCCATCTCTTGGATCTTGCCGATGACTTCCTCCATCTCGTCGGCCCGCTCGTCTAAGGATTCGTACTCGAGGTCGAAGCCGAGGGTTTCCTCGAGGACCTCGAGGACCGCGCGGGCGCTCTTGGGGTCGACCAGGTAGCCGCTGGTCTCGCCCATCAGACACGCCCCGTCGAACCCGCGGCGGCCGCCGAGGCCGAGCAGGAGTCCGGAGACACCGACGATTCCGCCGGCGGGTTCGTCCTCGCGGAACTCGACGCCGACGTCCTCTAGCTCCTCGAGCAGCGACTCGTCGCTGACGGCGCCGACGACGGCGTACTCCTCGATGAGTTCGCCGGTCGGGACGCCGCCCAGCGCGTAGACCTCGCTCGCGCCGAACTCCTCGGCGATGTCGAGGAAGGCGTCGGTCAGCACGTAGTGGCCGTCGTTGGTCTGGGCCTGGTGATCCCCGGTCAGCAGTAACAGATCGCGGCCGTCGGGAACGGTGACGGCGTGAATTTCGGCGCACGTGAGGTCCGCGACGCCGTCTTCGACGCTCACCTGCGGCGGGAACTCCTGGGAGTAGACCCGGCGCACGAGCGTGCTGTCGGCCTCGAGTTCCTCGAGCAGGTGCTCGACGGCGAGGCTTCCGACGTGTCCCACACCCGGCAGCCCCTCGACGAGGACGGGGTCGTCTAGTTCGACCTCGGCGACTGCGTCGATCTCGAGTTCGTCCATACCGTATCAGCGACGGCGACGTTTAAGAGCGCGTCGGTACTCGCCGTACGGGTCGTTCGGATCGAACGGGGCCGGAGCGCTGTTTTCCGCGTCGGCGCCGCAGTCGGGACAGGAGTCAGAGAGGGTATACACCGGGCGGTCGTGTGCGTCGCGCCACGCCGAACACACCCGGATATCCGACTTCATGCGTTACTCGTCGTCGGTGCGACGCTCGCGGTGGTACTCGCCCGAACCGCCTTCGGACTCGATCGCCCGGACCGCGCGCTGTGCGCTCTCCTCGAGCTGGCTCTCGGCGGTCTTGTAGTTGGGCGCCTGCACCTCGATGCGGTACTCGGGCGCGCCGACGTAGCTGACCTCGAGGTCGACTTCCTCGGGCACTTCGCCGTTCCCTTCGGCGGCCTCGAGGGCGGTGCGGATGCCGTCGACGCCGCTCGGCGACGGGTTCTCGAGGTCGACGTAGCCGGTGACGTTGACGTACGGCACCGAGACGTTCTCGCGGGCCGTGTCGACGATCGACTCGATCTCGTCGTCGGAGAGATCGGTGTTCTCGAGTGCCTCCTCGCCGTGGATCGCGGCCTGCTTGAAGCCGTCGTAGAGGCTGCCGTGGGCGCCGATCAGCTCGTTGGCGATCGCGGTGTAGCTCTCGTCGTCGACGTCCTCGCCCAGCGCGATACCCATCCAGTTGTCGGCTTTCTGCTCGTTTTTCCACTCCTGGATCTTGTCGGAGCGCTGATGGTCGTTGACGTCTTTCAGCGAGAGATCGATCTGCTGGGATTCCTCGTCGATCTCGAGGACCTTGCAGACGACGATCTGGCCCTCGCGGACGTGATCGCGGACGTTCTTGATCCATCCCGAGGCGACCTCGGAGATGTGGATCAGGCCGCGCTTGTCCCGGTACTCTTCGAGATCGACGAAGACGCCGAAGTCCTCGATTTCGTCGATCTTCCCGACGACGAGTTCGCCGGGGTCGGGCCAGCCGCTGTACTTCATCGTGACTCGACTGTTTCGATGATCTCGTGTTCGATCTCGGCTTTGCCACCGGTCGGTCGCGCCAGCGTGGTGCCACAGACGGCACAGGCGACCTCCGAGGAGGCTTTGCCGAAGACGGTCTGTTCGTTCTCGCAGTCACCGCATCGAACGCTGTAGAAATTTCCTGCCATTGGTATCACTCCTGGAACTCGAGTCGGCCGGTGCGCCATCCCTCGCGGAGGTGGGCCTTGCCGCACTCGCTGCAGCGGTATTTGAGGTCGGTCTTCTTGGTAGGCTTTTCGCCGACCGGCACCTTCGAGAAGCGACCGGAGTTACCGATGCTCGAGGTGCTTCGTCGGGTGCGGCGAGCGTCCCATTTGAGACCGCTCGAGCGGCCCGTTCGGGACTTTTCGACTTCGTGTTCGTGGTGTTCGTTGCAGTGCGGACAGTACGTATTGAATCGGCGTGGCATCTGCATGGTTATCTCACTTGGCGTGGGCTAAGGCAGCGCTGTTTAAAACCCGTTTGGTTCGTCGCCGTCAGTCGATCGGGCGCGGAAACTGTCACCCGGAAATAAGTGACCGGCGACTGACGTCTGTACGCTTACCTCGATGTTTGGAAACTGGTAGCACGGTAACGGAGCGTGACAGCACGGATGGGACTCAGCAATCTCCTCCCGGATTCCGGCCGTCTCGGGACGCACAGTCGCCGTGAAGCGACCGACTCCGTAACGGATCGACTCGAGTCGAGCGCCGAAGCGGTCGGCGACCTGTCGACGCGGGTTCGCGACGCGGCGAATCGACGGGCGAGCGACGTCGCCGAGCGCGCCGTCGACGAACTCTTCGAACGCGCGCTCGACCGAAGCGCTGACGACCTGCTCGCGGCGTCGGACCTCGGCGGCGGTGAGGGCGCCGCCGAGTTCGGATCGGACGACCCGCTCGATCGGGCGCTCGAGAACTTCCTGCGGCGGTACGGCCTCGACGAGGATCGGCTGGACGACCGCACGCTGGACGCGATCCGAACCCGGCTGTCGGTCGCCGGCGCCGACGCGGACGCGGCCGACCTGCTTGCGGAAGTCCTGAGCGAGCGGTCGGCCGCGTCGGACGGGACCGCGAGCGCTGTGGGTCCCGCGGATCGCGACTCGAGCGCGGTCGCGGAATCCCGCTCGAACGGCGAGACCGACCGTCCGATCGACGTCCGCTCGCCGAGGCGTGTTCCCGGCTCCGCGCGCGACTGGACGATGCGCCGGAGCGTCCCGTCGATCACGTGCTCACCGATTTGCTCGAGCGCGACGCCGTAGTCGTCGGCCACGAACTCGAGCGCGCGCTCGCCGAGGAACTGCCCGCGCTCGCGGCGGACCTGGAGGCGGAACTGGCGCGGATGGAGACGAGCGGTTCGGCGGCCTCGAGAGCGAGGGCGCTCGACGCGGGTTCGAACGACGACCTCGGCGAGGGGGCCGCGGGACGCGGTCGGTCGGTGAATCTCCGGTCGGCCGTCGCGATGGCCGTCGCGGCGACGACGCTGCTTTCCGACGGCGACGGCATCGACCCCGCGGTCGGGGAACTGGCGACGAGCCTGTTGCAGGTCGGCGACGGGGGCGTTCCGATCGACCGCGTGCTCACCGATCTGGTCCCGTTACTGGTTCGGACGGGGGCGGAGCGCGACCTCGGCCTCGACGCGCTCCGCTCGAACTCGGCCGGGTCGCTGGCGCTCGTGGGGCTGTTCGTCGCCAACCTCGCCGCGATGACGCTCGGAGCCTACGTCTCCCGGGAGCGGGCGCCACCGATCCCCGACGAGATCCGCGGGCCGAACGAGGAGACCGTCGTGACCGACGAACAAGTCCGGACGGGAAAGAAGGCGTTCCAGGCCAACGGGCTCATGAATCAGGGGTCGGTCCTGGGCAACGGCTCGTACTTCGGCGTCGATCTGACGGCCGACGCGCTCGAGTCGAAAGCCGAGTACATGCGGGAGTACTACGCGCGCCAGCGCGGGAGCGACTCCTTCGACTCCCTCTCGGAGGACGACCGGGCGGCCGTCGAACGGCGCGTGGAGCGGGAACTCGACGCCGACGCACCCGAGGGCGACGTCGCTCGCTACTCGGCGGCGGCGGTCTACGCCCACCGGCGGCTCCGCGAGGCGTACGTCGACCGCTACTACGGGGGCGCCCCCGAACGGGGGATCCCGCAGGGCTACGTCGACTCGCCCGAGGAGGCCGCCCGGATCGCCGACTTCGCCTGCTGGACGGCGTGGATGGCCCACACCAACCGGCCGGATTCCGACCACTCCTTCACGAACGACTGGCCGTACGTGCCCGGGGCCGGGAACCGACCGACCGGACAGGTCGTCGTCTGGAGCGCGATCAGCGTCGTCCTGCTGATCGCCGGCGGGGGGCTCGGCGTCTGGGCCTACCACACCTTCGACGTCGCCGAGCCGACGACCGAACTCGTCGACGTCCCCTCGCCCGACTCGGTGTCGGTCACGCCGGCCCAGTACGCCGCGGCGCGGTACGTCCCCGTCGCGGGCGCGCTGTTCGTCGCTCAGGCCCTCGTCGGCGCCTATCTGGCCCACTACTACGTCGAGCGCACCGGGTTCTACGGCATCGGCGACGCGCTCGGGGTCGACCTCATCTCCTTGCTGCCGTTCTCGGGGGGCCGCGCCTGGCACATCAACCTCGGCATCCTCTGGATCACGACGCTGTGGCTCGCCGGCGGGCTCTTCCTGCCGGGGCTGTTCACCGAGCGGGATCCGCCGTGGCAGGCCGAGGGCGCGACCGCGCTGCTGGGCGTGCTCGTCGCCATCACGGTCGGCGCGTTCGCCGGCGTCTGGCTCGGTACCCGCGGCGCGTTCGGTTCGCCCGGATCCGGCGACGACGGCGATCTCTGGTGGTGGCTCGGCAGCGAGGGCCTCGAGTACCTCGAGGTCGGCCGCGTCTGGAAACTGGGCCTGCTCGCCGGGTTCGCCACCTGGACGGGGCTGGTGCTCCGGGGCGTGCGCCAGCTGGACGAACCCGCGACGGGACTGGGCCACTTCGTGACCTACGCGGGCGGCTCCATCGCGCTCATGTTCGCCGCGAGCATGCTCTACACGCCCGAGACGAACATGGCCGTGACGGAGTTCTGGCGCTGGTGGGTCGTCCACATGTGGGTCGAGGGCGTCTTCGAGTTCTTCGTCACCGCAGTCATCTCGGCCGCGCTGGTCTCGATGGACCTGATCGAGAAGGCCGACGCCGAGCGGGCGATCCTCTTCGAGGTGTTCGCGATCATGGCCGCCGGCATCGTCGGCGTCTCCCACCACTACTGGTGGGTCGGCCTCCCCGATATCTGGGTCCCGATCGGCACGACCTTCTCGACGCTCGAGTTCGTTCCCCTCGTGTTCGTCCTCTACCGGAGCCTCGGCGAGTACCGCTCGCTGCGGGCGCAAGGCGAGGAGTTCCCCTACACGCTGCCGCTACTCTTTATCGTCGGCTCCTCCGTCTGGAACTTCGTCGGCGGCGGGGTGCTGGGTTTCTTCATCAACCTGCCGCTGATCAACTACTACGAGCACGGCACGTACCTGACCGTCGCCCACGCCCACACGGCGACGTTCGGCGCCTTCGGCCTGCTCGCGCTCGGACTGGGCACGTACATCCTGCGCGTGGTGACCCCCGAATCGGCCTGGAATCCCGCGTGGTTCCGCGGCGCGTTCTGGCTGACCAACATCGGCCTCACCGTCATGACCGTCGCCTCGCTGCTCCCCGTGGGCTTCCTGCAGCTCCGGACGTCCTACCGGGACGGCTACGCCGCCGCGCGCAGCCTCGAGTTCTACGACCAGGACCACGTCCAGACGCTGCTGTGGGCGCGAACGCTCGGCGACACGCCGATGATCCTCGGCGCGCTCGCCTTTACCGCGGCGTCGATACGCCACCTCCGGGACGCCCGAACGCGGCGACTCGAGGCGACGTAGCCCCAATCTGAACGACGGGTATCGGAGAGTCGAGGCGCATCGAAGCGGTTCGCTGGTTCGGCTTTCGCCCTCTCGCCGTCGAGTAGCTCGAGAACGCGACTAACGCCGAAAGACAGAAGGCTTAATCCACTCTCGCGAGAAGTCGCCGACATGAAGCGGCTCATCATCCACGGCGATCCCGGGATCCGGAAGGGGGCCATCGTCGACTACGACGGGACGGAACTGGTCTGCTTCGGGATCAACCGCAACGGCGAGTGGCACGGTCCCGAGGAGGTCCAGCTGTGGTGTACCGTCGGCACCGAAGACGAGTACGAGGACTACGAGAAGCGCAACTACACGCCCCACTTCCTCGACGTCGACCGCGTCGACGCCGAAGACGTCGACGTCATCCGAGCGAAGGCCGACCTCGCGGTCTGAACCGCCCGCCGATTCGGCACGGGCGCCGAGTCTCTCCGAAATCTTTTGTGTGCGCGGTCGATACTGTCGCGACCACGGACAGATGCGTCGCTGCCGCGATCCGCAGGGATCGAAAATCCGAAACCGATGCTCCGGTCACTGATCGTTAGAGCCGTGTTCACCGACCGAGACCACCGGCCGAGCCGCCGACGGAGTCCACGATGAGCGATTCGCTCGGGGAGGCCGTTCGGACCCGACTTCGCGCGTTGCTCTCGACGGCGCGGTTTAGCCAGTTCGCCGGCGTCGGGATCGTCGGTGCGACCGTCGATATCGTCGGTCTCGCGCTGCTGGTCGACGCGTTCGAACTCTGGTATCTGGGGGCGAAGACGATCTCGTGGGAGCTGTCGATCGTGGTCATCTTCGCGATCAACGAACGCTGGACGTTCGCCACCTACGGCGACATGACGCCTCGAGCGCTGGTCCGGCGATTCCTGCGCTCGAACGCGGTTCGGTTCGCCGGTTTCCTGGTCACGTTGACGGTCTACGGCGTGCTGGTCGATCGGTTCGGCGTCTGGTATCTAGCGGCGAACGTCGTCGGCATCGCGGTCGGCTTCTTCGTCAACTACACCTGCGAAAGCCTCTACACGTGGAAAGTCCATCACGACTGACGGTAGAAATCCCCATACGGCGCCCGAATCATAACCCTTAACTAGTGCACTCGGGTATGATGTAGTAGCGGGATGGGATAGCCAGGAGATTCCGGCGGGCTCATAACCCGCAGACCGGTAGTTCAAATCTACCTCCCGCTACTTTTCGAGACGAACACTAACGCCGACCAGAGCGAGGCGTTTCGTGAGTCTCGAAAATAGTCGAGTAGATTTGAAGCAGGGAGCAGCTTCGCTGCGACCGTGGTTCAAATCTACCTCCCGCTATGTTTTGGCGCGAACAAATTCGTGAGCGCCATCCATAGCACGATGGTCGTTTGAACCAGACGGCGCCCGAACGGAGTGAGGGCGCCGGCGTGGTTCACATCTCCCTCCCGAGCCATCGATAGCATGGTGGTCGTTTAACCGGCGGGCGTCCGAACAACGGAAGGATAAGAACGCGATCGGCGTTCCGCACCGATCAGTGCTCACGACGGCGTCTCGTACCGCTCGCTCCGGTGTGCGTCCCATACGAAGATAAATATCACGGCACCGGTTCGCAAAATTGTTATATTTGAAACGCAGACTCAACTAGTAGCCCTGGATGACCCTCCCGTCGGATCGGTCTGACGACCGAGTAAGTAGACGTGCCGTGCTCGCCGCTGGAAGTACTGGAATCGCCGGTTCCGTAGCCGGCTGTATGGACCGCATTCAGCGACTCATCACCGGCGCCGCCAGCGATCAACTCTCGATAACCATCCTAACGCTGCCCACGGACAACGACCGACAGGCGATCCAGATCGCCCGCCAACTCGAGGAGAACCTCAAGGCGGTCGGGATCAACGTCCGGATCGAGCCCCGCGCCGACGCCGAGTTGCTGCAGACGGTCTTGCTCGAGCACGACTTCGATTGTTACATCAGTCGCCATCCGAGCGGATACGACCCCGACTTTCTGTACGAGACGTTCCACTCGAAGTTCGCCCCCGAAGCCGGCTGGCAAAACCCCTACGGGTTCGTGGACACCGAGCTCGACGAGTTACTCGAGCGACAGCGCTCGACGACGGGGTCGGAGCGGAAGGAAGTCGTCGGCGAAGCGCTCGATCGATTGGCGCAAACGCATCCGATCGTGCCGATCTGCGTTCCCGACGAGCGGCGGCTCGTCAGAACGGATCGGTTCGACGGCTGGAACGATCACCACCTCGGGACCCGACTCGGCTATCTCGGTCTCGAGCCCGACGAGGACGACTTCGAGGACGAGGTCGTCCTGAACGCGGTGATCACCGACTCGAGCCCCTCGAGAAACATCAACCCCCTCGCCGCGGCGTACCGCTATCGGGGTCCGTTCGTCGATCTGCTCTACGACTCGGTGGCGACCCGAGACGACGGCGAGCTCCGGCCGTGGCTCGCCGAGTCCTGGGAGTGGGACGAGTCGGTCGCGACGATCACGCTCCGATCGAACTGCCTGTTCCACGACGGCGAGCCGGTGACCGCCGACGACGTCAAGTTTACGTACGACCTTCTGGACGACACCTCGCTCGGCGACCGCGACGGACAGTCGCCGGCGCCGAGATACCGCGGGCTGGGCGACGCCGTCAAATCGGTGACGGCCGTCGACGACCGAACCGTTCGGATGCGATTCGGGACGAGCGACGAGGTCGGCAAACTGGCCTTTACCGTCCCGATCCTCCCGAAACACATCTGGAAGACGGCGGTCGAAGACCGGCTCGAGAACGGCACAGAGCCCATCCAGGGGACGTGGGATCTCGTGACCACCGAAGAGATTCCGCCGATCGGCAGCGGGCCGTTCGCGCTCACCGAGCAGGAGCCGCGCTCGCACCTCCGTTTCGAGCGCTTCGACGACCACTTCACCCGCCGCGGCTACGTCGACCTGCCGGAGCCCCGCGTCGACGAGCTCGCCTTCCACGTCGAACCGAACAGTAGCGCGGCCGTCGACCAGCTCGAGGCGGGGAACGCCGACGTGACGGCCTCCATTCTCGGCTCGGAGACGGTCGGAAACGTACCGGACGGCCTCGAACTCGTCGAGTCCGAATCGTGGACGTTCTACCACATCGGGTTCAATGTCAGGAACTCGCCGTTCAGCAACCTCCACTTCCGGCGAAACGTCGCGCGATTGATCGACAGGGAGTCGCTCGTGGCGGACGTCTTCAACGGGCAGGCGAGCCCGAGCGTCACGCCGGTTACGGAGGAGTGGGTTCCGGACGACCTCGAGTGGGACGGTGCGGCCCCATACGCGCCCTTTTTCCGTGACGAAACGAACAGTGGGGATACGGGAGAACTGGACGTGGAACGGGCGAAGCGCGAATTCGAACGACACGGCTTCCAGTACGACGAAGACGGAGAATACATCGTGAGATCCTGATGCTCGCCGAGCTATTGACGCAGGTAACGGTCATCATCGTCGTCCTGCTCGTCGGGTTCGTCCCCGTCTGTATCGGCCGACGCCGGTTGCGGGCGACCCGCCGCGAGTGGCGGGACCGAATGCGAGAGGCCGCGCCCGTCGCGGGCGTGGTGCTCGTCGTGTTACTCGCGAACCGATTCACTCGACAGCGCCTGCCCGATATCTCCTGGGCGATCGACTGGAACCTGACGCCGACGTTTTACGCCATCGAAGGAGAGGCGATCATCTGGTTTCAGCAGTTCGCCAGCCCGCCGGTGACCCAGTACTTTTCGTTCGTCTACATCTACGGCTACGTCTTCATTCTGGTCTTCCCCGTGATCGCGTACTTCGCGCTGTCGGATACGCGCCCGCTCCGGGAGCTGCTGTCCGCGTACGCGCTGAACTACCTGATCGGACTGTTCCTCTACCTCTTGGTGATCGCCTACGGGCCGCGAAACATCATGCCCACCGCGATCGAGACCGTGCTGTACGATTTCCGCCCGCAGTATCAGTACCTGACGCGGGAGGTCAACCACAACACCAACGTTTTCCCGTCGCTGCACACCTCGCTGTCGGCGACGATCGCGATCTTCGCCTACCGAACCAGAGACGAGTACCCGATCTGGTTCGCCGTCGCGGCGCCGCTGGCGGCGAGTATCGCGGTGTCGACGATGTACCTGGGGATCCACTGGGCGATCGACGTTGTCGCGGGCATCGCGCTCGCGGTCGGGACGGTATACGCCGCCGACCGTCTCGTCGGCCGCTGGTCGCTCGCGGAGGACTTCGGCATCGAAGTCGACGAGTACGCGGCCCGGATTCGGCGGATCGCCGGAACGAGCGCGCCGGCCGATCCCACCTCGCCCGCCGAAGACGACGAGTACGGCGAGGCCGACGGGGCCGACGTCGAGGGCCCCTCGAGCGACGAGCCGTCGACGGGTCGCCGGTCGTAACGGGACGCGGTCGGTACCCGCGCATCCGAGCGGTCGTTCGCGCCCGAGGCTCACTCCCGGATTTCGATCTCGGTCGCGGCGACGAGGCCGCGGTCGGCCGCGTCTTCTCGGTTGACCCGCGCCGTGAGCTTGTAGCGTCCGGGATCGACGGGGTCCCACTCGTCCTCGGCGACCCGGATGCGCTGGGACCACTCGCGACTGAACCGCTTGCGCTCGCCGCGGGCGAAGGAAAAGACGTCGGGCCGGTCGGGAACCGGGCGCTCGAGCCGCGAGGCGGCCGTCGCTCCGTCGACGGCCCAGACCCACCGCTCCGGGGAGTCGGTCCGCAGCCGGATCGGAAACGGGAGCCGGTTTCGGAACTCGACGCGAACGGCGACGGGGTCGCCGCGCTCGTAGACGTCGCGGTCGGTCGCGATCGAGACCGCGACGGCCCACGTGCGGAGCGCGACGGGCACGAACGCGTGGCTGAACGCGTCCCAGTCGATCGTCCGACCGGTTCCGTCCGGCTTCGCCGCGGGCGCGAACGGATCCTCCGCGTCCCGCTCGAGCGCGTTCGAGTCGTCGACTCGTTTTCGCGTCATCGTTCGGGCGTCCTCGTCTCGGAGTCATCCGGTAGGTGGTCCGCGTACGCGTCGTCGAATCGGTGACAGGCGATCGAACGGTCGTCGCCGTCGTCGCCGACCGGCTCGAGTCGCGGTCGATCGGTCTCGCACGGCGTCGCGAAGGCGGACGCGAGTCGCGCCCGCCCGTCGTCGATCTCGCCGGCCGCGACGGCCTCGAGGGCGTCCGCGAGGACGCGTTCGGCGTCGTCGTCCTCGAGTTCGGCCGGGAGACCGAATTCGTCGCGGATCGCCGCGGGAACGTCATCGTCGGCCCCGGAAGTGGCGAGTACCGACTCGAGGCCGTCCTCGCCGTCGGCGAGCCGTTTCCGTAGATGACGGATCGCCCGGACGGTCTCGGACTCGAGGTCGTACTCGGCGGGCGAGAGCACTCTCGGACAGCGCGTGTGGAACCGACAGCCAGACGGACAGTCGTCGGGGGAGGGGACGGTGCCCTCGAGGACGATTCGGTCGCCCTCCCAGCGCGGGTCGGGTTCGGGGATCGCCGAGCGCAGCGCCGCCGTGTAGGGGTGCGACGGGTCGTCGAAGACCGCCTCGGTCGGGCCGACGTCGACGATCTTCCCGAGGTACATCACGGCGACGCGGTCCGCGACGTGGGCGACGACCGAGAGGTCGTGGGCGATGAAGAGGTAGGCGAGCCCGAATTCGTCCTGCAGATCGGCCAGCAGGTTGAGTATCTGGGCCTGGACCGAGACGTCCAGCGACGACACCGGTTCGTCCAAGACGACGAACTCGGGCTCGACGGCCAGCGCGCGGGCGATGGCGATCCGCTGTTGCTGGCCGCCGGAGAACTCGTGGGGGTACCGCTCGGCGTGGCCCGGTGCGAGCCCGACGGTCTCGAGTAAGTCCCGGACGCGGGCGTCGCGCTCCGACGGCGGGACGACGTCGTGGACCTCGAGGGGTTCGCCGACGATGTCGCGGACGGTCAGCCGCGGGTTCAGGCTCGCACCGGGATTCTGCGGGACGTACTGGACGTTCGCCCGCACCGCTCGGAGTTCGGATCGGGAACAGGCGGTCAGGTCGGTACCGCGATAGGAGACCGTACCGGCGGTCGGCTCGGTGAGTCGGAGCAGCGAGCGGGCCAGCGAACTCTTGCCGCAGCCGCTCTCGCCGACCAGTCCGAGCGTCTCCCCCTCGCGGACCTCGAGGTCGACGCCGTCGACGGCCGTGACCGTGCGCCCGGAGCCGAACAGGCGGTCGAGGAGGCCGTCGGCCGTCGCGTACTCCTTCTCGAGGCCCTCGACGCGGAGCAGCGGGTCGTCGCTCATTCGGGCTCACCTCCGTCCTCGCCCCTGACGACGACGTCGTAGTCCAGTCCGTCCTCGAGGGCGCCGGTGTACTCGTGGCAGGCGGCGAGGTGGGAATCGGGGGCGGCCTCGAGCGGCGTCGCGGCCGTCCCGGTCTCCGCGTCGACGAGCGACGGCTCGCGGGTCGCACAGCAGGACTCGGCGTACGGACAGCGCGGGTGGAACCGACAGCCCGTCGGGGGATCGACGAGGTCGGGCGCGGTGCCGGGGATCGTCGGCAGCCGATCGCGGTCGTCGCCGAGGCGGGGGATCGACGCCATCAGCCCGACCGTGTGGGGTGTTTGGGATCGTAGTACAGGTCGTCGACGGACGCGCGCTCGACGACCTGCCCGGCGTAGACGACGAGCACGCGATCGCAGCGTTCGGCGACGACGCCGAGGTCGTGGGAGACGAACTGGATCGCCGTCTCGAACTCCGCGGCGAGTTCCTCGAGCAGCTCGAGGATCTGGGCTTCGACCGTGACGTCCAGCGCCGTGGTGGGCTCGTCGCAGATCAGCAGGTCGGGCTCGCAGGACAGCGCCATCGCGATGACGATCCGCTGTTGCTGGCCGCCGGAGAACTCGTGGGGGTAGTCCGCGTAGCGGCGCTCGGCGTCGGGAATGCCGACGCGCTCTAAGAGTTCGACCGTCCGTCGGCGGGCCTGCTCGTCGGTGACGTCCCCGTGGGCGCGGATCGCCTCGGCGATCTGTTCGCCGACGGAGTAGACGGGGTTGAGCGCCGTCTCGGGGTCCTGGAACACCATCGCGATCTCGTTGCCGCGGAGCGATCGCCGCTCCGAATCGGAGCACTCCAAGATGTTCCGTCCCCGAAAGCGGATCTCGCCGCCGACGATCTCGCCGGGGTCCTCGATCAGCCCCAGCAGGGCGAGGCTGGTGACGGTCTTGCCGGCGCCGCTCTCGCCGACGAGCGCGAGGCGCTCGCCGCGCTCGATCTCGTAACTGATCCCGTCGACCGCGCGGACCACGCCGTCCTCGGTGTAGAACTGGACGACGAGGTCCTCGACTTCGAGCAGCGCCACGCTACCGACGCCTCCGTTCGGCGGTCTCGCCCTGCGGATCGAGCGCGTCGTTGATCCCGTCGCCGACGAGGTTGATCGCCATCACGAACAGGAAGATCGCCAGCCCGGGGAAGACGGTGCGGTGCCAGTGGCCGGCGGCGATCGAATCGCGGCCGTTCGCGAGCATCGATCCCCACTCGGCGGTGCTCGGCTCGAGGCCGAGGCCCAGAAAGCCCAGCGCCGCGGCCGTCAGGACGACCGTCCCGACGTTCAGCGTCGCCTGGACGACGACGGGGGCGACGGCGTTCGGAACGACGTGTCTGGCGATGATGGTCCGGTCCGGCGTCCCGAGGGCCCTCGCGGCGGTAACGTACTCGCGTTCTTTCACCGAGAGGATCTCCCCGCGCAGCAGGCGGGCGTAGCCGATCCAGCCGGTCAGTGCGAGCGCGGCGACGATGTTCCAGTAGCCGCGGCCGACGACCGCCACGACGGCGATCGCGAGCACCAGAAACGGGAACGCGTAGAGGGTGTCGACGACCCGCATGACGAGTTCGTCGACCCAGCCGCCGAAGTAGCCGGCGATCGCGCCCAGCGGAATCCCGACGACCAGCGCGAGCGCGACGGCGACGACCCCGATGCTGAGGCTGAACCGCCCGCCGACGAGGACCCGGGAGAACAGGTCCCGGCCCGCCCAGTCGGTTCCGAAGGGGTGGGCCGCCGACGGTCCGGCGTTGGGCGGCCCGACGTACATCTCGGCGGGATCGTACGGCGCCAGCGAGAACGGCTGGACCGTGATCGTGTACTCGGCCGTCGAGAACGCGATCGGGCGGGCGAAGACCGCGACGACCGAGAGCGCCGCGATGATCGCGAGGCCGAGCACGGCCGTTCGGTTCGATCGAAAGCGGCGCCAGGCGTCCTCGAAACGGCCTCGAGACGGGGTCTCGGCGTCGTTCGCCCGTCCGTCGGCCCAGGGATCGACGGCGTCGTCGTCGCGGTCGGCCGCGACCGCCTCGTCGAACCCCTCGATGCGAATCCGACCGCGGTCGGTCGTCGATCGATCCGGTGTCTCTCGTGTCATGGGTCGTGTGTCACCGTTCGTGTCTGATCCGCGGGTCGAGGACGGCGTAGACGATATCGACGAGCAGGTTCGCGAGGACGACCGAGACGGCGACGACCAGCACCGTCGCCTGGACGGTCGGGAGGTCGCGCTGTCCGATCGCGCCGACCAGGAGCCGCCCTATGCCGGGCCAGGAGAACACCTGCTCGACGACGACCGCGCCGTCGACGAGGAGGGTCAACTGGAGGCCGGCGACGGTGACGACGGCGGTCAGGGAGTTGCGAAGGACGTGTTTGCAGATCACCGTTCGCTCGCGCAGCCCCTTCGCGCGGGCGGTCCGGACGTACGACGCGTTCAGTTCCCGGAGCATCGACGAGCGCAGCAGGCGCGCGACGAGCGCGGCCGAGGCCGTCCCGAGCGTGATGGTCGGCAGGACCAGAAATCGCAGCGTCGCGGGGCTCAAAAGCGGCGCGTCGGGCGGAATGACCCGGAACCAGCCGAGGTGGACGCTGAAGACGAACAGGAGGACCAGCCCCAGCCAGAAGTTCGGCGTCGCGATACCGGCGAGGGCCGCGATGCGGCTGACCTCGTCGGCGGGTTCGCCCCGCTTGACGGCCGCGACGACCCCCGCCGGAATCCCGATCAGGAGCGAACAGAGCCACGCCGCGCCCCCGAGCACGAGCGTGTAGGGCAGCCGGTCGGCGATCGTCGCCCCGACGTCGCGACCCGTGATCGGCGACCGGCCGAACTCGAGGACGAGCGCGTCGCGCAGCCAGAGCAGATACTGTTCCCAGACCGGGCGGTCGAGGTTGTACTCGGCTTTCAGCGACTCCCTGACGGCCGGGTCGACCTCCCGAAAGCCGAGCACGGCGTCGACCGGATCCCCCGGCGTCAGGTGGAGGAGCGAAAACGTCAGGGCCGTCACACCCAGCAGTACCGGGATCGAAGCCAGCACCCGCTTTCGGACGTAGATGGCCAGCGTCATTTGGAGCCGAGTTTCGAGCGGCGGTTAGCTGAAGTACTCGTCGACGATGCGCGCTTCGAACTCCGGATCGACGAACGTCTCGTGGGTCGGGGAGATCGGCGTGTAGGCCGCAGTGCCGGCGCCGTTGAACACGTCCTCGATGATCCGCTGGCGCGGGATGAGCCGCCCGATCCCGCGCCGGACCTTCGGATTGGAGAAGGGCTCGCGGTAGCTCGGATAGCCCAGGAAGTCGACGGCCGCGCCGGTCGTCCGGTCGACGACGAACCCGTCGTCGTCCTCGAACGCGTCGAGGCTCTCGTTCGGGAGGCCCGTCGTCAGGTGGATATCGCCCGTCTCGAGGGCGCCGCGGCGGGCCGACGTTTCCGTGATGATCCGCATCGTTACGGTCTCGATCGGCGGCGTTTCGGGGACGCCGTTGCTCCCGTCGTGCCAGTGGTCCTCGTTGGCGACCAGCCGCCAGAGCCGGGCGGGCTCGTGCTTCTCGAACGCGTACGGACCCGTTCCGACCGGTCGCTCGGAGATGTCGTGCGTGCCGTCCGCGACGGCTTTCGGGAGGATCGGCACCTGTGCGACCGCTATTTCCAGTGGCCCGTACGGCCGCCGGAGCGTGATCTCGATCTCGTGGTCGCCGAGGACGTCCGCGCTCTCGTACCAGGTGTACACGTCCCGTTCGCTGGGCGATCCCTCGTAGCGCTCGAGGGTCGCTTCGACGTCCGCGGCGGTAAACGGTTCGCCGGTGTGGAACCGGACGCCCTCTCGCAACTCGAACCGCCAGGTCCGTTCGTCGATCCGGTGCCAGTCGGTCGCGAGCAGCGGTCGCACGCTCCCGTCGAAGTCGATCTCGAGGAGCTGTTCGTAGAGCAGGCCCGTGGCCATGTGCGAGACGTCGTCGGCCGCTCGGACCGGATCGTAGCTGTCGATCTTCGTCCCCACGTCGCCGACGAGTTCGGTCTCGTCGGCGGCGAGTTCCGTGTAGACGCCGAGCGTCGGCGCGTAGATCGACTTGTACTCGTCGCCGGGGACCGGATACGTCCGGAACCCGTCGACCGCGTCGGCGCGGTAGGTGACGATCTCCTCGGGCGCGCGAACGAACGACAGCGGCGATTCCTCGACGAGGAGTTCCTGCAACTCCTCGTAGATCGCGACGCGATCGTCCTCGTCGACGGTCGCGACGCCCTCGTCGATGAGCTCGTCGACCCGCTCGTTCTCGTAGTGGTTGATGTTGAGGCCGGTCGGAGTGAAACTGTCGGAGTGAAAGCCCGGATAGACGTATTGGTGCGGGTCCCAGCCGCCGATAAATCCCAGACAGACGAGCGCGTTCTCCTCGTTGGCGGCCATGTTGTTGACCAGATCGATGTAGGAGGTCCACTCGAGGGTCTCGAACGAGACGTCGAACAGATCGGTGTCGTCCAGTTCGCGTTGGACCAACTGCGCCCACCGCTTTCGTCCCTCGTTCTCGGCGTTCGAGTAAATCGTCGTCTCGACGGGCGGTTCGACGCCCGCCTCCTGAAAGCCCTCGAAGATGAGTTCTTCCGCGTCGCTCTCGAGTTCGACCCCGGGGTTGGTGCTGATACAGCCGGCCGCGCCGGCGACGCCGAACCCCCCCAGCCCGGCGAGCACCGATCGACGAGGGAATCGATCGAAATCACCCTCACCAGTGTGTGCCATTGGTGACGGATACCCAGTCCGCTACTATATTCCTTGTTACCGAGCGCTCAGCTGCCCATTCAGTAACTACTAGTGATTTCTAATCGATTCGAAACGACTGACGCACCGGATGCGCGACGCCTACGAGTCGCCGCCCTCGTCGACGATGACGACCTCGCCGTCGACGACGTCGACGTTGATCAGCGTCTTGACGTCGTGGCCGGCGTCCGCGGCCTTGTTCTCGCCGCCGACCTTCTTGATGACCGCGACCGTGTCGATGACCTCGGCGCCGATCTCGTCGAGGGCGTCGAGGACGGCCGCGAGCGTGCCGCCCGTCGAGAGGACGTCGTCGAGCACGAGCACCTTCTCGCCCTCGCGGACGTCGTTGATGTACATCTCGTTCTCCGAGTAGCCGGTCTGCTGGGAGATGGCGACCTCGTCGTCGAGGCCGTACTGGCGCTTCCGGATGACGGTCAGCGGGATGTCGGTCATCAGCGAGACCGCGGTCGAAATGTGGATCCCCATCGCCGCCGGCGTGACGATCCGATCGACGTCCTCGAGCTCCGCCTTCCGAATGATTCGGATGACGATCTCCCGGAGCAGGCCGGGGTCGAGTTTCGGCACGCCGTCGCTGATCGGGTGGACGAAGTAGTGGTAACCGTTTTTCTCGATGATCGGCGCCTCGAGAAGCGACCGCTTCAACTGATCCATGTCGTGGGTCGGACGGTAGCGGAGTAAAAGTTGACGATCCGCTCGAGCCGTGTGTCGGACCCCCACCGTGGGTCGGCGCGCCGGTGTGCCGGCGAGCGCTACTTGTCGCTCGTGTAACTGAGCTCGGGCGGCTGATCGCCGTGGCCGAGCCGCATGTTCCGCTCGTGGTAGATGTGGGCGACCGCCGCCAGCGTGACCGTCACGGCGATGATCCCGGCCCACGTCAGATTGGACAGGAGCGTCAGCGGATAGATCTCGAGCCACAGCGCGGCCACCAGCGCGGAACTGATCGCCCCCAGCGAGAGGTACAGTTCCCGCCAAGCGAACTCGCGGCCGGGGACGATCTCCAGGTAGACGCTGATGTCCCGCGTTCGGTCGGTCGCCTCGATGACGCCCGTCTCGGAGTCAAAGACGAGGATTCCGGACTTGTCCATCTTCGGGAGGTGGGTCTGCTGGAGGGTCGTGTAGACGCGCTTTCGCTGTTCGGGCGTCACCTTCTCGGGGATCGTGTCGTACTCCCAGGCGGCGACCTGCTGGGCGAGGTCGCCGAGCGCGACGGGTCGACCGTCCTGTTTCAGGTACTGCAACACGTAGCGTCGCCGCTGGTTGCGCAGCACTTCGAAGATTTCGCCCTTCGAAAGCGGATCGCTCTCCTCGGTGTCTGCCGGTTCGTCAGTCACGTCCGTACCGTCGGTTTCGTCGGGCCGCCGGTGCTGTTGTTGGGGCACGTCGAATCACCTCGTGGTGCCAACCGGGTACCGCTCGGCGCCGTCGGGGGCGACGACGGCGTTCCATCCCGCACTCGAATCACCAATTGAGACTGTTCGCATAGCTGTTACGTCGTCGCACGAACGCCTCGTATATAATTCTCTTGCCCCGCTCTGCCCGGTTTCGCAAACGTCAATTCGGTTATAATGAGTTGTTTCCGACGACTGCCGCGATCGAGTCGGCGATTTCGCCGCCCAGTCCCGCCTTCGTTCCCTCGTAGCGGGCGGCGTCGGCGTCGTGGACCAGCAGCGCCGCGGTCCGATCCGATCCCATCACGCCCGCGTCGTTGGCGACGACGAAGGCCAGGCCCGCGCGCTCGAGCGTCTCGCGGGCCTTCTCGATCATCGCCGCCTCGTCGCCGGAGGTCTCGGTCTTGAAGCCGACGATCGGCAGGTCGGGTCGCGCCTCGCGGACCTCGTCGATGAGTTTCGGCGTCGGCTCGAGGTCGAGTGAGAGCTGCTGGCCGGAGCGGATCTTCTCGTCGCTGCCCTCGACGGTGTAGTCGCCGATCGCGGCCGCCGAAACCAGCGCGTCCGCGTCCGCACAGGCGTCGCGGGTCGCCGCGAGCATCTCGCTCGCGCTCTCGACGTGCCGGACGGCGGCGTAGGGGAGGTTCCCGTCGCCGTCGGTTTCCGGCGGCCCGTCGCCGTCCCCGATCGGTCGCGGGCCGACGACGCCGTGGACCAGCGTCACGTCCGCGCCGCGAGCGTAGCAGGCCCTCGCGACCGCACGCCCCATCTTCCCCGACGACCGGTTCGTGATCACGCGCACGGGATCGATCGACTCGGCGGTCGCGCCGCCGGTGACGACGACGCGCTCGCCCTCGAGCGATCGCTCGCCGGCCGCGCGGGCCACGTCGCAGACGATCGCCTCCTCGCTGGCGATCTTGGCCTTCCCCTCCTCGAGGCGCGGATCGACGAAGTCGACGCCCCACTCGGCGACGGTGTCGATGGCCTCGAGGACGCCGGGGTGGTCGTACATCGGTTCGTGCATCGCGGGGGCGACGACGACCGGCGTGTCGGCACCGAGCGCGGTCGTCGCGCAGGTCGTCACGGCCGTGTCGTCGACCGCACCGGCGATCTTGCCGACCGTGTTCGCCGTCGCCGGCGCGATCAGGAACACGTCGGCCCAGCCGTCGTTGCCACAGAGTTCGACGTGCTCGACGCTGCCGGTGATCTCGGTGACGACCTCGTTGTCCGTCGCGAACTCCACGGCCCAGGGATGGATGATTCCCTGCGCGCTGCCGGTCATGACGCCGCGCACCTCGGCCCCCTGTCGTCGCAACTCGTGGGCCAGTTCGACCGTCTTGACGGCCGCGATCGACCCCGTCACTCCGAGCGCGACGTTGACTCCCTCGAGCATTCGTCTGCTATTCTCTCTCGATGCGTGTTAAGCGTAGCGAGGCGGTTCCGGAACTACGCTTCCGAGACGAGGTCGATCCGGTCGGCGAGCCACTCGAGGGCTCGATCGACGGTCTCGGGATCGGTACCGGTCACCTTCAGGCGGTTTCGCCGCTCCGTGTCCGGATAGCTGCCGATCGTCACGTCGAAGCGCTCGCGAGCGTCGGCGATCGCGTCGACGACCGACGCCTCCGGCTGTGGCGTGTAGACGGTCCTCGAGACGGCGTCGCCGCTAAATTCCCCGGCGATCTGCCCGAACAGCGCTTTCAGCTCCGCGGGCACGCCCGGGAAGGCGTACACATTCTCGAGGACGCAGCCGGGGCAGAGCCCCTCGGGATTCAGCAGCGGTCGGCTCCCGGCGGGCAGCGCCGCCCAAGCGTCGACGTCGAAGTCGAGCTCCTCGGGCGCGACCGACTCGGGATCGAGATCGCGGTACTCCGCGACGGTCTCGTGGACGTCTCGACGGACGGACTCGTCGACGACGAGCTCGCGGTCGAACGCGTCCGCGAGGGAATCGGCGGTGACGTCGTCGTGAGTACCGCCGAGCCCGCCGGTCACGATCACGGCGTCGAGGGCGTCCGTCCACTCCCGGATCGTCGCCGCGATGCGGTCGCGGTCGTCGGGGAGGGTGAGAATCCGATCGACGGTCGCGCCGCGATCGGTCAACCGGCTCGCGAGCCACTTCGCGTTCGTATTCGCGATATCGCCGGCGAGCACTTCGTCGCCGACGGTGAGAATGGCGGCCTCCATCGAGCGAATCGACGCGGAGAACGGGGAAAAGGCTGGCGTCGAGTCGGTTCGCTACCGGTCGAACCGAGACAGCGGATTCGACACCTCGCTCGTGACGTACTCGTGGCGTTTCCCCCGCAGTCGCATCGCGGTCAGCGCCTTGTGCGTCGCCGGCTCGTCGAACAGTCCGCGTCCGTCGCGTCGCTTTCTACCTGAATCACAGACTGTACCCACAAAGTGTTAGTCACTGTGATTGAAACTACGACCGATGCGGATACGTCAGCTTCAGTGGGGAGACCGCGGCATCTCGATCGTCATCGGGACGGTGCTGCTCGTCGGAATCGTGACGATAACGATGGCGATCCTCGCGACGGCGATTCTCGGGACGGACTTCATCGATCGGTCGCCGGAGGCCGATATCGTCTACGAAGAGGACCAGAACGGGACGGTACTGATCGCGTTGGCCGACGCTCGAGGCCTGTCCGCCGGGAACACCGAACTCCAACTGCGGGGCGCCGGGAGTTGCGGCTCCTGGGACGGCGACGGGACGCTCGGAAAGGGCTCGGTCACGCTTCTCGAGGGCAGCGACTGTCCGGACTCGCTCGAGGAGGGCGACGTGATTCAGGTGATCAGTTCGGGTACGCTGGTGGATACGTACGAGTTACGCGGCGTGTCGTTAGGCCTGTGCGAGGAAGCGATCGACGACGGGTCACTGACGATCACGTCCGGCGAGGAACTCACGTGTAACCTCGGTGACGACTCGGAGCGGGTCGACGTCGATCTGACCATGCACGGTGGCGAACTGAACGGGATGGCCAATCTGAGTATGGCCGGCAGTCTCGATCTCCACGGTGGAACGATCAACGGCGATGTCGACAGTGAACGGATCTCCGAGCTAGAGACCGAGTGGACGATCACCGGCGATTTCAGGATTCCCGATAGCGCGGAAAGCGATACGGTCGCGCTCAAGAGGGACACCGAAGTGGGCGAGCGCATTCTGTCCGAGAAACGGTCGGTCTCTCTCACTGACGCATACGTCGGGGACGGTGTAACCGTGACCGGCACTGACGAACTACTGAAACTCGAGGGAGAATCGTCGATCGACGGCGACGTCCTCGCGGATCGTAATACGGTTCGAATCGGATCGGACAGCATCATCACGGGGCCGGTTACTGCAGGCGAAGTGACGCTCGAATCCAGATCGACGGTCGAGAATACCCTCGACGCCGACGACGACGTCACGCTCAAGAGCAACGCGGTCGTTCGGAACGACGTAACCGGCGTGGACGTGCTGCTCAAAGACGGCGCGACGATCGAAGGAGATGCGACGGCGAGCACGATTACGTGCGAGGGATCGGCGACCGTCGAGGGGACCGTCGACGCCGACGAGAACAACGGCTGCTGATCGATGAACCGGTTCAGGACCGAGCAACGTCTTCGAGTATCTCGAAATCGCTGCATAGTCGCCCTCCGATCGTCTATTCTCCGTGACGAGCACGATCCGAGCGGCCGGCCGCTCGAGCCGCGTCTGACAGTTCTGACAGTGGATTCGACACCTCGCTCGTGACGTACTCGTGGCGTTTCCCCCGCAGTCGCATCGCGGTCAGCGCCTTGTGCGTCGCTGGCTCGTCGAACAGCGCGTGTTCGTCGCGCCGAATCCGTTCCTCGGGGACGCCCTCGTCGGCGCGCAGGTCAGCGAACGCGCGCTCACACTGCTCCCGGATTCGCTCCCAACACGCGCGCTCGTCGACGCCGAGTTCGTGACAGACCGTCGCGACGAGTTCGGCGAGGTGGTTCTGGAAGAGCGCGTAGTACAGTTTCCGGTGGAGATCGGCCTCACCGTCGGCCTCGAGGTCCGAATCCGGATACGGCTCGAGCGAGAGTTCGCGGGTCTCGAGTCGCCCCTCGTGCACCCGAATGCCGCCGAGGTCCCGGATCAGCGTCGCCGTCGGGGTCGCGTCCGCGGCGTCGAAGACGACCAGGCTGTTCTGGAGGTGGCTCTCGAGGGCGATCCCGTACTTGCAACACAGCCGCAACTGTTCGGGGACGACGACCGCGGCGTAGCGCTCGAGGAACGCGAGCGCGGCGTCCGCGCGGTCCGAACGACCGCGCGCCGTCGCGTACCGCTCGATCAGATCGCAGACGAGCGGTCGGCCGGAAACCGGCGAGTCGGCGACGAGGCTCGAGGCGACGACGGGGTACGCGCTGTCCGGACCGTTCCGGACGAGCGGATGCGCCGCGGGATTCGTTCGCAGCAATCCCGACAGGTGCCGGGCGTCGTCGTACGCCTCGCCGCACGGATGGGGGCCGCCGGGCGCGTGATAGCAGGTCGCCGCGGGTTCGGCCAGCAGCCCCAGCGACTCGAGGCATACCCGCTCGGCGATCGCCCGCACGACGTCGGTCACCTGCGGTCCGTTGGCGACCGCGTGGGGCGACAGCGTCCGCACGACGTTAGTCGTCTGGACGGGGATCGCGAGTTTGAGGTGCGGAAGCGGGCCGTCGACGTGGGCCGTTCGGTCGATGTCGTACGGAACGACCGTGCGGAGGTTCAACTGCGGCGTCGCCGGGTGCGCGTAGTCGGGAATCGGGACGACGCGACCGTCGTCGATCCGGTCGGCGTAGCGGTCCGGGATCGTTCGGTGGTACTGGAGGGGATGGACGGGAACGACGGCGCACGCGTCCGGATCGCGGTCGGCCGGTAGCGCTCGCTCGAGCGCGTCCTCGAGGCCGTCGAAGGTCGCGAAGAGGCGATCGGTCAGGCGCTCGCCGTCGACCCCGGTCCCGCCGTCCGCGTGCTCTCCGGCGCGCGTCTCGAGGGCGTACTCGCGGTCGATCGCGACGAACCGGAGATCGATCCGGTCGGTGAACTCGGGCGCGTAGGCCAGCCCCTCCGCCGGAGTCATTCCGCGTCGGATCTTGCCGCTCGGATGGAACGGGTGGCCGTCGGTGACGATGCGCTCGAACGCGGCGGCGTCGTCGGCCGCCGGAATCACGTCCGCGACGGTCTCGAGCGGACATTCGTCCGCCTCGGCGTCGTTCTCGTCGCGAGCGACGGTCCGCGCGTGAGCGTCGCCGGCCAGTCGCGCGAGCGCGAGATTGGCGACGCTCTCGGCCACCTCACCGCGGATCCGCTCGGCCTGCTCGGCGTCGCTGAACGCCCCCTCGCACTCGAGGATCGGAACGAGATCGACGGGGTGATCCAGCGCCGTGAGGTCTCCCGCCGTCCAGCGATAGAGCGGCCCGACGGGCTGGTACCGATCGTAGCCCTGACGCCGTTCGATCGGAACGAACAGGAGGGTCCTGGAGTCGGAACACGGGACGACGGCGAGTCGACGACAGGATTCGGGAACCGCCGCGACGACGGCGTCGGCGACCGATTCGAGGGATCCTCCCTCGAGCACCGACGCTATCGCTGACGTCCGAATCGCGTCCGCGACGGCCGACGTCGACGTCGACTCGAGGTCGACGAACCGAGCCGCGGGAAACCCGGCCGGATCGCCGCGGAGTATCCCGCGGGCGAATCGATGGCAGATTTCGCGTCGGGAACCCTCGAGGGCCTCGAGATAGGCGGCCTCGGCCGGCTGCGAGAGGTCGTGCGTCCGAGCGTATCGGGTCGCGGTACCGACGGTCGCCCGTTCGGCCGCCGTGCGGAGTGTGGGGCGGTCGCGAGGCCCGCGGTTCGTCCCGGTCATGGTAGAGCGACGACGGACCGGACCTTCCACGTGCCACCTGTTAACTCATCGGGCGGCGATACACTGGTTGCGACCGCCCGACTCGGTCCCGTGCAGTCGCCGTCAGTCCTCGTCGTCGAGGTCGACGCTCGGGTGCATCGTCGGCTGCTCGTCTAACGGTTCGGCGAGTGCCTCGCGCATCGTCTCTCGGGCCTTCTCGTCGCGCTCGCGGCGCTCCTCGTCGTCGATCTCCTCGCAGCCCGGCGGCACGTCGCGGTTGCGTCCGGTGAAGTAGCCCTCCGGCGTGACCCAGTCCTGATAGAAGGCGACGTCGGCGTCGTAGATGACCGCGAGGGCGACTTTCGCGCCGTGGCCGGCCGCGACGACGGCCTGATGGGGTTCGTCGGCGATTCGGCCCGCGGCGTAGACGCCGTCGACCGCCGTCCGTCCGCCCTCGTCGACGCTCACGAAGTGTTTGTTGCCCCGTTGCATCCGCCCGACGTCCAGCGGTTCGAGGTAGTCGCTGTTCGGCCACGAGGCCGCGACGATGCGACGCGTCCCGATGGGATCGCCGCCCTCGGTCTCGAGGACGAACCCGTCCTCGAGTTCCCCCTCGGTGACCGGTTCGGCGTGGGTCACGCGTCCGAGCTCGAATTCGGCGCCCGCGGTCCGTGCCTGCTCGCGGGTGAGTCGCAGGTACCGCCGGGCGTCGACGCCGTCGGGGAACCCGGGGTAGTTCTCGAGGCTGGCGTTGCGCGCGAGGATCGACTCCCCGCCGTCGACGACGAGGGTGTCCAGATCCGCGCGAGCGGTGAAGATCGAGGCGGCGAGGCCGGCGACGCCGCCGCCGACGATACAGACGTCTCGCATGGGGGTCCGTTGCCCGGCGGCGGTATAGAAGGTTGCCGTCTCGGGTTCGGAGCGGGACGGAGACGGAGCGAAAAACGAGTTCCGGAACCGCGGGACCGTCGGGCGACCGTCAGTCGTCGGCCACGCCGGGCCCGCTGCTGGCGCCGACGTCCGGCGTCTGCAGCACCGTCACGTCGGTTTCTCGGCCGAGCGGCTCGAGCCGGACGCTCGAGATCTTGTACTCGGGGATGCCGGCCTGCGGGTCGAACGTCTCCTGGGTGAGCTTGTTGACCGCGCCGGCCGCGAAGTGCATCGGGATGAACAGCGTCCCGTCACCGACGCGCTCGGTGACCTGCGCCTTGACGACGATCTCGCCACGGCGGGACTCGACGCGGACGTACTCGCCGTCGCTGACGCCGAGTTCGTCGGCCGTCGACGGGTTGATCTCGACGAAGCTCTCGCCGACGTGGCTCATCAGCCCCTCGACGCGGCGGGTGATCTGGCCGGTGTGCCAGTGGTAGAGGACCCGGCCGGAGGTGAGCGTGAGGGGGTAGTCCTCGTCGGGGAGTTCCCCGGGATGACCCCCGTCGGCGGGCACGAACCGCGCCTTGCCGTCGGGGAAGTTGAACTCGCCCTCCTCGTAGTCGTAGAGGTACGGCGTGCCGGGGTGGTCCTCGTCGGGGACCGGCCACTGGAGCCCGTGCTCGTCGCCCGACTCGAGGCGCTCGTAGCTGACCCCGCCGTAGATTGGTGTGAGATCGCTGATTTCGTCCATGATCTCGCGCGGGTGGTCGTAGTCCCACGCGTAGCCGAGTCGGCGCGCCAGCGCCTGCGTGATCTCCCAGTCCTGGCGGGCCTCGCCCGGTGGCTCCGCGGTCGGCCGGACCCGCTGGATCCGCCGCTCGGTGTTGGTGAACGTGCCGTGTTTCTCCGGCGAGGTCGCCGCCGGCAGGATCACGTCGGCGTGCTCGGCGGTCTCGGTCATGAAGATGTCCTGGACGACGAGGAACTCGAGGTCCGCGAGCGCCTCGCCGGCGTGTTCGACGTCGGGTTCGGAGAGCGCGGGGTTCTCGCCGACGACGTACAGCCCCTCGAGGTTGCCCTCGTGGGCCTCCGCGAGCATCTCGGGCACCGTGAGACCGGGTTCCTCGGGCGGTCGCTCGCCCCACGCGTCGGCGAACTTCTCGGCGACGTCCTCGTCGGACGGGTCCTGGTAGCCGGGCAGGCTGCCGGGGAGCGTCCCCATGTCGCCGCCGCCGCCCTGGACGTTGTTCTGGCCGCGGAACGGCGAGAGGCCGGCGCCGGGTTTCCCTAACTGACCGAGCACCAGCGCGAGGTCGGCCATCGCGAGCAGGTTCTCGGTGCCGGTGCTCTGCTGGGTCATGCCCATCGCCCAGCCGAAGACGACCGAGTCGGCCTCGGCGAGGGTCTCGGCGGCCTCGGCGAGCTCGTCGGGCGAGACGCCGGCCAGTTCCTCGACCTTCTCGGGGGTGAAGGCCTGGACCTTCTCCTTCAATTCCTCGAAGTTCTTCGTGTTGCGTTCGATGAACGCCTCGTCGTGGAGGTCGTGCTCGATGATGTAGCGGATGAGCCCGTTGAGCCACGTCACGTCGTAGCCCGGGTTCGTCCGCACGTAGTGGTCGGCGTGCTCGGCGATGTCGACCTTCCGCGGGTCGAAGACGACGAGGTCGGCGCCGTCCCGCACGTTCTGCTTGATCCGCGTCGCGAGGACCGGGTGTGACTCCGTGGTGTTCGACCCGCTGATGAGGTAGGCGTCGGCCTCGCCGACGTCCTCGTTGATGCGGTTGGTCATCGCGCCGTAGCCGACCGTCTGCTGGAGCGCCGCGACCGTCGAGGAGTGACAGAGCCGGGCGCAGTTGTCGACGTTCTTCGTCCCCAGCACCTGTCGGGCGAACTTCTGGACGAGGTAGGCCTCCTCGTTGCTGCCCTTCGAGGAGGCGAGACAGCCGACCGCGTCGATACCGCGCTCGTCCTGGATGTCGGTCAGCCGCTCGGCGACCAGATCGAGGGCCTCGTCCCAGGAGGCCTCCTCGAGTTCGCCGTCGTCGTTACGGATCAACGGGCTGGTCAGCCGGTTCTCGCTGTTGGCGAACTCGTGGCCGAACTTGCCCTTCACGCAGGTCGAGAAGTCGTTGGCGGGCGCGTCCGCGGGGTCGTCGACGGGTTCGACGCCCAGCGTGTCGCCGTCCTCGCCCCACATCTCGAAGCGACAGCCCACGGCGCAGAAGCCGCAGGTCGTCTCTTCCTTATCGATCTTGTCCAACTGGTGGTTCCCGACCGCCTCGGCGATATCGAACATGTAGCGCTCGGGGAGCACGTTCGCGGCGATTCCCTCGGCGGTGTGTTCGGCCGCGAGGAACGCCTGTTTCCCGTACTCGCTGGCGGCGTCGGCGGCCTTCTCCTTGGCCCGCTCCATGAAGCCGGCGATACCGCGCTTCTCGTTGTTCATGGTCGCCGTGGTGCCGACCGAGACGTCGCCACCGGGGTTCGGCGACCGGTTCGGCGCGGTCGTGTCGTCGAGCGTCTCCGCGTCCTCGCCGTCGAGGACCGTCCCGATCGAGTTGCGCTGGGTGAATCCCGGAAGCGGAAGCGTCGCAGCGCCGCCGATGTCTTTCTCAGTCAGCGCGCCCGTCGGACAGACGGTCGCGCAGTGGCCACAGGAGACGCAGTCGGAGTCGGCCATCGTCTCGGCGTCGGACTGGAAGCCGATGCGGGTGTCCTCGCCGTGGCCCTCGATGCGGAGGACGCCCTCGACCTGCACGTCGTTACAGCCCTCGACACACCGGTTACAGAGGATACACTTGTTCCGGTCGATCTGGATGAACGACGAGGTGTCGTCGAGGGTTCGTACTGATCGCGGTCGTCGAAGACGCCGTACCGCGGGTGGTCGACGCCCTCGCTGATCGCCGTCGCCTGCAGTTCGCAGCGGCCGTTACCGTTGCAGGTCGTACAGCGGAGGTTGTGGTTCGAGAGCAGCAGATCGAGGTTGACGCTGCGGCTCTCCTCCGCGTCGGGCGTGTCCGTCTCCACGGTGAGGCCGTCCTCGGCCGGGAACGAGCAGGACGGGACGAGCCCGTGCTCGTCGGTCTCGACCATGCAGGTCCGGCACTCGCTGCGCGGCCCGATCTCGTCGCCGCAGTCGCTGTCGCGGTCGTAGTGGCAGAGCGCGGGGACGTCGGTATCGTCTTCGTCGTCGATGCCGTCGACGCCGGAGCCGACGCTGACGACGTCGTCGTCGACGGCCTCCATCGCGTCGATGACCGTCGAGCCCGGCGGGACGGTCACCCGCTCGCCGTCGACCGTCACCGTCGTCGGCTCGTCGCCGCGGGTGCCGGCCTCGGGATCGTTCGCGGTCCCGGTCTCGAACTCGGCCGTGACCGGCGTCTCCGCTCGCGGGTCGCTGAGGTCCGGAACGCCCGGAAGCGCCTCGTTCGCGTTCGTATCTGTGTTCGCGTCGGTGTTCAGGTTCGTACTCATAGGTTCTCGGTACAGGTGCCGCTCGGACAGCGGCCGTCGGTGTGCGCGCGGAACTCCGGTTCGAACGCGTCCATCGCCGTGAGCACCGGCCGCGGCGCGCGCGCGCCGATCCGGCAGTTGCTCGTCCGCGACATGACGCGTCCGAGCTCGCGGATCGCGTCGCTCTCGAGCGAGCCGTCGTAGACGTCCCGCAGGAGTTCCGTCAGCTGTTTCGTTCCCTCGCGGCCGGGGACACACCGGCCGCTGTTCTCGGCGGCGGCGAACCGCGCCCGCTCGCCGGCGGTCGCGACCGCACACCGCTGGTCGTTCAGCAGTTCGATCGCGCCCTCCGTCCCGAGGTCGGCCGCGGTCAGCGCGTCGGCCGTCGCGGGCACGTCCAGCGACTCGGTGAGTCCACCGAGGACGCCGCCGACGCAGGCCATCTTGAACGAGCCCTCGAGATCGACGGCCTCGCGGACCGTCTCGAGGGCGTCCTCGGGTCCGAGTTCGACGGTCGCCGGCGACGCCACGTCGCCGGTGACGGTGAACAGGCGGGTCCCGGGGTCGCGGCCGGTCTCGTCGGCGGTGGACGCGCCGTCCGTCTCGTCCGTCAGCAGTCGCCGCACCTGCAGTACCGTCCGGACGGAGTGGATCGCCGTCGGGCGGCCGTACAACCCGTGGACCGCCGGCGACGGCGGCTGTCGCCGCGGCTCGATTCGGTCGTTGCCCTCGAGGGCCTCGAGCGCCGCGGTCGGCGCGCCGGCGCGGTACTCGTCCGGACCGGCGACCAGTTGCGGGACGACGGGAAGCGCGTCGGCGGCGGCGTCGATGGCCGCCGTCAGGTGGCGGTGGAGGTCGGTGTCGGTCTCGTCGACGAACAGCACCGCGTCCTCGGCGCCGACGTGTTCGGCGATCGACGCGATCCCGTCGAGGACGGCGATCGGCGCGGCCGCGAGCAGCGTCCGGTCGACGCGCTGGCGGTCGTCGGCGTCGTTGGCGTTGACGACGACGATCGGGTCGCCGTCGGTTTCGCGGACCGTCGCCCACGTCTCGCCGACGTCCTCGTTCGCGGTCGCGTCTCCGCGACCGCGGCCGAGCAGTCCGGCGCCACCGACGTCCCCCGCGTCCCGTTCGGTCGAGACGAGGTCGTAGTCCTCGGGGACCAGCGGATTCACCCACCCGCACGGGCCGAGGACGTCGCGGCGGCCGACGGACAGCGGGCCGCGCTCGGGGGCGGGAAGTGACCCCGTTTCCGGGTCGTGTTCGACGACCGCGGTGGCTTCCGCTGAGAGGAGGTCGCCGTCCTCGAGGGCGGCGACGACGTCCGCGACCGTCGATCGGTCCGGATCGGGGTGGAACGCCGTCCGGCCGTCGACGGTGGCGAGCACCAGCGGCTCGACCGCGTCGATTCCGGTCGGTCCGGTCCGGACGACCGGAACGGCGTCGGCTGTACTACGGGCCGTCTCGTACGCGATCTCGCGGTCGGCGGTCGGGTCGGCTGCGACCCGGAGGACCGTCGATCGCTCGACCGCGCGCGTATCAGTCATCGGTACCATTTCTCGTTCGAGTCATTTCAGTTTCCGTATTCGCGACGGCCGCGACGCGGCCGTCGCGGCCGCGTCTGCGGTGGTATCGCAGCGATCGTATCGGGGAAGCTCGCGATTCCGTTCGTCGCCGCTCGACGGACGAGGCCGTCTCCGCTCGGACCCCGCGTCGCTCGCGGCGTCAGTCCATCGACGGCTGTGCGGCGCTTCCCTCCGTTTGTTCCGCTTTGATGCTCTCGATGTCGAAACGCAGGAGCGCCATGCAGCCGAGGCCGACGAGGAGCGTGGCGGCGACGATATAGAACGACAGCGAGTAGCTCCCGGTCTGCTCGACGATCTTGGAGACGAGCGTCGGTCCGGCGACGCCGGCGAGCGCCCACGCGGTGAGCGAGTAGCCGTGAATCGCGCCGAGTTCCTTCGTTCCGAACAGGTCGCCCAGATACGCGGGGAGGCAGGCGAAGCCGCCGCCGTAGCAGGTGACGATGGCGAACATGAACGCGGCGAATATCCAGACGTTGGAGATGTTCGGCATCAGCGCGAACGCCACGATCTGAATGGCGAAGAACCCCGCGTAGGTCGTCGTCCGACCGAGGTAGTCCGAGACGCTCGCCCAGCCGATGCGGCCGGCACCGTTGAACACGCCGATGACGCCGACGATGGAGGCGGCCAGCGCGGCCGACGCGCCGGTGATCTCCTGGGTCATGTTCGAGGCGACCGACAGGAGCATGATCCCGGCGGAGATGTTGATGAACAGCGCCGTCCAGACGAGCCAGAACCGCTTGGTCTTGATCGCTTCGTTGGCCGTGAGCTGTGCCAGATCGCTCGAGACGGTGACGCCCTTG
Source organism: Haloterrigena gelatinilytica (assembly GCF_013342145.1). Classification (NCBI taxonomy): domain Archaea; kingdom Methanobacteriati; phylum Methanobacteriota; class Halobacteria; order Halobacteriales; family Natrialbaceae; genus Haloterrigena; species Haloterrigena gelatinilytica. The sequence continues at coordinate 2,551,372 of NZ_JABUQZ010000001.1, read as the reverse complement.
CTGTTGGTGTTCTCGAGTTCGTCGGGATCCATCCCTTCGGGGACCCAGTTAGCGGGCGGTTTGGCGAGGTAGTTCGCACCGAGGGCCATCGCGAGGAAGTAGCCCGTCCCGAGGACGTAGAAGTTCATCGGGATGGAAAGGGACGTCATCAGCTCCTGTGCGACCGGCCCGGTGATGAGCGCGCCGGCACCGAAGCCCATGACCGCCATCCCGGTCGCCATGCCGCGGCGATCCGGGAACCACTCGACGAGCGTCGAGACGGGGGAGATGTAGCCGAGACCGAGGCCGGCACCGCCGAGGACGCCGTAAGTCGCGAGGAAGCCGACGTAACTCCCGGCCTGAATCGCGACGCCGGCGAGGATCGTCCCGCCGCCGAACAACACCGCCGCGGTGAGTCCGGATAGCCGCGGGCCGTACTTCTCGACGTACTTGCCGAGGAACGCCGCCGAGATACCGAGGACGAAGATGGCGACGGTGAAAGCGAAGGTGACGTCGGAGATGCTCCACCCGTGGAGTTCCTGGAGCGGATTCTGATAGACACTGTACGCGTATATCGAACCGATCGACAGGTGGATCGCGACGGCGGAGAGCGCTATCAACCATCGATTCTTCTCTGTGTCTGCCCCTGACATACACCACCGTAATACGACGGGTCATTTTTAACAGTTTATAACTGGTGGACCTAAACGATTAGATTATCACAGGTTAAAACGCCAATTAAACTATCCAGCGTTCATCGTCGGAGAATACTGTCTCTCGGTTTTCAATTACGGCCGGGTATCGGTCGCACCGAGCGACCGCGCGGAGCGGTCCGCGATACTCGCGTTCGCCGATCGGGCCGACGCCGTTCGAGTCGCGGGCTCCGGACCGTTCCGATTTAGTCCCTCGAGAACGGCGTTCGTGATATGACGAACCCCCAGTTCGAGGAAGTCAAGGCGGAAGCGGCCGCAGCGATCACGGACGACGAGGCGGAGCTCCGTTCGGTGTACGCCGGGCTCGTCCACGAGGACGGGCGCCACGAGTACTACTTCGGCAACGACACCGAGGAGGCGTCCGAACTCCGCGAGGCCGCGGCGATCCAGCTGGGGATGCTGACCCGCGTTCTCGCCGATCGCTCCGACAGCACCGTCGACGAGATCGCGGAACTCGCCGCCGAGCGCGCCGAGGGAATGGAACTGCGGTGAGCCGGTGCGGACGGCGTCGCGACGCCTCGACGTGACGATCGTGACACGGAGTAGACACCGACGAAGGCGGTGATAACGCTTTTTCCGATCCGCGACGTTCCGTGTCGTAGTGACTCCCGATACGCCGGACCGTCTCCTCCGCGTCGACCTCTCGACGAGAACGGTCGAGAGCGTCCCCGTCCCGGAGGCGTGGCTCCGCCGGTACGTCGGCGGGAAAGGGCTGGGCGCCCGGTACCTCTACGAGGAACTCGAGGCCGGCGTCGATCCGCTCGGTCCGTCGAACGCCCTGCTCTTCATGCTCGGGCCGCTCTCGGGACGCCTGCCCGGCGAGTCGCGGTACGCCGCCGTCACGAAGTCGCCGCTGACCGGCGGCTTCCTCGACTCCTACGCGGGCGGCTCGTTCCCGGACGCGCTCGTCGGCGCGCTCGGGCCCAACGCGGGGCTGCTCGTCACCGGCCGAGCGGACGAACCCGTCCGCGTCGTCGTCGAGGACGGCGCGGCGACCGTCGAACCGACCGACGCGTGGGGCGAAGACACCGTCGAAACGGCGGCGGCTCATCCCGACGCGTCGGTGGCCTGCATCGGCCCGGCGGGCGAACGGGAGGTCGCCTACGCGACGATCGCCTCCGACGAGGGCGACCACCACGCGGGCCGGGGCGGCGCCGGCGCCGTCATGGGATCGAAGCGCCTGAAGGCCGTCGTCGCGAGGGGCGAACCGCCCGCCCTCGAGGACGAGCGACTGACGGCCCTGCGCGAGGCCGCCGCCGAGCGGTACCGCGACGACGAGACCGGCCGCTGGCTGCGAGCGAGCGAGACGGTCGAGAGCGTCGACTTCGCCAACGAGGTCGGCGCGCTCTCGACCCGCGGCTGGGCGGACGGCCGGTTCGAGGACGCCGACGCGATCGGCGTCGGCGCGGTCAGGGAGCGGGCGACCGGACGGGAGAACGAGAGCGCGGACGCCGACACCGACGACCCGGGCGGCTTCCGCGTCGAGACCGACGAGGGCGACTACGTCCCGCGCGGGGCCGCGTCGATGTCGCTGGGGGCCGGCCTCGGCATCGACGAGTTCGACGCCGTGGCGGAACTGGGCCAGACCTGCGACCGGCTCGGGGTGGACCTCATCAGCGCCGGCAGTTCGATCGCGTGGGCGATCAAGGCCGCCGACGCGGCCCTGATCGAGCGCTCGCTCGACTTCGGCGACCCCGACGGCGCCCGGCGGCTGCTCGAGGAGATCGCCGCGCGGGAGACGCCGCTGGGCGACGCGCTCGCCGACGGGGTCGACGCGGCCGCCGAGCGGTTCGGCGGGGACGACCTCGCCCCGACCGTCAAGGCGATGGAGCTGCCGGCGTACGATCCCCGCGGCGCACAGAGCATGGCGCTGGCGTACGCGACCAGCGACCGAGGGGCCTGTCACCGACGGGCCCGGCCGATCGAGCGCGAGGTGTTCGACGGGGAGTGGAGCCCCGACCGCACGGCCGAGACCGTCGTCGCCGAGCAGGATCGACGGTCGGTCCTGTGGTGTCTCATCGTCGACGACTTCGTCGGCGAGGCGTTCGACGACCTCGGCGCGGCGTGGCTCGACGCCGTCGGGCTGGAGCCGCTGGGCGACCTCGCGACCGTCGGCGAGCGGGTCTGGAACCTGACGCGGCTGTTCAACGTCCGGGAGGGCGTGACTCGGTCCGACGACGCGCTGCCGTCGCCGCTTCGAGAGCCCCTCGAGTCCGGGCCCAACGCCGGGGAGGCCGTCGACCGCGAGCGGTTCGAGGCGACCCTCGACCGATACTACCGGAAGCGCGGCTGGGGTCCCGACGGGCGACCGACTCGAGCGACCGTCGAGCGACTGGACCTCGCCGAAGCGGTCGACGACGACTCGCTGCTCGCGTCCTCGACGTCGTCCGTTCCCGAAGAGTGACGCGGACGGAGACGTCCGATCCCGACCGACCGCGAGCGGGTGACCCCGTTCGTCGTCGTCACCGACGTCGACCGCGACCCGCAGTCGCCGACTCGACGCCAAGGGTAATCCTTACTTTCGGACCCGTCGTAGCGCCGCCGTGGACAGAATTCTCCTCAGTACGCTCGCCTATCGCCCGCCCGAGGCGGTCTTTCCGTACGTGCGGTCGTTCACCGACTACCCGCGGTACACGGAACACCTCAAGGAGGTTCGCGTTCACGGCGACGGCGACGTCGGTTCGATCTACGACCTGAAACTGGCGTGGTGGAAGCTCAGCTACACCGCCAGCTCGGAGGTCGTCGCCATCGACGCGCCGTCGTCGCTCGAGTGGCGGCTGGTCAACGACCTCGACGCCCGCGGGGAGTGGCGCGTCGAACCGGAGCCCGAATCGGCCCCCGACGGCGAGGAGACGGCGAGTCGGATCTACTTCGAAGCGGTCTACGACCCGCACTCGGCCGACGAGAACGCGCTCTCGCTCCCCCGGTTCGTCTCGCTGGACTGGGTCGTCAAGAAGGTCGAGCCGAAACTCCTCGGCGAGGCGCGAGAGGTCGTCGAACGGCTCGTCGCGGCCATCGAAGGCGAGCCCCGCGACGTCGAGTTGACGGTTCACGAGATGCCCTGATCAGCGGGACGAGCGGCGCGGCGGTTTTCGGCCAGATAATTCGGTTTCGACACGGACTCTCACCGACGTCGGCCGACGCCCCGACGACCGATGAGCACCAGAAACAGGATGAACGCGACGAGCGTGGCGCACGCGAGCAGCGTCCACGCGTCGTCGTAGCCGCGAGCGTCGACGAGGTAGCCGAACGCCGGCGGCGCGACGAGCGCGCCCGAATTGAGCGCGAGTTGTCCGCCCGCCGTGGCGCTTCCGATCCCGTCGTTCGGCACGATCGAGCCGATACACGAGTAGTAGACGCCGGTGAAACCGAGGATGAACGCGCCGAGCAGCGCGAACAGTCCCAGGACGACGAGCGGCGGTTCGACGAACGGGATCGCCGCGAAGAGGATCGCCGAGACGCCGGCCTGAATCGCCAGGAGCACCAGCGTCGAGCGCGTCAGCGATCCGAACCAGTTGTCGGCGATCCAGCCGAACCCGATGCGGCCGACGCTCCCGCTGGCCTGGGCGGCGGCGAGGGTCGCCCCGGCGAAGACCGAACTCGCGCCGACGACGTCGGTCACGTAGAGGAGCGTGTAGCCGACCGTGGTGAACAGCCCGGCGCCGAGGAAGAACCCCGCGGCGACGAGCAGCACGTACTCCGGATCCCCGACGTGCGTCCGGAGGGACGTCCCGGACTCGTCGGCGTCGCCGGTTCCGGCGTCGTAGCAGACGCGGAAGGCGACGGTAACGACGGCCGCGACCGCGCCGGCCCCGAGAAACGCGACTTCCCAGCCGACGCGACTGGCGCTGAGCGGCACCAGTAGCGAGCTGAGGCCGCTCCCGGCGGTCACGCCCATCTGTTTGATTCCCATCGAGACGTTGAGCCGCTCGGCGGGGATCGCGTTGAAGACGGCCTTGTTCGTCCCGGGGATCGCCGTCGCGTAGAAGGCCCCGAGGACGGCGACGGCGCCCAGCAGACGGGGGTACGTCGAAGCGGCGGTTACGAGGACGGTCGTCGCGCCGAGGCCGGTCAGGCCGACGACCAGCACTCGAGCCTCGCCGTACCGGTCGATGAGGCGGCCGACGGGCGCGACGCAGACCGTGTAGCCGAGCATCAGCGCGGTCAACAGGAACCCGATCCGGGTCGTCGAAACGCCGAACTGCGCTCGAACGAACGGCGTGACCGCGTAGACGGCGTAGAAACAGCCGCTCGCGGCGACCTGCCAGACGAGGATGAGGGCGGTGTACCCCTTCCAGCTCCGCGGCTGTAGATCGAGGGCGGCGCCCGGCGCGGACTCGGTCGGCCCGTTCATCGGTTCGTCCCTGCCTCCGTCCGTTCGGCGTCGTCGTCTCGGTCGGGGCGGGTACGCGGCGCTCGAGCGGAGAGCGCCGCGTTCGATCCGGGATCGTCGATACTACGGTGCCGTCGCGCCGACGCGACGGACGTCGGGTGCTGCGTGTCGATCATCGATCGTGACGGGGAGTTCGCGTGGCTCGCCGGTCTCGAGGTCCGGTCGGCTGCGCAAGCGATTTCGCACTCGGTTCCACCGAATTCGGTCGCGAGAGCGTTCAGCGACGGGCGCCCCTCTCGCGGCGCCGCGCGGTCGGACTCACCACAGCGTGTGCGGCCAGACGAAGGTGAACAGGAACCAGATGAGCCCGGTCAGAACCGCCGTCATGATGGCGTTCAGGACGAGTCCCGTTCGCAGCATGTGGCGCTGCTCGACGTAGCCGCTCCCGAACACGATGGCGTTCGGCGGCGTCGCGACCGGGAGCGCGAACGCGAAGCTCGCGGCGATCGTGCCGGCCACGGCGAGGAACAGCGACGTCGAGAAGTCGGTGAGGCCGAGCGTCGCCGAGAAGACGCTCCCGAGACTGATCAGGATGGGGACGATGATGCTCGTCGTCGCGGCGTTGGAGGTCATCTCGGTCAGGAAGATGACCAGCAGGACGACCACGGCGATGATGAGGACGATGGGCGACCCGACGAGTCCGCTGAAGACCGTCTCGGCGATCCACTCCGTCGCGCCGGTGTCCGCGAGGGCGTTCGCCAGCGAGATGCCGCCGCCGAACAGCAGCAGCGTTCCCCAGTCGATATCGACCAGTTCGTCCCACTCCATCGTGTCGGCCAGCACGAGCGCGGGCACCGCGGCGACGCCGACCAACACGTAGTACAGCAGTCCCTGGTGGCCGTCGACGCCGAAGACCGTCGCTCCCTCGCCGCCGAACAGCGACGTCATCCAGACGCTCGAGAGGTGCGGCTCGAAGAACTCGCCGAGACCGCCGATCATCCAGAGGCCGGCCGTCGCGGCGAAGATCGCGGCGACTCGCTTGCCGCGCGTACTGAGTTCGCCCTCCGCAGCGAGTTGCTCTCTGGCGGTCGCTCGGGCCTCGGTGACGTCCGGAACCTCCGGCGGGTAGAGGACGTAGGTGAGGAGGAACCAGACCAGCGGCAGCGTCACGACGACGATCGGGAAGCCGACGAGGAACCAGTCGGCGAAGCCGACTTCGTAGTCCAGGACGGCGTTCAGTTGGCCGACGAGAATCGCGTTCGGCGGCGTGCCGATGATGGTGCCGACCCCGCCGACGCTCGCCGCGTAGGCGGTCCCCAGCAACATCGAGATCTGGATGTTCGTGAACTCGTTCGTCGCCGCCGGTTCGACGGTTCCGCCGTCGGCGGCCGTCTCGCTCGGTCGGTCGTCGGGGACCGGGTCGTCGGCCGACGCGAGGTCGTCGCGGTCGAGCACCTGCGTGAGGACGCCGACCGCGATCGGCGTCATCATCGCCGTCGTCGCGGTGTTCGAGACCCACATCGACAACGTGGCGGTCACGACCATGATCGCGAGGATCAGCCGCCGCGGCGAACTGCCCATCTTGGCGATGGTGTACAGCGCGATCCGCCGGTCGATGTCGTACTTCTGGATCGCGTTCGCGAGCATGAAGCCCGCCAGAAACAGAAAGATGATGTGATCGGCGAACCCCGATAGCGCGACGTCCATGTCGTCGTAGACGCCGGTGCCGGTCAGCAACAGCGGGATCGTCAACGCGGTAACCGCCAGCGGGAAGGTGCCCGTCACCCAGAGGAAGCCCGCGAAGAACATCGTCGCGAGCGCGTACTGGCCCGTCATCGAGAGGCCGGTCGGAGACGGCGCGGCCGCGATGGCGATCGTTCCGACAACTGCGACGAGGAATTTGATGATTCGCTTGTTAGACTGGCTCATTCGACCGTGTATCATTGATACAGTCGATCATTATCATTATCGTCCTTAAGTCTTGTCATGGGCTCACATCCTGCGAAGCGCCGCCGACCAATCGCTAAAAGTGACGCACGATCGCGCGAATCTGTTCTTCGGTGAGTTCCTCGCTGTAGAGTTCGAGGAGCGTTTGCCGGCGGGACCGAGAGAGGGACCGGTTTCCGCTCTCGAGCATCGAGATGTGGGCCTGCATGAGCTCGGGAACCTCCCGCTCGACCGCCCGCTGCTCGTAGCCGGCCGCCACTCGAAGCAACCGCCAGCCGAGGGGCGAGATCCGGTCCAGATCCAGATCCGGAACGTCAGAAGATGTCATACGTAGTCGGTGCGGTGAATGTCAAAAGGCTTTGTTGAAATCGTTCGGCCGACGGCACCGTCTTTTCGCCCGATACGGGCGGACCGAAATAGCGTGATCGACGACGATCGCCCGAGACCTCCCGGGGTCGGTCTCAGAGGGTGTAGTCCTCACCGCCGTCCTCGCTCGAGAGGAACGCCTCGAGGAGGTCGATCGTCGCTGCGACGTCGTCGACGTGGGCGGCCTCGGTCGGCGTGTGGAGGTACCGCGTCGGGATCGAGATCGCGCCGACGGGTTTGGCGCCGTTCGAGAGCTGGAAGCCGGCCGTATCGGTGCCGCCGGCGGGGAGGATCTCGCGCTGGTAGTCGATCTCCGCCTCGTCGGCGACCGACTGGAGCCGCTTGTGGACCTTCGGGTTCGTGATGACGCTTCCGTCCTTGAGCTTGATCGCCGCGCCGTCGCCGAGTTCGGTGACGCGGTCGCCGGCCTCGAAGCCGGGGATGTCGTTGGCGACGGTGACGTCGAGCGCGATCGCCAGATCGGGGTCGACGTCGACGCCCAGCGCGCGGGCGCCCCGCAGGCCGACCTCCTCCTGGACGGTCGCACAGAAGTGGATCGTCACGTCGGGATCCTCGAGCCGGCCGGCCGCCTCGAGCATCGCGAACAGGCAGATCCGGTCGTCGAGCGCCTTGCCGGTGACCGTCTCGCCGACGCGCTCGGTCGTCTGATCCATCGTCACGAGGTCGCCGGGCGAGACCCGCTCCTCGAGTTCCTCGTAGGGGAGGCCGACGTCGACGACGACGTCCTCGACCTCGGGGGTCTGCTCCCGTTGTTCGTCGCTCAAGGTGTGCGGCGGCGGCGAGCCGATGACCCCCGGCAGGTCGCCGTCGTCGGTGTGGATCGTCACTCGCTGGGCCTTGAGGACGCGCGCGTCCCAGCCGCCCAGCGCGTCGAGTTCGACGAACCCGAAGCCCTCGTCGTCGCCCTTGAGGTGGCGAACCATGAAGCCGATTTCGTCCATGTGGGCCGCGACGGCGACGGAGTAGTCCGAATCGCCCTCGAGCGTTCCGACGACGTTGCCCATCGCGTCGGTTCGGATCCGGTCGACGTGCTCCTCGAACGCGTCGACGACGAGGTCACGGACGCGGTCCTCGTAGCCGGGGACGCCACTCGTCTCGGTCAGTTCCGTGAGAAACTCGAAATCGAACGGGGCGGATGCCATGACCGATCTTGTGATGGGTTCGATTATAAACCCGCGGATGACGAGCCCTCGGCGAGTTCGGTGCGCGAAACCGATTCGCGGGTCGTTCGCGGGCCACGCGTGCGAATTACTCGTGACGGTCGTGGCGGGTTTCCATATTAACCGCGGAGTATTAACGCGGTGGTCCGCTAGACGTGTGTATATGAGTGACGTACGTGTCGCAGGTGTCGGCCTGACCCCGTTCGGAAACGCGCCCGAGCGGACCAGCCGGGACCTCTTCGCGGAAGCGAGTATCACGGCGTTCGAGGACAGCGGCGTCCCTCGAGACGACGTGGACGCCCTCCTCTACGGGAACTTCATGGGCGAACTGTCCGAACACCAGGGCCACCACGGCCCCCTCATGGCCGAGGCCGCGGGCGTACGGGCGCCGGCGACCCGCTACGAGTCCGCCTGCGCCTCGAGCGGGGCGGCCGTCCGGGACGCGGTCATGCGAATCCGCAACGGCGAGGACGACGTGATCCTCGTCGGCGGCGCCGAGCGGATGACCAACCTCGGCACCGCGGGCGCGACCGAGGCGCTCGCGATCGCCGCCGACGACCTCTGGGAGGTCCGCGCGGGAATGACCTTCCCCGGCGCCTACGCGCTGATGGCCCAGGCCTACTTCGACGAGTACGGCGGCGAACACGAGGACCTCGCCCACGTCGCCGTCAAGAACCACGAGAACGCCCTGAACAACGAAAAGGCCCAGTACCAGAGCGCGATCGAGGTCAGCGACGTCCTCGAGGCCCCCCAGGTCTCCAGCCCGCTGGGACTGTACGACTCCTGTCCGATCTCCGACGGCGCCGCCGCGGTGGTCCTCACGAGCGAGGCGTACGCCGAAGAGCACGGCCTCGAGGCGCCCGTCTCGATCAGCGGCACCGGACAGGGCGGCGATCGGATGGCCCTCCACGACCGCGAGTACCTCGCGCGCTCGCCCGCGGCCCGCGAGGCGGGCGACGAAGCGTACGCCGACGCCGGCGTCGACCCCGCGGACGTCGACTTCGCGGAGGTCCACGACTGCTTCACGATCGCCGAAGTGCTCGCGATCGAGTCGCTCGATCTGTTCCCGATCGGCGAGGGGGTCTCGGCGGCCCGCGACGGCCGGACGACCGCCGACGGCGAGACGCCGATCAACCTCTCGGGCGGCCTGAAGGCCAAGGGCCACCCGGTCGGCGCGACCGGCGCCTCCCAGATCGCCGAAGTAACCAAACTGCTCTCCGGAAAACACCCCAACAGCGAGTTCGTCGACGGTGCGACGACCGGCGTCGCCCACAACGCGGGCGGCACCGTCGCGAGTGCGACCGTTCACGTCCTGGAGGTGAGCGAGTAATGAGCGAAACCGACTCCGAAACCCGAGACGCCGGCTTCGACGAGTGGCTCGACGCCGCAGAGGAGGACCGAGCGTACTACCTCGCGTGTCCGAACGACCACGGCTCCCTGCCGCCCCGTCGGGTCTGTCCCGACTGCGGCGCGACCGAACTCGAGGACCTCGAGTTACCCGACAGCGGCGAGATCCGGACGTTCACCGTCACGCACGTCCCGACGCCGGCCTTCGAGGAGGACGCCCCCTACGCGACGGCCGTCGCGCGCTTCGGTCCCGTGCGGATCACGGGCCAGGTCGTCGGCATCGACCTCGAGGACGTCGAGACCGGACTCGAGGTCGAGATCGAGGTCACGGTGTCGGAGACGACGGGCGAACGCGTGCTCGGGTTCAGCCCGGTATAGCGGGCGAATCGCGGTCTGCGGCGCCGTTCGCTACGCCTTCGCAGACGCGGTTCGCAGACGATTTTCTCGGCCGCGTTTCTCAGTACGGGACACTCTCTCGTCCAGCTGTGCGACGCACTCGGAACGATTAGCGCGTCGCTCCGGACGGACGGAGTCTCCCCCGCCACGACGTGAGATAAATCGGTGGACAGAAACTGCGAGTACCCCTACCCGCTGTCCACCGTCCTACTCGACGAATCACACTTCCACGAAATATGCTTTGTGGCTCAGTTCGCGACTCGAACGGTGAGTCGTCCGCACCGAACGGCGGCAGAAGAGACGGGTCTCCTGTCGCGGAGCTCGGTCAATCCCGCCGTGACCGTCGTTAATCCCCGATATCGAGGTCGACGTGTGGCAGTTCAGCGGTCAGATACTCGACGAACTTGTCGGGGTGCTCGGCGTGGGGCAGTTGCGTCGCGTAGTCGACGACGACGAGGTCGGTGTCGGCGGCCTCGGCGAGGTCCCGGCCCTCGCGCAGCGGCACGAGATCGGCGTCGCGACCCCAGACGAGCGTGGTCGGAGTCTCGAGGCCGGCCAGTTCGGTCTGCAGGTCGAAGTCGGGGTCGAGGGTGCCGCTGCTGAACGAGGCGGGCGCGTAGCGGGCGCCGGGCTGGTGGGCGCTCCGCCACGCGTAGTCGACCGTCTCGTCGTCGATCCGGTCGGAATCGTAGTAGCCGTCGCGGTCGTAGAAGTAGCGAATCGAGGGTTTGCTCGCCAGCAGGTTGTAGAGCGTCGTCCCGACGACGGGCGATCGAACGAGAGTCCGAACCCACGGCCGTTCGTCGGCGGTCTCGTCGGTCGGGCAGATCAACACGAGCTGTTCGAAGTCGTCCCGGTCGGAGGATTCGGTCTCCGCGGCGGCCCCGACGGCGAAGGCGCCGGTCAGCGAGGAGGCGACGACGATCGGTTCGTCGGTCACCTCGTCGGCGAAGTCGCGGAGGAACTCGGCGTAGAGCGTCGCCGAGTAGACCAGCGGCGGTCGCTCGGAGCGGCCGAACCCGGGAAGGTCGACGGCGATCACGTGGTAGTCCTCCGCCAGTCGCTCGACGATCGGCCGGAACTCGTGGCTGCTCGCGCCCGCGTAGATCCCGTGACAGAGGAGCAGGTCGGGATCGTTCGGATCGCCGGCGACGGTGTAGCGCGTCTCGATGCCGCGCCAGCGATACGTCCGCTCGATCCCGACGAGTGGGTTCTCGAGGTCGCCCGCTCGGTTTTCGAGGAGGCGATTGCCGAGGACAGCTGCGCCGACGGTGCCGACCGCTGCGCCGAGGACTGTTCGGGCTTTCATGACCGATCGGTACGACCGCGAACGTCTTAGATTTGCGGTTGGAACGCGGTCGCCGACACCGGGATCGCCGCCGGTATCGCGTCGATTCCGTCAGCCGTCGTCGATCTCGAGGTCCTCGAGACAGGTCTCGACGGGGGCCAGCACGTCGTCGGCGATGGAGTAGGGATCGGTCTCGCCCTGCCGGACCGCCTCGGCGAGGTCGTCGACGCCCCCGGCGGCCGCGAGTCGGTCCTCGAGCATGGCGTGGACGTCCTCGCGCAGCAGTGTGCGGATCTCCTCGGCGTAGCGGCCGCGGACCTGTTCGGCGTGCTCGCCGGAGTCAACGAGGTACTGCCGGTGGTCGGCGAACGCCTCGAGGAGGTCGTCGACCCCCTCGCCGCGCGTGGCGACGGTCTCGACGATGGGGGTGGTCCACGTCTCGGCATCGGCGTCGGCGTCGTCGACGTCGTCCTCGGGATCCCAGTCGTCGTGGGCGTCGATGACCTCCTGGCTGTGGTGGCCGCCCCCGCCGGCCATGCCGCCGCCCTCGTCGAGCTGGATCATATCGCGCAGCTCCTGGACGGTCCGGTCGGCGCCGTCGCGGTCGGCCTTGTTGACCACGAAGACGTCCGCGATCTCGAGGATCCCCGCCTTCAGCGTCTGGATCTCGTCGCCCGAGCCGGGCGGGACGAGGACGGCAACGGTGTCGGCGGTGCGGACGATGTCGATCTCGTTCTGGCCGGCGCCGACGGTCTCGATGATGATCTTGTCCTTGCCGAAGGCGTCCATCGCCTTGACGGCGTCCGCGGTGGCGGTCGACAGCCCGCCCAGCGTCCCGCGGGCGCTCATCGAGCGGACGAAGACGTCCATGTCGCCGACGGTCGAGGCCATCCGGATGCGGTCGCCGAGCACCGCGCCGCCCGTGAACGGCGAGGAGGGGTCGATCGCGATGACGCCGACCGTCTCGCCGCGGTCGCGGTAGGTCTCCGCGAGTTTGTCGACCAGCGTCGACTTCCCCGCGCCGGGGCTGCCCGTGACGCCGATCACGTCGGCGTCGCCGGTGTGGGCGTACAGTTCGGAGACGAGGTCCCGGTAGCCCGACGACCGGTTCTCGATCTTCGAGATGACTCGAGCCAGCGCGCGGTGTTCCCCCGCGAGCAGGTCCTCGAGTAACTCCTCGTCCGCGTTCATCGCTCGGGGGCGTTCTCGCGGACGAACTCGATGGTCTCCTCGACCGACGTCCCGGGGCCGAAGATGGCCGCGACGCCCTCCGCCTTCAGTTCGGCGCGGTCCTCCTCGGGGATGACGCCGCCGGCCAGCACGAGCGTGTCCTCCTTGGCGCCGTACTCTTCGAGTCCGTCCATGATCTTCGGGATGAGCGTGTCGTGGGCCCCCGAGAGGATGGAAATTCCGAGCACGTCGACGTCCTCCTGGACGGCCGCCTGAACGATCTCCTCGGGCGCCTTGTGCAGCCCGGAGTAAATAACCTCGAAGCCGGCGTCGCGGAACGCCCGCGCGATGACGTGGGCCCCCCGATCGTGGCCGTCGAGACCGACTTTGGCGACGAGACACCGGATCGACTCCTGTTCCTGTTCGCTGCTCATAGCGGGGGTTCTTCGTCCGACCGTTTGACTTTAACGGAAGACATTAATGGAAGACTATGAAGGATGGGGAGATCCGTTCCCGAGCGGGAACAGGATCGAGTCGGCGATTTGGGCCCGTGCCGGGCTCCGCGAACCGACTCTCATTCGCTGCGGTGAAACCCGTCGTACAGTAGCTGCTGACGGAATCGGGAATCGAGAGAATCCGTAATTTGTCCGTTCGGACATTCTATATTGTTACTTGTAACCCCTTGGTCTTTGGGGTCGTAATTGTGCTATTGAACACGGCTTTTCGCTCCGCCATCGAGGATCGAGACGCATGCGAGAAATCAGTGAAATACGCTTCAAGACGGTCGGCGAAGCCGAGAATAGACGGCTCATCGAACGGTACGTCGTCGACGCGATCGATAGGCTCCCGGAGTTGCCGTGCTGTGAGTACGCGGCGTTCATGCCCGTTACGCACGAGGCGGTCGACGGTAGTAACGTGTGGCTCACGGTCGCTGGCGATAGTGACGCCCTCGTCGAACACGAATCCGAGGCGTGGGACGCGCTCGTCGAAGCGGACCTCGTCTCGGAATGGGACGTGACGGAAGTTACGGAGGACTGGTACGAGACCGCCGGCGAGCAGGGCGGCGAGTTGCTACTGCAGTGCCACGACGTTGCGAACCAGCTGACGAGCGCCGCGTTCGAGACGTTCGACACTCGGCCCGCGCCGATCGATACCTATCCGAACGAGGATTCGAACCAACCGATCGGGTGGTGGATGGTGCTCGAAATCGCGGCGGGACACCAGGAGTACTCCTTCGGTGAACGGGCGGAGCTGTTCCTGTCCGGACTCGAGCATACCTACGAAGATATCGCGGAGCTCGGATCGTCCGAGAAGGCGGCACAACACATCGACGAGGGCATTCGGGCGCTCGAAGCGCTTCGAGACGATCTCACGGGTGAGACGGACGACGGCTGAATCACCAGCGATCCGGACAGATGGTGCTGATCGCTTACTGAATACGTGGTCATCGTTCGACGCGACCGACCGACGACTCGACGCGAGTCCTCGCGTCGATCGACTCGTAAACTGCTTCGGTAATCGACTAACTCGGTGACCTCACACGGCGCCGACGCGTTGACCCGGATCCCGTCGCCGCCGTGATCACAGGCCATGTCGTTCGTCATTGAGGCCAGCCTGCCTTTCGCGGAGTCGTACTCCGTCCAGTCCGGCGGGGCGACACGCGGTTTTCTCAGCGAATCGCGGCGGGTCGCCGAGTCCGTGAGCGCCGCCCGTAACGACCGCAACCGCGTTCGGAGGCGCCCTGACATCTGTTCGGGGTCGGGTGCGAACCGCGAGCCGACGAGACGAACCGAGTGATATCGGTCGAACCGATACCGCGGAAACGGCCGTCTCGTGAGAGAAACTCCCCCGAACCAAAGGCTAAAGAACGTAACGACCTAACATTCGAATAATGACTATCGTTCGTTTACTGCGGAGGGATCTCTCGTGGGCGTCGAAATAAAAGAGACCAGGGTATCCGACGCCGAGTTCGAGGAGATGAAAGGGTTCGTCTTCGAGTATCTCGCGGCCAGCGTCGAGAAGGAAGAGGAGGGCGGTCGGATGCGCTGGTACCCGTGGCACTCGGCGGAGTACCGACACAACCACATCCTCAACGTGGTCGAACTCGCGACGGATATCGCGCGCGAGGAGGGCGCCGACGTCGACGTCACCCGCGTCGCCGCGCTCTTTCACGACGTCGCCAAACTCGAGACCGATCAGGAGCTCCACGCCGAGGCCGGCGCGCGCGTCGCCCGTGAGTACCTCGAGTCCCGCGCGGACTACCCCGAATCGTTCATCGAGCAGGTCTGTCGGGCCATCGAACACCACTCCTACCAGGGCGACCTGACCGATCTCGCGCTCGAGGCCCAGTGTCTCATCGAGGCCGACCTGCTCGACAAGGTCGGCGCCAACGGCACCGCCCTGATGCTGTTGCGGATGGGCTACGAGGCGCGGACCCACATGGACTGCGACGAGATGGTCGAGCGCGTCCTCGAGCGCGGCTACGATGCCGCCTCGCGCGTCCAGAGCGACACCGCCGAGGGGATCGCCCACCGGCGCCTCAAGCGCGTCAAGTGGTTCCGCGAGTGGCTCGAGGACGAAATCGCCGCGATGGGCGACTAGAGCGCCGGCCCCATCCCGTCCGACCGGTCGATGAAACACCCTTCTCGAGCGCCCGGTCCCGCCGATTCCAGACGAGAGCCGTCGACTTCTGCACGAGAATCGCCTCCGCTCGAGAGCGACGCTCTCAGTCCCGTCCGGGCGCGAAAGGGGAAACGCTTCGGCGGCCGATCGGTGTCGATTGCGTCTCGACGGACGAACGAGGCGTTTCAGATACGAATCATATCGGATCGAGACGGCCGTTGCGTTCATGACAGTGTAGCCTCGAATCGGTGGTAATGGGACGCGTTCGCCGAACCGGCCTCGTCGTGTGTTGTTGCCTAGCTATACTGACAGTCGGGCCGGTCGTCGGGGCCGTACAGCAGTCGGCGGCCGTCGCCGACGGATCACCGGCTGCGAGCCAGACCGAGGTCGACGCCGACGGGCAGGCGTCGGCTTGCTTCGACGCCGGAGGCTCCGAGTTCGTTATCGGTTCGTCGGACGGGACGAACATCTGGGTCCGCCTCCACGCCGGGCCGCTCACCGATTCCGGCTGGGCGATCGGCGCCGAAATGATCGGCTCGACCGGGGGGACCTCGATCGTCGAGGTCGTCGCCGGGATCCAGTTCGTCGGCGACGGCTTCCTCGATCTCCTCTCGAGTCCCGGGGAGTCGGTCGAACTGATCAGCGGGTTCGACTTCCAGTTGCCGATGCTCGAGATGGCCTCGAGCGGACTCGGCGCCGGCGAGGTCGCCGGGAACGACGACGGCGCCGAAAACGAGAGCGAAGACGGTGCCGCGAACGAGAGCGAAGACGGGCAATACGGCGACGAACGGGCCGCCGACAGCCCGTTCGAGATGATTCGGTGCTGAGTTCTCAGACGACTCGCAGCGTTCCGATCGCCAAGAAGACCAGCCCGAACCCGACGAGGACGACGGCGCTCAACGCCGCGACGACGGGCGCGAAAGCGTCGACGCGACGGCCGACCGCGTCCAGCGTTACCGGATAGACGACGATCCAGAGCGCGATCCCCGCGAAGAAGCCGGTCAACAGCGCGGGAGAGCCGGTCTCGACGACCAACACCCCCTCGAGGGCCGACCCGGCGGCGGGGACGTGCGAGAGGACGTCGAGCGTTCCGGGTTGGAGCAGGCCGACGCCGACGGTGAGCCAGAAGCCGATCTGGTAGGGGTTGGTCAGCGAGAGGACGAACGTCTTGCGAAAGCCCGACGACCCGTCCTCGCGGCCGCCGGTGAAGGTGGTGGCGCTTCTGGCCTCTTCTACCGCACCCACGGCGAAGTACAGCATCAGCAGTCCGCCGGCGAGGTAGAGCGCGGGCCGGGCGGCCGGATAGCGGTCGATCACCGCGACGGCGCCGGCCAGCGTCAGGACGAAGAACAGCGCGTCCGCGCTCATCGCGCCCAGCCCGGCCCGGAAGCCGGCGATCCGGCCGCGGATGACGCTCTCCTCGGCGATAATCGCGTTCATCGGTCCCGGTGGCGCGGCGAGCGCGAGCCCGAAGACCACGCCCGCGAGCGCCGTCGTGAGGACGGTCACGGTTCTCACACTCGAGTGGGCTACCAGCCGTGAAAAGCACGCTGACTTCGATTCCGTATGAGTTCTCGACCCGTGACAACGATTCGCTCGAGTCGACGGCTTTGATACCCGGGCCGACGAAGGGCGAGCCATGGTCGACGTGCTTTCGGACGACATCGGTCGCTTCGTTCGTGCGGTCGGGCCGAACCCGGACGAAACGTTGCGCGAGATGGGCGACTACGCCCGCGAGGAGGGGTTCCCATACGTGGGCCCCGAGGTCGGCGCCACCCTCCGCCTGCTCGCCCGCCTGACCGACGCCGAGCGGATCTTCGAGTTCGGTTCCGGCTACGGCTACTCGGCCTACTGGATGGCCGAGGCGCTTCCCGACGACGGCGAGATCGTCCTCACCGAGGTCGACGAAGACGAACTCGAGCTGGCCCGCGACTACATGCGCGAGGGCGGCTACGACGACCGCGCGCGGTACGAACTGGGCGACGCGCTCGAGACGATCGACGACTACGACGGCCCGTTCGACGTCGTCCTGATCGACTGCCAGAAACACCGCTACCGCGACGCGTTCGAGGCCGTCCGCGAGAAGCTGTCGCCGGGCGGCGTCGTCGTCGCGGACAACGCGATCACCGCGGCCCCGATGGACTTCGACCAACTGCTCGCGCTCGTCGAGGGCGAGGATCCCGGCGACGTCGACGAGCACACGCAGGGGATCGCCGACTACCTCGAGCGGGTAACCGATGACCCCGACTTCGAGACGATCGCGCTGCCGCTGGGCGAGGGGATCGCGATCAGCTACCGGCTCGAGTGAGGCGTCTCGAGGGAGTCGCCTGCTGTTGTACGAGGTTCGGTAGCAGCGTTACTTATCGTCCCCTTCCAATCGAATATCCGACACTTTCATCGAAACTCGGGCAAAGACACCGACCGACGGGACCGAAAACGAGCGTTACTGCGTCGAGTAGTCGGAGTCGCCCTCGAGGACCTGCTCCTCGGGCGAATCGGCGCTGGTGGTGGCGCCGTACTCGCGGAAGCCGAGGAACGTCGTCGCGGCGACGGCGGTCAGCAGCGTCGCCCACGTGACCGCGGTCAGCGAGCCGGCGATCGTCGCGTCGTCGCCCGGGACGGTCGCGCCGACGGTCTCGAGTCCGACGCCGTGGAGCGCGGCGGTCGCGAGAAAACCGAGCCAGAAGGCGGCCGAAAGCCCGGCCAACGTTCGTCGGGAGACGCGGGTCGCGTACTGGGCCACGCAGTAGACGCCCGCGACGGCGACCGCGGTCGCTCCGACCGTCGGCACGAGCGCCTCGACGGTACCGGTTGCCATGCCGGCGACGGCGAAGCAGGCGAACGATACGGCCAGCAACAGCCGATCCGAACGGATGGAGGTCGGAATCACGTCGTGCACCGCTTTGCCGGGATGAATAGGCGGTCGGATATATAGCTGTTGGCTCGATTCGTCGGCCGGCGCGAGCGGCGACGATCGGCCGGCCGCTGGCGAAATCGACCGCGATCGGTCCGCACTCGGATCGCGAGCTGCGACGCGACTGATAGCTCGGTCGGCGGCGGCCGGCAGCGTCACCGAAACCGTCGGTTCCTCGCCGGGCTCGGACTCGAGGTGGGTTCGCGGCGGCTCCGGTACACGGCCCCGTTCCGTCGAGCGGCGCCGGTCTCCGTCGCGACCGGTTCGGCGTCGATTCGCGCTAGTCGTCTCCGCCGTCCGCGAGAACGCGTTCCTCGGGCGAGGGTCGGCCGGGATGGACGCCGTAGCTGGCGAAGCCGTACAGCACCGTCACCGCCACCGCACAGCAGACGACCGCGCCGGAGATCGACTCGAGGACGAGCGGGATCGGCGGGGCGGCGAGTCCGTCGGCGACGGCCGCCGCCGAATCGCTTTCGGGGGCCGCGACCAGCGCGTAGGGGAGAAACGCGACGAACGCGACGACCCACCAGCGCTTCGCCGCCAGGCGAAGTTGAGCGTCGCTGTCGTCGCGGACCTGGGTCGCGACGCCGGCGACGCCGAGCGCCATCAGGAGCAGGGAGGGGAACAACCGGTACGGCGAGTCCAACCCGATATTACTCGCGACGCCGACGGCGACGAGCGCGACGGACCCGACGAGCAACGAACCGGGGCGTGACGCGAACGATCGTTTCATAGCTGCAAAGCGGTAGCGAGCCGTTGTACAAAACTCTCGCGAACCGGCTGCGCTCGACCGCGCGGATCGTGACCACAGTTCGGTCGCGGTCGACAACAAAGAACGTATTACCGACGTCGACGAGACGAAGGTGAGAATGATGTGGCCCGAGACGCAACCGAGTGCGAGTCGGACGTCCGTCGGTGCGGACCGACGGACGGCGATCCGCGCGGATCCGTTCGGTCGTTCGCCGAGACCGACCGTTCCCTTTCGGCCGACTCCGGAGGGTGATTCGTGCGGTTCGTAACCCGGCTCTGGAAACGACACGTCCGGAAGCGGCCGGACGAGTATCAGGCGTACGTCTCCCTCCCGACGAGCGACGACGCCCCGTCGTTCGGTGAGGTGCACGACTGTATCGAACGCCTGGAACACGTCTTCGAAGGGCGTCTCGACGTGTACGCGCGGGCGCGCCGACTCGCGGTCGTTTCCGACCCCGTCTCGGCCGACCGGTTCGATGCCGACGCGTTCGAGGCCGCCCTCGAGTCCCTCGAGGACTGTTACGAGGTGCGCTCGCTCGCGCGAGTCGAGAAGTGGCGGCCGTCCGACGACCGGCTCGTCAAGTCCCACGTCGTCGTCCCGGTCAAGCCGCTGTTTCCACCCGATCGAACGGCCGACGAGCCGCGGATCGAGTCGATCGTCGAGTGACGGCGTCCGGCGCGGCGGACGGTGATCGTCGCGCGGCGATCAGTCGTCGTCGGTCGGTCCGGGCTCGGAGCCGGGGTCCCGATCGGAGCGGCGAGACTGACCGCCGGTGGACCGATCGCTTCCGGTCGAGCGGCCCCCGCTCGAGCCCTCTTCGTCGGGCGCGACGGTGGCGGTGCGTCCCATCCAGCGACCGATGTTCTCGGCGACGTAGTCCTTGCCGCCCCAGCCGAAGGCGACGCCGGCGCCGATGGCGACCGCCGCGGCGAGACCCCACGCGAGCGCTCGCGCGAAGACGTAGAGGATGCTGACGTCGATCCCCATCGTGTCGAGCCCGATGACGATCGCGGTGAAGTAGAGGAACATGCGGGCGCCGTTGGCGAACCAGTTCCCGTAGACCGTCTCGGCCGCCGCTCGCGTCCGCTCGATGATGTCACCGACGAAGTCGGCGACGACGAAGCCGATGACGATGACGAGCAGTCCGGCGATGAAGGCCGGTAGGTACGAGACGGCCGTCGCGATCCACTCCGACAGCAACTGGATCGCGAGGGCGTTGGCGGCCGCGAGGATGGCCAGGGCGTAGACGAACCACTTCGCGAGCGAGCCGAAGGCGCTGGAGACGGCCCGTTCCGTCCCGCCGAGGATGCGCCCCAGCGGCGTCTCGAGGACCATCCTGTCGAGTTCGATCCCGTCGGCGAGGCTTCGAACGGCGCGCGCGGCGACGCGACCGATAATCCAGCCGATGAAGAGGATCACCAGCGCGCCGATCAGCCGCGGAAGGAACGTGACGAGTTCCGCGATCGGATCCTGTAACCAATCGGGGACCTGTCCTTGCTGGGCGAGTTGCGGTTGAACCATACACCGACGCGTCGTCCCCGCGGGGTTTCGTAATTGAGTCCCTATCGAAATGTAGTGAAAGCAACCCGTTCGGCCCGGCGATGGCGCCTCAATTGAAGTGTCCGTTGTCCCGAATTGCGCGTCGAACGGACGGTAACGGAGCGGTATCGGTTTCGAGCCGCGACGACGCGTACACCGCCGATGATCTCGCCGTTGTCGTCTCGCCGGCGTGCGATAATGAGGGTTTGGCGATCCTGTCGCCGACCCGCCGACAGATCGCGCGACGACACGTCGAATTCGGAGACGAATCTCGGACGGTAACTACCGGGTTTCGTGCATGACGATACCCGGTACTATCCGCGCTTCGAGACGGGGCTCGAGGTCGGTTCGATTCACGACTCGGTCCGATTCGCCCGCCGATTCGGAGCGGTCGTTCGCGGTCGCTCCGTGAGCGGCCGTTTCGGTGTCTAGTCATCCCGACGGCCGTAATAGCGGATTAGCGACGACGGCGAATCGGTCCGGCTGCCGAGGACCGAGCGCGGCCGAGGGTCGGTCGTCCATCGGCAGAACGGAACCGTCTGCGGGGCGTTTACGCCGATCTATCTGCGGTGACCGGGTCCCGGTTCCAGCTGCGGTTCCGGCATGAGCTCCTCGATCGGCTGCTCGTCGAGCCACTCGAGCAGCGCCACCAGTTGCTCGGTCGCGGCCTCGAACAGCTCTTCGCCGATTTCGGGAGTCGCGTCGGTCTGGTCGCCGAAGACGCCGTTGGGGCTGTTCTCGATGCAGTCGTAGAACGTGGTCGCGCCGTGTACGCGCTCGGCGTCGTAGTCGAAGACCGCGCCGCCGTCGCGGGCGTCCTCGAGGCGGTCCTCGCGGACGAGTTCGTTCGCGATGTGCATGATCATCGCCGTCTCCTTGGGACCGCCGTGGGGGCCGGGGGTCTCGAAGACCTCCTCGATCAGTTCGGGGATGGACTCGTCCCACATCCACTCGATGGCGTAGGCGGTGCCGTCGTCGTGGAGCCGCCGACCGACCTCCCGGAGGTGGGCGACGTTGCCGCCGTGGGCGTTGACGTAGACGATGCGGTCGATGCCGTGGTAGGTGAGGTTTCGCGAGAGGCTCTCCACGTAGTCCCGGAAGATCGGCGCCTCGACCCACATCGTCCCGGGGAACTGCCGGTGGTGGGAGCTGACGCCGATCGGGATCGGCGGCGTACAGAGGTACCCGGTTCGATCGGTCGCTTCGCGGGCCAGCGCCTCGGCGATCATGTGGTCCGTTCCTTCGGGGAGGTGCGGGCCGTGCTGCTCGGTCGAGCCCAGCGGGACGACCGCTAACGACTCGTCCGCGACGTAGTCGCCGAGTTCCGGCCAACTCCGGTTGGCGAGGTACATAGTCGACGCTCTCGGCGAAGCAGGAAAACAGTAGGTGCTGCGGAACCCGTCGCCGCCGGTCCGCCTCGAGATGTTGTCCTCGACGCAATTCGCCGGGTCGATCGACCGGTTCAATTGCTATTCGAGCCGATTTCAGACGGGCTATTATGATAACTCTTAATAGATTATGCCCCGAGAGTTATTATATGGCAGTCGTCAGCGTCTCGATGCCCGACGAGCTCCTCGAGCGACTCGATCAGTTCGCGGACGAACACGGCTACACCGGCCGGAGCGAGGTCGTCCGGGAGGCCTCGCGGAACCTCCTCGGCGAGTTCGAGGACACCCGTCTCGAGGAGCGCGATCTGATGGGGATCGTCACCGTCCTCTTCGACTACGAAACGACCAGCGTCGAGGAACAGATGATGCACCTGCGCCACGAACACGAGGACCTCGTCGCCTCGAACTTCCACAGCCACGTCGGCGACCACTACTGTATGGAACTGTTCGTCCTCGAGGGCGAACTCGAGGACATCTCGACGTTCGTCGGCAAGATCCGCGCGACCAAGGACGCGCTGACGGTCGACTACTCGGTAATTCCCGTCGACGATTTCGATCCGTTCGCACAGGGCAACTGACACCTCTGGTTCGACCGAACGACTAGTTTTACTGTACGGCAGTCGAACACACGGACATGACCTACCGGAAGGTGAACTACGAGGACGTCGAGCAGGTCTCGAGCGCGATGCACTTCTTATCGGATCCGCTCGAGACCGAGCAGGTAGGGGTGACGGTCGCTCGCTGTGATCCCGGTTGGAACAGCAAACCCCACGACCACACGGAGAACGGCCACGAAGAGGTCTACGTGCTGATCGAGGGGGAGGCGACGGTCGTCATCGACGGCGAACCGGTCGCGATGGAGACCGGCGACGCGCTGTGGATCCCCCCGTCGTCGACCCGCCAGATCCGCAACGGCGACGCGGAGAGCGCGTTCGTGCTCGTCAGCGCCCCGAGTATCGCCGAGGAAGACGGCGACAACGGGGAGTGGTCGCTTTCGGGCTTCGCCGGCTGAGATCGCAGCGACGCTTCGATCGAACCGCGCCGCGGGGTGTCGCGCTCGGTCGCGATCGGCCGACGAATCGAGAGACAGCGGGACGGTTTTGTGCCTCGCCGTGGTTTCGACGCCCAGGTGACCGCCGATCTACTCGAAACACCACGCCGCCATCTCGCTCGTCGTCGCCGGCGTTCTCGCCGCCGTACTGTCGCCGATCAGCGTCTCGGGCGTCGAACTCCCCGCCGTCGCGGTCGTCGCCTACGGCACCGCCGTCGGCGTGCTCATCGACGTCGATCACTTGCTCATCGCGCGGGTCAAGACCGGGAGCTGGGACGCCGTCAGGTTCTGCCTCGCGAATCCGATCGCGGCCGTCGCCGACCAGGGGCAGATCTTCGAGCACGGCGACGTCGGCGTCCTCTCGCGGCTGTTGAGCCACCTCCTCATCATCGGCACCGTCGTCCCGCTGCTGGCGCTCGCGAGCCGATCGCTCGCGATCGTGACCGGCGTCGTCCTCTACGTCCACGTCGTCTGCGACGTGGTGTGGGACCGCTGGCGACTCGAGGACCACGCGGCAAAATCGGCCACGGTCAACGACCTCGTTCGGGAGCTTCGATAGCAGCGTCGACACTCGGCCGTCGGTCGTCCCGTCCGAGCGGCGCCACCGCCAGTAACGACACCGTCTCGCAGCGGAAGCGGTGAACAGCGACCCGGCTCCGCCGCCGGCGCGATTCAATTGCGCCGGTAGAACTACGGGTTCGTCTCGCTCTCGTTGCCGTCGTCCGCATCGCCGTCGTTCGTTTCGTTCCCGCCGGAGCCGCCGGTATCGCCGTCGTTCTCCTCGGCGTCGCCACGGCCGTCGGCGTCCTCGTCGCTCTCGCCGTCGGATTCGTCGTCGATCTCTTCGACGTCGACGTCCTCGCCAGCGACGCCGCTCTCCGAGATAACGGGTTTCAGGTTGTAGCCGCCGTTTCCTTTCTTGACCACGTTGATGTCGAACACGAACTCGAGCGGTTCGTCCTCGCGAACCTCGAAGGCGTGGGTGATCTGGAGTTTCTCGCTCGGCACCTTCACGGGCACCGTCTCGCCGTCGACGACGCCCTCGACGTCCGCGACGTGGAGTTCGATCTTCTCGTAGCTGCCCGCCGAGAGGCCGCCCTCGAAGACCGAGACGGCCTTCTCGCCGACGACCTGCGTCAGGTCGACCGTCGCGCCCTCGAGGTCGAGCCAGTAGAATCCGCGGCGTCGCTCGACGGCGTCGTCGCTCGAGTCGGATTCGTCACCGTCTGCGTCCGATTCGCCGTCGTTCGCGTCCGATTCGTCGCCGGATTCGTCACCCGTCGATACATCGTCGTCGCCGTCCTCGGACGGTTCCTCGTCGTCGGTTTCGGCGTCTTCGCTGTCGGTCTCGGACTCGTCAGTCTCGCCGTCGTCCGACTCCTCGCCCTCGCCGTCGAAGATGCGGGCGTTATCGAACGAAACGTCGAGTCGGTCGAAGTCGCCGATGTCGGCAGGTCTGTCGCTGATGAGCAGTCGAAAGTTCGCCGCGTCCGCGGTCGTCGACCCGTCGGCCTCCTCGTCGTCTGGCGCGTCGCTCGAGTCGTCGGGCGTCGCATCGCCGGCACAGCCGGCCAGCATCGTCGCGCCGACGGCACCGCCCGCGGCGATGAACGCCCGGCGGTCGATATCGGGGTCGTACGCCTCGTCGTCTCGATCGTCGTTCGTCGGATCGGTCGTCATAGGCCGTCCGTCGAAGGCGGGTCGCTAAAAGGGTGACAGTCGTTCTGAACGGACAGAACGGTTCACGAACGTTTCCGACGGCGACTTCCGGGGGGACGGTACCCGACGGAACCGTCGAGCGCTCCGCAGGACGCCGTTTCGGCGAATGGCGATTCGTCGCCACCGTGAGCGGTACCGGCCGGCGACGCCGGGGGGCCGGACCGCCCCGCCGCCTCCCGGTCTGGGGCTTGCAACGGATCACCGCACCTATATTTATCGCGCTGTCCTGTGACGGCACATGGACCTACTCGACGACAGTATCGTCCCGGAGCACGCCCGCGATATCAAGGCCGAAGCCCGGGAGTTCGCGCGCGAGCACATCGAACCGAACGCACAGGAGTACTACCAGGCCGGCGAGTATCCGGAGGAGATCCTCGAGGCGGGTCAGGAGGCGAACCTCGTCGCGCAGGACATTCCCGAGGAGTGGGGCGGCCGGGGGCTCGATCTCCCGCAACTGCTGGCGCTGACCGAGGAGTTCTACCGCGCGGACGCGGGGATCGCGCTGACGCTGCAGCTGGCGAGTTTCGGCTGCGAGCTCACCTACGAGTACGGCACCGACGAGCAGTGCGAGGAGTACATCCGGCCGGTCGCCGAGGGCGAGCAGCGCTCGGGGCTGGGCGTCTCCGAACCCGACACCGGCAGCGACCTCGCGGGGATGGAGACCACGGCGGAGAAGGACGGCGACGAGTACGTGATCAACGGCGAGAAGTACTGGATCGGCAACGGCGTCGAGGCCGACTGGATCACCCTCTACGCGCGCACCGGCGACGACGAGTCGAACCCCTACGCCAACTACTCGCTCTTTATCGTCCCGACCGACACCGACGGCTACGAGGCCGAACACATCCCCGAGAAGATGGCGATGCGCGCCTCGAAACAGGCCCACATCGAACTCGAGGACTGCCGGATCCCCGAAGAGAATCTGATCGGCGAGGAGGGCGAGGGGTTCTGGATGCTCGCGGACTTCTTCAACCACGGCCGGATCGCCGTCTCCGGACACGGGATCGGCCTCGCGGCGGCGGCCATCGAGTCCACCTGGGAGTTCGTCCACGACCGCGAGCAGTTCGGCCGGACGATCAGCGACTTTCAGGCGGTCCAGCACGGCCTCTCGGACATGCTGATCGAGTTCGAGAGCGCCCGTTCGCTCACCTGGCGAGCCTGCGAGAAAGTACAAAACGGCGAGAACGAGGGCTACTGGGCGGCGCTGTCGAAGACCAACGCGACCGAGACCGCGACCTCGGTCGCCGAACAGGGGATGCAGTTCCACGGCGGGCGGTCGATCCTGGACGAGCGGCGGATCGCCCGCGTCTACCGCGACGTCCGCATTCCGGTCATCTACGAGGGAGCGAACGAGATTCAGCGCAACCTGATCTACGGACAGGCGCCGTAACGTCGGGCCGGCGGAACTCCCGCGTTCGCCGACCGTCGACCTCCGGCCAGTCGATGCGTCCGCAACCGATCGATGGTCCAGTGGCGTGACTGACACGCCGAAAGAACAATCCGTTTCGCCCCGGTAGGCAGCGGTATCGACGACCGATACCGAATCCGAGAGTGACTGAGTGATATGAGTCGGCCACGCGTCCTCTGTGTCAGCAACGATCGATCCACGCGTGCGTCCGTCACGCTCGCGTTGACCGACGCGCCGGTCAACGTCGTCATCGCCCAGCGCGCGGCCGAGGCCGTCGACCGACTCGAGCGGGGAGCGATCGACGCCGTCGTCATCGACGCGAGTTCGATCCCGAACGTACCGCAACTCGTCGACGCCGTCGAAGCGGAGGCGCCGTCGACGCCGGCGTTCGTCCGCTGGGGCGACGACGAGAGCGACGCGTCCGTCGCCGTCCTCAGCGAGGTGGTCGCTCGGACCGACGAGACCGACCGGCCCGATCGCCTCGCCGAGACGATCACCGAACGCGTCGGCGCCGACTCGCGAACCGCGCCCGACGATCTCGAGGCGGCCGATACCGACTCCGAAACGGACGGCGGCCTCGCGTCGTTGCCCGACGACATCGCGGCGATCGTCTCCGCGGTCAGGCGACGACTGGTCGATGTGACCTCTCCCGTCGCCGTCGAGCGAATTCTCCGCGAGGAGTTTACCGCGACCGACCGCTACGCGTTCGCCTGGGTCGGCGAGTACGATCAGGGCGAGGGGGAGATCGTCCCCTGGCTGACCGACCCCGACAGCATGGAGTGGCCGATGCAACGAACCTTCGGGATCGGCGACGGCGACCAGCCGCTCCTCGAGCGGGCGATCCGAACGGACGAGTTCCAGAGCCACCAGCACGTCGCCGACCGGTGCGGTGCGGTTCCGTTCGGCGAGCACGCCGTCGACCGGGGCGTTCGCGCCGCCGCCGTCGCGCCGCTCGCCTCCGGCGACGAGCGGTACGGGGTGTTCGTCGTCTACGCGCTCGAGACGCTCTCGGAGGCCGAACGGGCGGGGATCGAGATGGTCGCCGGAACGGCCTCTCACGTCCTCGAGACGATCGCGATCCGCGGCCAACTCGAACAACAGGAGCGGGCGCTCCAGCGGTACGAGCGCCTCGTCGAGACGGCCGGCGACGGGATGTACGTCCTCGACGAACAGGGCCACTTCATGACCGTCAACGACGCGCTGACGGCGATGACCGGCTACAGCCGCGAGGGGCTGCTCGGCGAGCACGCCTCGATCGTCTTCGACGAGGCCGACGTCGACGCCGGCAGGGAGATGATCCGCTCGCTGCTCTCCAGCGGCGACAGTACGGACACGGTCGAACTCTCCCTCGAGACGAAAGCCGGCGAGCGAATCCCCTGCGAGGCCCAGATCGCCGTCCTCGTCCGCGAGGAGGAGTTCGTGGGCTCGGTCGGCGTCGTCCGCGATATCACCGAACGGAAGCGCAGCGAGCGAAAGCTCCGCGAACAGAACGAGCGGCTGGACGCCTTCGCGCGGATCGTCAGCCACGACCTGCGCAATCCGCTCGGCGTCGCGCAGGGGTATCTCGAGTTGCTCGAGGAGACCGAATCGCTCGAGTACGTCGACAGCGTTCGCGACGGACTCGATCGGATGGAGGCGATCATCGAGGACGTCCTGGCGATCGCACGCGACGGGGAGTGGGCGACCGACTCCGAACCCGTCGACCTCGAGTCGGTCGCCGACGACGCCTGGGAGTACGTTTCGACGGCCGACGCGACGCTTTCGGTCGCGGAGACGATGGCTATCGAGGCCGACCGATCGCGACTGCTGCGCTTACTCGAGAACCTCTTCCGGAATTCGATCGAGCACGGCGGCAAAGACGTCGCCGTTCGCGTCGGCGCCCTCGAGTCCGAGAGCGGCTCCGGTCGCGGCTTTTTCGTCGCGGACGACGGGACGGGGTTACCCGACGAGATCAACGACGACCTGTTCGATCCGTCGGTCTCGACCGCCGCCGGGGGGCTCGGAATCGGACTCTGGGTCGTCAGAGAAGTCGCTACCGGACACGGATGGTCGGTTACCGCGACCGAAAGCGTCGACGGGGGGGCTCGGTTCGAGTTCGCGTTCGACGAAAGCGATTAGTGTTCTGACTGCAGGTCCTGAAACGCGCCGACGAAGTCGTCGTGGGACGACATTCCGGAGACGGTCTCGTCGACGCGGGCCTCGAGTTCCTCGACGTGGTCACAGAGGTCCTGGTACTCCTCGTTGTTCGCGAGCTCTCGATCGGCCTTCTCGGATTCCAGCAGCGCCTTCTTCGAGACGAGCGCGTAGTACTCCTGAATATCCGATTCGTACTCCGTTCGGTCGGCGACGTCGTCGACGATCTCGATCAGTTCGTCCTTCGAGACCGGTTTGACGAGGTAATCGTCGAACCCCATCTCGATGATATCGAAGTCGGGATCGACCGCCGTCACCATCACCACCCGGGACTCGTAGCCGGCGTCCCTGATTCGCTCGAGCACCTCGTCGCCCGAAAGACCCGGCATTCGACGGTCCAGCAGGACGACTTCGACGGAGTCGGACATCTTCTCGAGGGCCTCTTCGCCGTCGTAGGCCGTGTCGACGCTCCACTCGCTCTGGAGCCACGCGGCGAACAGATCCGCGAGGCGCGCCTCGTCGTCGACGACGAGAATCTCGAGGTCGTCACTCATTGGGACCCCCCTCCGTTCTCTGCATCGTTACAGCCACGGGTCACCCATGGTACCTCTTCGTGATAAATCTCGCGACCAGATATCATATTTCTTACCATATTTCAGATGAACCACAGACGACAGAGATCGGATATATCGCGTTCGAAGCTAGAGCCCGTTCTCTCCGAACGGATATCTATATAGAAAATTACGTTTAATCGAACCGGTATACTATCAATATATACTCACTATCTCCCTCGCGACTCGGTACCGGCGACGGGCTCGCGATCGCAGCGAGCCGGTGGCGCTCGGCCCGTTCGGCTTACTGACCTTCGAACTCCGGCTCTTCGTCTTCCATGAAGGCCGTGATTCCCTCCATGAGGTCGTCGGTCGCCATCAGTTGTCCGAAGGCGGAGGCCTCGTACTCGAGGCCGGCATCGGTGTCGTCGCGACCGGCGAGCATCGCTCGCTTGGCGAACTTCTGGGCGATCGGCGGGCCGCCCGCGAGGTCGGTCGCCAGTTCGAGCGCGCGCTCCTCGAGGTCGTCGTTGTCGGCGACCTCGTTGACGAAGCCGTAGTCTTCCATCGTCTCCGCGTCGAATCGCTCGGCGGTGAGGATGATCTCCTTCGCGCGGCCCTCGCCGACGACGTGTTTGAGCCGCTGGGTGCCGCCCCACCCGGGGATGAGGCCGAGATTTAGTTCGGGCTGGCCGAACTCGGAGCGCTCGCTGGCGATCCGGAGGTCGGCGCAGGTGGCCAGCTCCATCCCGCCGCCGAGACAGAAGCCGTCGATTCCGGCCACGACGGGCATCTCGCAGGACTCGAGTTTTCCGAACGCTTCCTGCCCGGCCTTCGAGAGTTCGGTGATCTCGAGCGGGTCGGCGCCGCTGCCGGCCATGCTCTGGACGTCCGCGCCCGCGGAGAAGGCCTTCCCGCCCTCGCCGGTGAGCAGAATCGAGCGCACCTCGTCGTCGTCCTCGAGCAGGTCGACGGCCTCGGAGAGTTCCTCGAGCAGGTCGTCGCTGATCGTGTTCATCCGGTGGGGCCGGTCGAGGACGACGTGGCCGACCATGTCGCCGGGGTACTCGATTCGGATCGTCTCGAACTCGGTCGCTTCGGCGTCGCCGCCCTGTTCGTAGAACCCGCCCGCTTCGGCGCGTTCCTCGAGGTAGTCGGCCGGCTCGTAGCGCGGATGGCCGGTCTCCTCGTAGGCCTCCTCGAGGGCCTCGAGGGCGTTCTCGATCCCGAACTCGTCGACCATCTTGACGGGGCCGTCCGGGAAGCCGGCGCCGAGCTTGGTCGCCTCGTCGATCGATTCGGGCGGCGCGACGTCGTTGCCGATCAGCTTGGCGGACTCGTTGGCCAGCGTCGCGATCAGTCGCTTCTCGACGAGGTCGGACTGCTCGTCGGTCGGGATCTGGGCGCCCTCGCCGTCCTCGTAGTCGTAGAATCCCTTGCCCGTCTTCTTGCCGAGTTCCTCGTCTTCGACCTTCTGCTCGAACAGCGGGCTCGGCTCGTAGGCTTCGCCGAGCACCTCGTTCATGTAGTCGAGCACGTGATAGCCGACGTCGATGCCGGTGAGGTCGGCGAGTTCGAAGCTCCCCATCGGCAGCCCCATCCCGTACTTCGTCGTCGAGTCGACCTCGGCGATGGTCGCCTCGTCGTTGTGGACGAGCCAACAGGCCTCGTTCATCAGGGGAACGAGCACGCGGTTCACGATGAAGCCGGGCGAGTCCTTGTGGACGCGCACGGGCGTCTTGCCGATGTCCTCGGCCAGCGCCTCGATCGTCTCGAGGGTCTCCTCGGCGGAGTCGGCCCCCGAGATGACCTCGACGAGGTCCATGCGGACCGGCGGGTTGAAGAAGTGCATCCCGCAGAACCGCTCGGGGCGCTCGGTGACCTCCGCGAGGTCCGTAATCGCGAGGCTCGAGGTGTTGGTCGCGAAGATGGCGTCGTCGGCGGCGACCTCCTCGAGTTCGGCGTAGACGTCCTTTTTGATGTCCATCTGCTCGGGGACGGCCTCGATGACGACGTCGGCGTCGCCGCAGGCCTCCGCCATGTCGACCAGCGGCGTCACTCGCTCGAGGGCGGCCTCGGCCTCGTCCTCGGTGAGCTGGTCGTTCTCGGCGAGCTTGTTCAGCGACCACTCGATCTGCTCGTAGCCGTTCTGAACGAACTCGTCTTTGATATCCCGCATGTTCACGTCGTAGCCCGCCATCGCGAGTACCTCCGCGATGCCGTGGCCCATATTCCCTGCGCCGAGAACTGCGACGGTGTTGATGTCTTCCAGCTCCATGGTCACAGTTGCAATGTGCACGTGTTTGAACGTTTCCCTCATTCGTACAAGAAACTATAGTTCGGTTTATTTCCGGTTACAAACCTCTTTATCGATGGGGTAGGAATACCATCACATGGAATTCGGGCTCTCAGAAGAACAGGAACAGATTCGCGACGAAGTCGCGCGGTTCGCGGAGAACGAAATCGTTCCCCACGCCGAGGAGTACGACACCGAGGAGAAGTTCCCCCACGACATCGTCGACGAGGCCGCCGAGATGGGACTGGTCGGCGCCTCGATTCCGATCGAGTACGGCGGCGCGGGCTACTCGACGCTCGAGTCGGCGATCATCGCCGAGGAACTGTTCTCCTACGACCCCGGCATCGCGCTCTCGATCCTCGCCTGCTCGTTCGGGACCGAGGCCATTCGGGAGTTCGGCAACGAAGACCAGAAGGAGCGCTTCCTCGAGCCCGTCGCGCGCGGCGAGAAGATCTCCGGGGCCGCCATCTCGGAGCCGGACACCGGGTCGGACGTCTCCTCGGTCTCGACGCGCGCCGAGAAGGACGGCGACGAGTGGGTGATCAACGGCAACAAGATGTGGATCACCAACGGCACCGTCGGCGACTTCTTCGTCATGCTCTGTAAGACCGACCCGGACGCCGAGGGTCGCTACGACGGCTTCAGCCAGATCGTCGTCGAGGCCGACCGCGACGGCTTCACGTCCGAGAAGATCACCGGCAAACTCGGGATCCGCGCCTCCGACACCGCCGAACTCATCCTCGACGACGTCCGCGTCCCCGAGGAGAACCTCATCGGCGACCAGGGCGCCGCCTTCCTCCAGCAGATGCAGTTCTTCGACGCCACCCGAACCGGCGTCGCCGCACAGGGGGTCGGCATCGCGAAGGGCGCGCTTCGAGCCGCCCTCGAGTACGCCGAGGATCGCGAGCAGTTCGGCC
The DNA here is from genome assembly GCF_013342145.1 of Haloterrigena gelatinilytica. NCBI lineage: Archaea > Methanobacteriati > Methanobacteriota > Halobacteria > Halobacteriales > Natrialbaceae > Haloterrigena > Haloterrigena gelatinilytica. The sequence goes on along the minus strand of NZ_JABUQZ010000001.1, from coordinate 2,519,363 downwards.
AGCCGATCAGCGAGTTCCAGGCCATCCAGCACAAACTCGCCGACATGGCGACCAAGACCGAGGCCGCGCGGAACCTGACCTACAAGGCCGCCTGGAACGTCGACCAGGAGAACGACATCACCATGGGCGCCTCGATGGCCAAGGAGTACGCCTCCCGCATCGCCGTCGACGTCGCCAACGAGGCCGTCCAGATCCACGGCGGCTCCGGCTACGTCAACGACTTCCCCGTCGAGCGCTTCTACCGCGACTCGAAAATCACCCAGATCTACGAGGGAACCAGCGAAATCCAGAAGAACGTTATCGCGCGCGAGCTGCTGGGAAAAGGGTTCTAGCCAAACTTTTGCGCTGCGGGCCGGCAAAGCCGGCCCTCGGCAAAACTTTGATGAAAAGCACTCCTCCCTCCGTTCCGGCCCGCTGAGCGGGCCTCCACATCGGTCGTCGGCCCGCTCGCTCGGCCGTCGGCCTCGCTCACGGCTGCGCCGTTCGCGTACCCGAGGCGGCTTCGCCGCCTCGCTTCGCTCGCGGCAGATTTCGGTCGACGGCCTGCCCTCCCCCGGGTCGCTGACGCGGCGAGGTTCGCCGCGTCCGCTCCCGGCCACTTCTCGCCGTTCCGTCTCGAGTCAACTATCGCTATCCGAGTCGGTATCACCGTCGTCGGAATCGCTGTCGCTGTCGGTGTCCGTTCCGTCGCTGTCGGAATCGGTGTCCGTATCGGTGCCGTCCGTGTCCGAATCGGTGTCGCCGTCATCGGAATCGCTGTCGGTGTCAGTATCGCCGTCTCCGACCGTTGCGCTCGGCGGTGGTCTCGAGGAGACGCGCTCGCTCGAGCGACGGTCCGATTCTGCCGGCGTGGCGTTGACGGTCCGGCCAGCCCTGTCTGCCGTTCGGCGGTCGGGCCGCCCCTCGCGCCCGGGTTCGGGCTCGGTTTCGGGAACCGGTTCGTCCTCGAGGAGGTACAACGCAACGGGCGGACCGACGTACGAGCCGATGGCCAGCGCCGCGAACCACGGGTCGAGGAAGATCAGCAGGCCGAAGATCGTCAGCGCCGCGGTCGCGGCCGTGTGGATCGTCGTGTCCGTGTAGCGCCGATAGAATACCCAGAACTCGCGAACCTGTCCCGTGACGGTCGGGATCACCACCGGCGATGCCATTACGGGATCGTACGCGCTCCAGCGAGAAACCCCTTTGTCGTGTGGGCCCCTACGAACGGGTAATGAGAGAGTTCGTCTTCGCCCTCGAGTACGAACCGGGCACGAACCCCGTCGCCGACGTGCTGGCGGCGTACCCGGACGCCTCGATCCGCTCGCTGTCGTGTCACGTCACCGCGGACAGCCTCTGGCGGGTCGACCACGCCGAGGGGTCGGCGGACGCGCTCGAGGCCCTCGAGGACGCCTACAAGAACGCGGACTTCTTCGCGGACTGTCTCGTGAAGGACGACTGCGGGGCCGACTGCGAGGTGCAGGTGCTGGATCGATCGAACGACACGCTCGTGGTCTACACCTACTGGGACCGCACTGACGTCTGTACGTCCGTTCCCCACGTCGCCCTCGAGCACTTAGGGGAGGGGCTGCTGTTCGAAACCTACCGCGAGGAGCGGCGCTACCGCTGGCGGATCGTGCTGGGCAGCGACGCGCCGATCCACGAGTTCTTCGACGCGCTGGGCGACGAGGTCGGCGAGTGTACCGGCATCGAGATGCTGCGATTGACGGAACTCGATCCCGATCGCAATCACATCGAACCCGAGCAGGCGCTCCCGGCCGAGCAGCGCGAGGCGCTGCGAGCGGCCGTCGAACACGGCTACTACGAGACCCCGCGCCGGATCGAACTCGGGGAACTCGCGGAGAAACTCGAGATTCCGCGATCGACGCTTTCGTATCGACTGCGACGGGCCGAATCGAGCCTCGCGACGAGCTTCGTGGAAGCGGACGATTCGCTCGAGACGCTGGTAGCCGGGCTGTGAAACAGTAGATTAGCCGATCGGACTCTAGGATGGAATGTACACCTGCTAATTGGCACGCTCGTACACGGCCTGAACGACGGCGATCCGGTCTTCTTCGAGGTTCCGGACGACGTTCGCCGCTTTGACCGGCGTTTCGGCTCCCATCAGAAGGTTGAGTCCGAGCGGTGGCGGTGCGTCCGCCGGCCGCGATCGCATCGACTCCACCACGTTCCGGAACCACTCGAGGCTCGGCCCCGTGACGTCCCGCCAGGCGACCTCGTCGAAGCCGCGAGCGAGGACGATCTCTCGGAGCCGCTCGGGTGAATCGAGGTGGCTGAGGGACCCGTCTGACGCCCAGGGGACCGGGAACACCGGTTCGCCCCCGGGTCCGGCACAAATTTCGTACAGTGCGAGCGTTCCCCCGGGTCTGAGGACGCGGCCCGCTTCTTCGATCGCCACTCCCTTCGCCTCGACGTTCAGCAGCGTGTGCTCGAACCAGACGACGTCGAACTCCTCGTCCCCGAACGGCAGGTCGAGGGCGTTCCCGCGCTGGAAGCGGACGCTGTCGGCCAACCCCACTCGCTCGGTAAAGAGCGTCGCTGCTCGGCAGTACTCCTCGACTACATCGACCCCGACGACGTCGCAATCGAAGTCGGAAGCGAGGGTGCGAGCGGGTCCGCCGATCCCACACCCGACGTCGAGGACGCGAGAGTTCTCTTCGACCGCCGCGAGGTCGGCGACTTCTCGGGTCGCCTCGCGGCCGCGGATGTGGAACTCGTCGAACGACGCGATATCGTCTCGAGTGAGCGCGTCGACGTCTTTGCCGGCGGCTTCGAGGGCGGCGAGGATTTCGCCGCCGAGGTCCGTCACGCCGTAGTGTTCGTTCAAGGCCGCCTCGTCGGCGGTGTCCGTTTCTGATTCATCGGTCGACATGCTGTCCCCTCTCTTTGCAGGCCATCGCGTTGTTCCCGGTGTCTCTCACGCTGGTCATCAGCTGTGGTGCCCGAGCACGACGTCGACCGAGTGTGGCGAGTCTCCGTGGCGGGGCATCCTGATAGTCGGTGAACGTCATTCGGGCCATACCCCATTATAGATGATTACGGTCTCGGGCACGATAGTGTTATGCGTGGTCGTCGTCGACCCGCGTTCGATTTCATCTCAGCACGACGGACTTTACGAGATGCACCCGCTGTACCTCGCACGGCGTTCCTCACCGCACTTTGGCGCTCACTCGGTCGATCGGCGGATCCGACGGTCAATCGAAGTCGATTCTCGAGTGGCGATCCGGTAGCTCGAGTCGACATCCGATTTGGCGCACGCCAAATAACCCGTATTGCGACGGGGTGACTACTGACCGATAATGAGCGACACCACCCCATCGTCTCCCGACGCGCCGCCAGATGCGAGTCGGAGTCTCGAACTTCGCGTCCCCGACATGGACTGTCCCTCCTGTGCCGGGAAGGTGACGAACAGCGTCGAGCGCCTCGAGGGGATCGACGCGATCGACGCGCGGGTGACCAGCGGTCGCCTCGTCGTCGAGTTCGACCCGACGCGGACCGACGAGGACGAGATCCGCGAGCGAGTCCGCGCGGCCGGCTACGAGATCGTCGGCGCGGCGTCGGAACTGACGTTCTCGGTCCCCGACATGGACTGCGCCTCCTGTGCGAACAAGGTCGAGAACGCGCTCGAGGGGACCGCGGGCGTCAGCGAGATCGAGACCCGGCCCGCTTCGGGTCGCGTCACCGTCTCGGTCGCGGACGGAACCGGCTCGGAGACGGTCGTCGAGGCCATCGGCTCGGCCGGCTACGACGCGACGCCGATGGACGACGGCACCGACGGCGAACCGATGGGTGACGACGAGCCGATCTGGAAGAGCCGCCGGGCCGTCACCACGGGCGTCGGCGCCGCCCTTCTCGGGCTGGGCATGCTCCTCGAGTTCGTCTTCTCGAGCGCGAACCCGGCGCTGTTCTCGCTCGTCGGCGGCGACCTCGTCGATCGCACTTATCACCTCTCGACGGCGCTCTTCCTCCTCACCGCGGCGATCGCCGGCGCGCCGATCCTCCGGAACGGCTACTACTCCGCGCGCAACCGGAGCCTGGACATCGACTTCCTGATGGGGGTCGGGATCCTCGCCAGCGTCGCGGCCCACCACCCCTTCGAGGGGGCGATGCTCGCCGTGCTGTTCAGCGTCGCCGAACTGCTCGAGCGGTTCTCGATGGACCGGGCCCGCGACTCGCTGCGGGAGCTAATGGATCTCTCGCCGGACACCGCGACCGTCAAGCGCGAGGACGGCGGCGAGGAGACGGTTCCCGCCGAAGACCTCGCTGTCGGCGACGTCGTCGTCGTCCGGCCGGGCGAGAAGATCCCCGCCGACGGCGTCGTCCTCGAGGGCGAGAGCGCGGTCGACCAGTCGCCGATCACCGGCGAGAGCGTCCCCGCGGACAAGACGGCGGGCGACGAAGTGTACGCCGGTACGATTCCGGAATCGGGCTATCTCGAAGTCGAGGTCGTCAGCGAGGCGGACGACTCGACCATCGCCCGGATCGTCCGCATGGTCGAGGACGCGGAACGGGAGAAGACCCAGCGCGAGCGGTTCGTCGACCGCTTCGCGAGCGTCTACACCCCGATCGTCGTGACCCTCGCGGTCGCGATCGCCGTCGCGCCGCCGCTGCTCGCCGGCGCCTCGTGGAACACGTGGTTCCTCCGCGGGCTGACGCTGCTGGTGATCGCCTGCCCCTGCGCGTTCGTCATCTCGACGCCGGTCAGCGTGGTCTCGGGGATCACGAGCGCCGCCCGCAACGGCGTGCTCATCAAGGGCGGACGCTACCTCGAGGCCGTCGGCGAGAGCGACGTGCTCGCGGTCGACAAGACCGGCACCCTGACGGAGGGCGATCTCTCGGTGACCGACGTGATCCCTCTGGAGGGAGCCGACAAGGACGACGTCCTCCGGCGGGCCGGCGCCCTCGAGCGCCGCAGCGAACACCCGATCGGACAGGCCATCGTCGACTACGCCGAGGAGCGGGGCGTCGCGACCGACGACGAGCCCGACGTCACGGCGTTCGAGGCGTTGACCGGAAAGGGCGTCCGCGGCGAGATCGACGGCGCGACCCACTACGTCGGCAAGCCGGACCTGTTCGACGGACTGGCGGACTTAGAGCACACGCACGCGACGACCGATGGTGGCGTGGCACTGGCAGAGATGGGATACGACTCGAGCCCGCAGTGCGAGCGCGAGGGTTGTCTGGACGTCCTCGCGGACGTCGTCCCCGACCTCGAGGCCGAGGGGAAGACCGTCGTGATCGTCGGCACCGAGGACCGACCGCTGGGCGTGATCGCCGTCGCCGACCGGGTTCGGCCGGAGGCGAAGTGGGCCGTCTCGAAGCTGCAGGATCAGGGCGTCCGCGTCGTGATGCTCACCGGCGACAACGAGGGGACCGCCCGCGCCATCGCCGAGGAAGTCGGCATCGACGAGTACCACGCCGAACTGCTGCCCGACGAGAAACTCGAGTGGATTCGTCGGTTAGAGGGCGAGACGGAGGGTGACGACGGAGAAACCGACGGTGACGCCGAGGCCACCGTCGCCATGGTCGGCGACGGCATCAACGACGCGCCCGCGCTCGCGACCGCCGGCGTCGGTATCGCGATGGGCGCCGCGGGGACCGACACCGCCCTCGAGACGGCCGACGTGGCGCTGATGAGCGACGACCTCACCCGGCTGCCGTACCTCTACGAGCTCTCTCACACCGCCACCGGCGTCATCCGCCAGAACATCTGGGCGAGTCTCGCGGTGAAGGCCGCTCTCGCGGCCGGGACGCCGTTCGGGTTCGTCACGGTGATCCACGCGGTCGTCATCGGCGACATGGGGATGAGCCTCGGCGTGACCGGCAACGCGATGCGGCTGGCGAACGTCGAACCCGAGACGCCCGAGGGACTCGAGCGCCGACGCGGCGATCAGTGAGGCGGGCGAGCCGACTCAGACGGCTTCGCCGAGTTCCTCCGCTTCCCACTCGGCGACGAGTTGCTTGGCCAACTCCCGCGGTTTGTGTCGGTACACGAGGTGGTGTTCGAGGTCCTCGTCGAGGACCATCTCTTCGTTGCACACGTAACAGAAGACAGCGGATGTCGTCGACATACGCGTAGTAGACGGTCCGAAACGAAAACTGGCTCGCCGAATTACGTCGGTGTTCGGAGCGGGAGAACTCGCCACTGTACCGCTACTATCCGTCGGAGCGCCGCCGGCTCGGATCGAGTCCCGGCCGTCCGTCGACCCACCACAGCGCGGCGCCGGCGACCAGAATTACGGCCTCGAGCCAGAGCGTCGTCACCTCGAGCCCGCCGACGGTCGCCAGCGATTTCGTTCCGCTGTACGGCGGCATCGGCGTGATCGGCCACAGGAGAAAGCCGAGTTCGTCGTAGTCGCCGGCGATCACGTGCCACGGGACGTCGGTCGCCAGATGGGAGGCGACGCCGATCGCGAAGGCGACTCCGAGCGACGATCGACCGCTCGAGCGCGCCGGCGACCAGCCCGCGAGGACCAGCGGGACGGCGAACAGCAGCGAGTGGCCCATCGTTCGGCCGACGGTGAGGCCGAGCAGCCACGGCGGTTTGTCGAGCAGATCCGGCAGGACCGCGCCGAAGACTGCGACGATCGTCGCCCGCTCTCCCGGGGGCGTCCCCTCGCGCCAGCGGACGTAGCCGGCGTAACAGAGATAACCGACGGCGAGATGGACGATCGGTTGCATTCGCTTCGATCGATCCGACGGCCTCGAGTCGGGTAAGAGATCGGCCGACGACTGACGCCGAAACGCACCCTACGGCCGTTTCCTCCACCGAATTGTATCGTTTGGGGCGCTCCCTAAGTACGCTCGCCCCTTACATTACTCGTATGACAGAAACACCCGCTGACGACCGTCGACCGGCGGAGAGCTCGCGTCGGGGATCGGCCGCGGTAGCCGACCTCGGCGGCGTATCGAGCCGAATCGGACGAGCGAACCGATCGGCGTCGTCGGACGGTCTCGAGTACGACGTCGTCACGACGCCGGTACTCGTCGTCGGCGTGGGGGCGGCGGGCGCCCGCGTCGCGATCGGTCTCGCCGAAGCCGGCCTCGAGCCGCTGGTGATCGGGAAGCGAGACCACGGCGACGCGCACACGACCTGGGCGGCCGGCGGGATCAACGCCGCGCTCGGCTCGCTGGACGACGAAGACGACTGGACGATCCACGCCGCGGACACGCTGAACGAGGGGCACCATCTGAACGACCCCGAGGCGGTCGAACTGACCGCGCGCGAGCTGCCGGACCGGATCCGCGAACTCGAGGAGTGGGGGATGCCGTTCGACCGGACCGACGACGGGGCGATCAACCAGCGGTACTTCGGCGCCCAGTCGTACCGCCGGACCTGTTTCGTCGGCGACCGGACCGGCGAGGCGATGCTCGAAACGCTGATCGGGCGGGCTCGCGACCTCGAGATCCCCTACCGCGAGAACGTGATGATCACGCGGCTGCTCTCGGACGGGCGGCGCGTCTTCGGCGCCGCCGGTTTCGACATGGAGACCGGCCGCGGGCTGCTGTTCCGGTCGAACCACGTCGTCCTCGCCGCGGGCGGCTTCTCCGCGCTCTACGATCGCCACTCCTCGCGGGACGACGAGAACAACGGGGACGCCCAGGCGCTGGCTCTCGAGGCGGGCGCTCGACTGATGGACCTCGAGTTCGTCCAGTTCCACCCGACGGGGATGGTCGGCGAACGCTACGGGGAGGAGTGGGACGGCCGACTCGTCACCGAAGCCGTGCGCGGCGAGGGCGGACGGCTCTACAACGCCGAGAACGAACGGTTCATGGAACGGTACTCGCCGGATCAGATGGAACTCGACGCTCGCGACGTCGTCGCGCGGGCGATCGGTCGAGAGATCGACGCGGGACGGGGAACCGAGAACGGCGGCGTCTATCTCGACATCTCCCATCGGGACGCCGACTACGTCCGGGAACGGCTGCCGCGGATGGTCGAGCGCTTCGCGTCGCTCGGCGTCGACATCACCGCGGAACCGATCGAGGTCGCGCCGACCGCCCACTACACGATGGGCGGCGTCGACATCGACTTCCGAACCGGTGAAACCGGCGTCGAGGGCTTGTACGCCGTCGGCGAGGCCGTCGCCGGCGTCCACGGTGCGAACCGTCTCGGCGGCAACTCGCTCGCCGAGACCGTCGCGATCGGCAAGCTCGTCGGCGAGCACGTCGCAACCGCAGTCGACGGATCGGACGCCGAGCCAGCGGTGACCGACGAACAGCGAGCCCTGGCCGAACGGGAGTTTCGGGCGCTCGCGTCGCTCGCGGACGCCGACGGCGAGGTTACGCCCACGGCCCTCCTGGCGGACCTCCGCGAGTTGCTGTGGGATCGCGCGGGCATTCTCCGCGACGAGGCCGGGCTTCGAGCCGGACTCGAGGAACTCGAGGCGCTCCGCGATCGAACGGGGGAGCTGCGCGTCGAGGGCGGACTCACCTCGCGATCGTTCGAGTTCGCGGTCGACCTCTCGTTCAGCCTCACCGTCGCCGAAGCGATGCTCCGAGCGGCCCTGGCTCGGACCGAATCCAGGGGCGCACACTACCGGACGGACTACCCGGAGACCGACCCGGACTGGCGCGTGAACCTGCTCGTTTCGGCCGACGAGGGCGGCCTCGAGATCGACCGTCGCGGCGTCGCCGAACCGAGCGACCCGGTCCGCGAGGCGCTCGCGGAAGGGTACGAACTCGACTACCACCACCTCGAGTAACGGACCGCGACCGAACCGCGAGACCGAACCGCGAACTCGACGACCGAGAGTCCTTTCATCCTTCGAGCCCTCCCCTTCCTCTACGTAGATGTTAGACGAGGCCGAACCCGTTATCCGGACCGACCCCGTGATGGCGGAACTCATCGAGCGACACGACCCCTACGTCGAACCCGACTGGAACGAGTTCGAACGGCTCTGTATCTCCATCATCAACCAGCAGCTGTCGACCGCGAGCGCGACCGCCGTCCGCGAGCGGGTCTTCGAACTGCTCCGCGACGAGGTGACCCCCGAGACCGTCCTCGAGGCGGAGGACGAGGCCCTGCGAGCGGCCGGGCTCTCAGAGAGCAAGATCGAGTACATGCGCAACGCCGCGCGGGCCTTCCGGGAGAACGACTACACTCGAGCGGGGCTCGCCGACCACTCGAACGACGAGGTTATCGATTCGCTGACCGAGATCAAAGGCGTCGGGGAGTGGACCGCCCGCATGTACCTCCTGTTCGTGCTGCAACGCGAGGACGTGTTGCCGCTGGGCGATCTCGCGATCCGCCGCGCGATCGAGGAGCTCTACGGCGACGGCGATGACATGTCCCGCGCCGAGATGCGCGAGATCGCCGAACAGTGGCGACCGTACCGAAGCGCCGCGACGCGGTATCTGTGGGCCGAGTACGAGTCGGACTGACGGCTCGAGCGCGCAAACGCTTGTTTCGCGTGGAGAAACGGTCGTTGTTCTGCCCCTCGCGAGCCGACCGAACGCGGTAATACGCTCCTATCTGCGCCCCGGACGGTGGGATCGACCCGACGCGACGACTAACCGGCGATTACGAGCCCGATAATTCATGCCCGCGCAGGGGTCTCGGGAAACGAGATACTGACCGATGAGAAGGCCCCGCTGACTCAAGTGTGATTCGACCGGGAACGGACGTATGGCAAACGATATGCCCGCGGACGAACCGTCGACAGGCGACTCAGCACAGCGGCGAATGACCACCGATCCCGAGCGCATCAGGGAGTGGGCGGAGGCGCGCGACGCGGTCCCCGTAACGATCCGCGACAGCGAGGGACACGGTCACTCCTTCGCCCGTCGGGACGACCTCGGAGCGGACCACGAGGAGTACACGTGGGACGAGTTCATCGAGACGTTCCGAGACGAGGATCTGGTGTTCGTCTACCACGAGGACGAGCCCACGGAGGAGGGGCTGGGCCACTTCGAACTCGTCGAACGCGAACGGGCGTTCGAACGCGCCGACCTCGGTCGCGACGAACTCGAGGACCAGCTTCGCGAGGGCGAGACGGTCACGACCGAAATCGTCGAAACGCAGGTCGTCGAGACGGAAGTCGTCGAACGGGACACGATCGAGAGCGAGGTCGTCGACACCGAGATCGCCGAGCGCCACGTCGTCGACTCGGAGCTGCTGAGCCGGGAGATCGTCGACACCGAGTTCGTCACCGCCGACGAGATCGAGGTCGTCACCGAGGAGAGCCGCCTCGACACGGTCGAGGAGATCGAACGCTACACGATCGAGAGCCGGGTCGTCGACGTCGACATCGACCGGCACGACGAAATCGAGCGCGACGAGATCGAGACCGGGGTCGAACTCGAGAGCGTCCAGCGGTCGATCCTCGAGAGCGACGTCGTCCGCACCGACGCGACCGCCGACGACGTCATCGACCGGGAGGTCATCCGGAGCAAGCGCGGCGAAGGTGACACCGTCCGGAGCGAACTGCTCGAGCGGCGCACGGTCGAAGAACAGATCGACGAGCGGACGCGCATGCTCTTCACCCTAGAAGAGACCGACCTGCTCGAGTCGGAAGTGATCGGCAGCGACGTCATCGAGGGCGAGATCATCGACGTCGAGGAGTACGGTGCGATCGAGACGTCGGACGAAGCCGATGAGGCCGGTACGGGCACCGGTGCCGGGATGGGCGCCGGCGCCGGCGGCGGAGCCGGAACCGGCGAGGAAGGGGCCGGCGACCCCACTCCGGACGTCGAGGTCGAGTCCGGAACCGGCGGCTCGTCCGCCGACACGGGCGACATGGGCCGGGTCGAGCTCTCCGAAGACGATCAAGGAAAAGACGTCGTCGACGAGACGGGCGAACAGATCGGTATCGTCGCGGAAGTCGAGGGCCAGACCGCCTACGTCGATCCCGAGCCGGGACTGACGGATCGGCTCAAGGCGCGGATGAACTGGGGCGGTCACGACGACGAGGACTACCCCATCGAAGCGTCGGAGATCAACGAGATCACCGACCGCGAAGTGATCGTCCAGCACCGCACCGACGAGGAACGCGCGGACGTCGAGTAGTCGGGGTCGACGCGATATCGACACGCGTTCGGCGCGACGCGCCGCGACGGTGCGTCACAGAGACGAAAAGACGTAGCGGCTCCGATTCGAGTCCCTACTCGAGGTCGAAGCGGTCGTTGGTCATCACTTTCCGCCACGCGTCGACGAAGTCCTCGACGAACTTCTCTTCCTCGGCCGCGTAGACGTCCGCGATGGCGCGAAGTCGGGAGTTCGAGCCGAAGAGGAGGTCGACGCGCGAGCCCCTCCACTCGACCTCGCCGGTCTCGCGGTCGATCAGTTCGTAGACTTCCTCGCCCTCGGAGGCCTGCTCCCACTCGTAGTCCATCGAGAGCAGGTTGACGAAGAAGTCGTTGGACAGGGTCTCCGGCTCGTCGGTGAAGACGCCGAGATCGGAGTCCTGGTAGTTCGCGTCCAGCGCTCGCATGCCGCCGACCAGGACGGTCATCTCCGAGGCCGTCAGGTCGAGCAGGTCGGCGTGGTCGACCAGCAGGTCCTCCGGCGGCTCGTTGTAGTCGCCGCCGAAGTAGTTGCGGAACCCGTCGATCTTCGGCTTGAGCGCCTCGAAGGACTCCTCGTCGGTCATCTCCTGGGAGGCGTCGGTGCGGCCGGGCTCGAACGGAATCTCGACGTCGTAGCCGGCGTCAGCTGCGGCCTGCTCGACGGCCGCGTAGCCGCCCAGCACGATCAGGTCGGCCAGCGAGACGCGCACGTCGTCGGAGCGCGAGCCGTTGAAGTCCTCCTGGACTTCCTCGAGGGTCTCGAGGACCGTCTCGAGTTCGGCCGGCTCGTTGACCTCCCAGCTACGCTGGGGCTCGAGGCGGATGCGGGCGCCGTTGGCGCCGCCGCGCTTGTCGCTGTCGCGGTAGGTCGAGGCCGCCGCCCAGGCGGTCTTGGCCAGCTGCGAGACGGAGAGTTCCGTCTCGAGGAGTTCGTCCTTGAGCTCCGCGGCTTCCTCGTCGCCGATCAGTTCGTAGTCGGCGTCCGGGACGGGGTCCTGCCAGACGAAGGTTTCCTCGGGCACGTCGGGACCGAGGAACCGCTCCGGCGGGCCCATGTCGCGGTGGATCAGTTTGTACCAGGCTCGCGCGAAGGCGTCGAGGAACTCCGGTGGGTTGTCGCGGAAGTTCTCGATGATCTCCCGGAACTCCGGATCGCGCTTGAGCGCGACGTCCGTCGTCATCATCATCGGGGCGTGCTTCTCGGACGGGTCGTGGGCGTCCGGGACGGTGTCGTAGGCCTCCTCCTCGACCGGCTGCCACTGCTTGGCGCCGGCGGGGCTCTCGGTCAGCTCCCACTCGTAGTCGAGCAGGTTGTCGAGGTAGGAGGTGTCCCACATCGTCGGCCAGGCGTTCCAGGCGCCCTCGATGCCGCTGGTGGTCGTCTCGGAGCCCGTGCCGGAATCGGCCCAGCCGAGGCCCTGGTTTTCGATCGGCGCCGCTTCGGGCTCGGCGCCGATGTCGTCGTCGGTGGCGCCGTGAGCCTTGCCGAACGTGTGTCCGCCGGCGATGAGGGCGGCCGTCTCCTCGTCGCTCATCGCCATCCGACCGAACGCCTGACGGATCCGATCGGCCGATTTCAGCGGCTCAGGGTTGCCATTCGGCCCCTCGGGGTCGACGTAGATGAGCCCCATCACGGTGGCGCCGAGCGGTTCGTCGAGCTCGCCCTCCTCGTCGACGCGGTCGTGCTGCGGGGCTTCCCACTCGTCCTCGGGGCCCCAGTAGACGGCCTCGTCGGGCTCGAACTCGTCCTCGCGGCCGCCGGCCCAGCCGAGCGTCTGCATGCCCATCGACTCGAGGGCCGTGTTCCCGGCCAGGACGATCAGGTCGCCCCACGAGAGCTTGCGGCCGTACTTCTGCTTGATCGGCTCGAGCAGCCGGCGCGCCTTGTCGAGGCTGACGTTGTCGGGCCAGCTGTTGAGCGGCGCGAAGCGCTGGTTCCCGCCCGAGGCGCCGCCGCGACCGTCGGTGGTGCGGTACGTGCCGGCGCTGTGCCACGCCATGCGGATGAACAGCGGCCCGTAGTGGCCGTAGTCGGCCGGCCACCAGTCCTGGGACGTCGTCATCAGGTCCTTGAGGTCCGCCTTCACCTCCTCGAGGTCGAGCTTCTGGAACTCCTCGGCGTAATCGAAGTCGTCGTCGTACGGGCCGACGTCCTCGGCGTTCTGGTCGAGGACCTCCAGATTCAGCTTGTTCGGCCACCACTCGTGGTTGCGATTGCGCTCGTACTCAGTCATGCTCGGGTCACCTCAGCGATATCGCCGTTACCGCCGCGTTCCGGATGCTCGTCTGCCATGATTTCTCTACAAAGGGAAGATGGGATCAGGGAATAATATATGTACCGATCGCGACTTCCGATTCACGATTCGCCCCATATTATTTCCGATACTGAAAACAAACCTCGTTAATACCGCTATCGGCCGCCGCTCGAGCGTTTCCGTTACGCGTCCGTCGCTTCGTCGACTTCCGCTTCTTCTTCCTCCTCTTCGGGCGTGTCCGGCGCGTCCCGGTCCGCGCGACGGCCGACGTCGACCTGGTAGTTCCCGAGGATGTCCCGGCCGAGGATGACGGGGTAGTCCATGTGGCTGCGGTCCTCGACGCTGGCGGTGACGGTGTGCTGGGTGCCGCCGACGCCGACGACGACGTCGACGACGGGGCGGCTCTTGGACTGTTTGCTGCTGCCCGATCGGATGCGGGTGATGGACTTGATCGGCCCGGCGCCGATGTCGGCGGCGAGGGCGGTGTCGATGCTCGTCCGCGTCGCGCCCGTGTCGGACTTCGCGAGGACGGTCTTCGAGCCGCTGGTCCCCGAGAGCACGATCTCCTCGGTGTAGCCGATCACGCTCGGTTCCGTGTCCGGCGACGACGTCTCGACGGGCTGGGCCGTCGGTCGGGAGTCGTCGAGGACGTTCGAGATGTCGCTGACGCGGTCCTCGTCGACCTCGCCGCCGGCGCGTTCGATCGCCAACTTCGCGATATAGGGGGCCGGACTGACCTGGGTCGCCTCGTAGAGGCCCTTGAATCCGGCCGTCGGGTTGACCTCGAGGACGAACCAGCCCTCGTCGCCCTCGACGAGATCGACGCCGGCGTAGTCGAGGCCGATGGCGTCGGCCGCGCGGCGGGCCATGTCGCGGGCCTCCTCGGGGAGGTCGTCGGTCGCGTCCTCGACGCTGCCGCCGAGCGCGACGTTGGTCCGCCAGTCGTTGTCCGGCGCGTAGCGGTACATCGCGCTGATGATCTCGCCGCCGACGACGTAGACGCGGACGTCGCGGTGGCGGACGTCCTCGCGGTCGATGAGTTCCTGCAGGAAGGCGTAGCGGTTGCCGACCTTCGCGTTGATCGGATCGTTGGGGCCGACCTTCCACGTCCCGCCGCCGTGGGTACCGATCGCCGTCTTGTAGACCGCTTCTTCGCCGTACCGATCCCGTGCCGCGTTGAGCTGATCGCCGCTGAGCGCGAGGGTGACGTCGGGGGTTCGGACGTCGTTGGCCGCGAGGGTCGTCGCCGTCGAGAGCTTGTGGATCGCCGTCAACACCGTCGACGGCTCGTTGAGCGTCGGCACCAGTTGCGCGAACGTGTTCGCCAGCCCGAGTTCCTCGGCGGGCTGTTCGGTGTTCGACAGCAGCATCCGGTTCGCGATGACGTCGACGTCCGGCTCGAGGACGACGCTGCCGTCGGTGACGCTGATGGACGTGTTCTCCGACCGCAGCCACTCGGTGTCGTGGCCCAACTCCTCGACGGCGTTGAGAATCGCTTTCGTTTCCTTGCTCGTATGTAGACTCAGTACCCCGACAGTGACAGGATCGGAAACAGCCATACCCGAACACACGACGACGGGTGGGAAAAGGGTACTGTCAGCAGCAGTCACCGCCGGCGTCCGGTCGTCGCTCGCGGATTGGCGGACTCATGCCGGCCGAGGGCCGGGCGCGCGATCGGCGTGCGGTCCGGACGAGCGATCGCCGCGCCGTCACGTGATCGCCGCCCGGACCTCGTTGGGATCGACCAGTCCGCTCGCGACGACGAGGACGGCCCACGTGATCGCACCCAGCGCGATCGCGCCCGCCAACATCGCGAGACTCGAGACCAGCGGCGTCACGAGCAACACGGCGCCGGCCATGATCCCGGTGATCACGCAGATGACGCCGATCGACCGGGCGAGTCGTTTGAGCCGGAGATCGAGTTCCAAGTGGACGATGTAGAGGTTCACCGCCACGTACACCGAATGCGTCGCGACGGTCGCGATAGCCGCGCCGACGACGCCGATCGTCGGGATGAGAACGAGGTTCAACAGGAAGTTGGCGACGGCCGTCCCCCCTTTCGCCATCGCTCGGTGGCGCGCACGCCCGAGGTAATCTAAGCTGTCGCTGGTCAGGTTCGTGATCGCCTGCAGGATGATGAACGCGGCCAGGACCTGCAGGACCGGCACCGCACCCGCGTACTCGGCGCCGATGACCATCGGGATGAACGGATCGGCGACGATCACGAGCCCGGCTGCCGCGGGGATGTACACCATCATCGTGTTCGTCAGCGCCGTCTCGTAGATCTGCCTGGCCTGCTCGAGTTGGTCCGAGGCCTTCTGTTCGCCGAAGTTCGGCGAGATCGTGAAGCCGAGCGATTCGGCGGGCGCGAGCACGAAGTCGGTGATCTGCTTGCCGAGCGTGTAGAACGCGACCGCGGTCGGCGTCAGGATGACGCCGACGAGCACGGTGTCGACCTGTTTGTCGATGACGTTGGCGCTTCGCGTCGCGGTCAGCGGCACGCTGTACTCGATCATCCGTCGCGTCAGCCCCTCTTCGTGGGTCTCCGCGGCGTCGTACCGCGCGTAGAAGGCGTAGTAAAGGACCGCGAGCCCGACCGCGGCCGACAGCGCGTAGCCGACGACGTAGCCGAAGAACGCGCCCAGCGCCCCCAGTCCCATGAGCGCGAAGCCGACGGCGAAGACCAGTCGAGAGAAGCCGCTGATCGCCCTGACGGCGGCGCTGTACGGGAGGTGGTTGAACCCCTGGAAGGCGACCTCCGTGAACGTGCTAAAGGAGAAGACGGCGACGTAGAGCACGCCGGCCGCGAGAAACGGCGCGGCGTCCGGCCGACCCAGCGCGGCCGCGAGCTGCTCGTGGAACACCAAGAGGAGGTAGCCGACCAGCGCCATGACGACGATCTTGAACGTGATCGTCGATCTGAGCAGGTGCGGAATCTGGCTCGGATCGTCCTCACGGTACTCCGAGAGGTATCGCGCAGCGGATTTGCCGATCCCGAGATCCGCGACCAGCCGGACCATCGCCAGTATCCCGATCACCCAGTACAACGTCCCGTAGCCGTCGGGATCGAGGAGATAGCGCGCCAGTACGAACATCAACAGCGCGCTCGAGAGCATGTAGATCGCTCGAGCGAGCAGCGTTGCCTTGAACCCGCGGACGATGTGGTCCTCTCGACTCATATGCTAGGGGAGGGAGTATTCGGTTGCGCGCGGTCGATCAGCCGCTCGACCGTGGGAACCCGTCGTCTCTACGCCGACGACTGAGTCGGCAATTGTAATGCGGGGACAACAGGTGTAACGTCCCGGTACCGCCGCTGAAACGGCGTCTTACGTCGTCGGTCCCGTGACTGAATCGGCCGGTTCAGGACGCAAGAATCGGGCGCTTCGGACGCCCGTTCGCCCGTCTCGTCCCGTAGGGACACCGTATTGTGTAATAAACAACCGGTTTGACGAGCGGATGTCGGAATCAACGAAAGAACTGCCCGCTGAACGGTATCGTTCAGAATACGGTCGCCGCCGCGACGGAAAACGATCCGATCAGTTCGAGGGAACGGACCTGACGGCCCACCGCGACCGCCGTAACGGTCCCTAGAGGTACGACGCGTCCCAGCGGGTCGCCTTTCGGCGATTCCCGCAGTTGTTACACTCGATCCGGCCCATCGTGTCCATGGTGTTCTCGAGCGAGTCGCAGTTACCACAGAACCAGCCGTACAGGTCCTGTCGACCCTCGCTCTTGTAGGCGCTGTAGAACGGCGCCTTGGCGCCGCGAGCGGCTTCCCCGTAGCTCACGTAGATAGTCTCGCCGTCGGTCTCGAGTTCGTCGACGGCGCCCCACCCCTCCTCACCGATCTCGTCTTCGGCGTAGACGTTCTCCGTGAACGTCTCGTCGCCGATCTCGACCTCCCGCTGGCCGGCCCGTTCGAAGCCGTTGTCGGCGTAGAACTCGTTGCCGCCCTCGTTGTCCTCGAGGACGAGCCCCTGGACGTGGTCGGCGCCTTCGTCGAGCAACCGCTCGCGGGTGCGGACGAGCAGCCGAACGCCCGTGCCGCCGCCGCGGTGATCGGGATCGATGTGAAGCCAGAGGATCCGTCCGGTGTCGTAGCGCTGGCCGATCAGGTCGTTCTGCGAGAAGCCGACGACGTCGCCGTCGTCTTCGACGACGAGGATCAGCGAGTGATCGTCCTCGAGCGCGTCGTCGAAAGAGTCGCCGTACCACTGCTCGATCGCGTCGGCGACGGTGTCCTCGTCGAGGAACTCGGTGTAGGTCGACTCGAGCGAGCGCTGGGCGATCGATCGGATCGCGTCGATATCGTCGGCTGTCGCTTCGCGAATCTCCATGCCCGATGCTACCATGTCTTCATACAAAACGTATGCCCACGGGGAGAGATTTTCCCCGTCTTCAGTTCAGCGGAACGAGCCGTCTCGACGTAAAATCTACACCGGCGGTTTCCGGCACCGTTACGTCCGGTCTCGAGGGGAAGATTCACATTGCCACCCGCCGAGCCATCGTTATGAGCGACGTTACGGACGAACCGCCCGACGACGGTCCGTCCGACCGCACGGCCGAGCCGTTCACGTACAACGGCGGCCGGGTCGATCCCGGCGAGTCGGCCAACATCCGGTACGGAATCAGCGAGACGTATCTCGGCGATCCCGTCAGGATCCCGGTCACGGTCGTCAACGGCGAACGCCCCGGGCCGACGGTGTTTCTCTCCGCGGCCGCCCACGGGGACGAACTCAACGGCATCGAGGTGGTCCGCGAGGTGGCCCACGACTGGGACCACTCGGAACTCCACGGGACGCTCATCTGTCTGCCCGTGATGAACGTCCCCGGTTTTCTCGCTCAGGAGCGGTACCTCCCGATCTACGACCGGGACCTGAACCGGTCGTTTCCCGGTCGCGAGGGCTCGACGAGCGCCCGGCGGATGGCCTACCAGATTTTCACGAACTTCATCGAGCCCTGCGACCTCGGCATCGACTTTCACACGTCGACGCGGGGGCGGACGAACATGCTCCACGTGCGGGCCAACATGGAGGAGCCGACGGTCGACCGACTCGCGAAGGCGTTCAGTTCGAACGTCATCATCGCCGGCGAGGGTCCCTCGGGGACGCTGCGCCGCGAAGCGACCCTGGCCGGCATCCCGACGATCACCGTCGAGATGGGCGAAGCCCACCGGTTCCAGCGCCGGCTGATCGACCGCGCGCTGACCGGCGTCGCGAGCGTCCTCGCCGAGTTCGGCTGCCACCCCGACTCGTCGGTCCACTGGCCCGGCTGGCGGACCGTCATCGACGACGACAACGAGAAGACCTGGATCCGCGCCGACGCCGGCGGCATCGTCGACATGAAACGCGGCCGCGGCGAGTTCGTCCGCGAGGGCGAGGTGATCTGTACGATCACCAACCCGTTCAAGGAGGAAGACGACATCGTCACCGTCGAGGCGCCGTTCACGGGGCTAATCGTCGGCGTTCTCGAGAACCCCGTGGTCTACCCCGGCAACCCGCTGTGTCACTTGGTCGGGCTGTCGCCGGACACGCGGACGGCCTTAGAGCGCGAGCGGACCACGGCGAGCTCGCGGTCGGAACTCCGCCCGGCCGGTCCGGACGACGCGTAATCCGCGCCCCCGATCGACGATGGCCGACGCCGGTCTGTGCCAAACGGGCACGCGATCGCTCGCGTCCCGAACGAATTCGCGGTTTGTGACCGGTGCAAATTCATTTCTTCTAAATAATATCTGCAGGGAAGGTTTGGTGAGAGAGATAAAAGTAACTTCTATACCCCCGCGGTCTAACGGTCCACATGAGCGCATGAGTCAGTCTTACAATCGCGGTCTCATCGAGGACTTCGGTCGCTGGAAGGAGTTCTCGGCGGGCATGTGGGCGTGGATCTTCCACAAGTTCACCGGGTGGATGCTGATCGGCTACCTGTTTACCCACATCGCCGTGTTGAGTAGTTCGCTAACCGGCCCGGAGGCGTATACGAACACGATCGGCGGACTCGAGTCACTGTTTATCGTTCGAGTGCTCGAGGTCGGACTGCTCGCCGTCGCAGTCTTTCACATCCTGAACGGGCTTCGCCTGCTGATGGTCGACCTCGGCGTCGGTCTGGAGGCCCAGGACAAGAGTTTCTACGCCTCGCTGGTGTTGACGGCGATCATCACCGTCGCGAGCGTGCCGACCTTCCTCGACGGGGTGACCCTCTAATGGCGGAACGATACTCCTCTTTCGCGCCGGGCGGCACCGCGTGGCTGCTCCAGCGAATCACGGCGGCATTTCTCGTCGTGGTACTCGCCTTCCACTTCTTCCTCCTGCACTTCGTCAACCACGCCGCGGAGATCGAGTTCGCCGGGACCCAGGCCCGCATGGAGAACGTCGGCTACTTCCTGACCATGGTGTTGTTCCTGATCGCGGGCACCTTCCACGGCGTCAACGGCGTCTACAACGCACTGATCAACCAGGGCCTCGACGGAACGCAGAAGAAAGTCGTGCTTGCAGTGCTTGTTATCGCGAGCCTTGCACTCATCGCGCAGGGAACCTACGTTGCAACCACTATGGCCGGGTGGACCTAATATGAGTACACAACAACAACAACCGGAGGAACCGCAGAGCCAAGAGGCACCGGAAGACCCCGAAATGCGAGGGGCCGAGTCGCCCGTCGACGAGAAGGAAAAGCAGGGCGGCGACATCGACCAGCAGACGACGCCGGAGGACGAACTCGAGGGCGAGACGGTACACATCAAGGTGTTCCGCTACGACCCCGAGGTCGAGGGCAAACAGGAACCGCGGTTCGACGACTTCCACGTCCCCTTCGAGAAGGGGATGACCGTCCTCGACGCGGTCATGTACGCGCGGGACACCTACGACTCGTCGCTGACCTTCCGACACTCCTGTCGGCAGGCCGTCTGCGGCTCCGACGCCTTCTTCGTCAACGGCAAGCAGCGACTGGGTTGTAAGACCCAGATCGCGGATCTGGAACAGCCGATCCGCATCGAGCCGCTGCCCCACCAGGAGGTCGTCAAGGACCTGGTCGTCGACATGGACCACTTCTACGACCAGATGCACACCGTCGAGCCGTACTTCCAGGACGAGGACACGCCGGATCCGGCCGACCTAGAGGAGCAGCGCCAGAGCCCCGAGAACCGCGAGAAGATCAAGATGTCCTCGCGGTGTATCTGGTGTGGCGCCTGTATGTCCAGCTGTAACATCGCGGCCGGCGACAACGACTACCTCGGCCCGGCGGCGATCAACAAGGCCTACAAGTTCGCGATGGACGACCGCGAGGGCGAGGAGATCAAGGAGCACCGACTCCGCATTCTCGAGCAGGAACACGGCGTCTGGCGGTGCCAGACCCAGTTCTCCTGTACCGAGGTGTGTCCGAAGGATATTCCGCTCACCGAGCACATTCAGGAGCTCAAGCGGGAAGCAGTCAAGAAGAACCTGAAGTTCTGGTAACCATGTACGAACACGACGTAATCGTGGTCGGCGCCGGCGGTGCCGGCCTCCGGGCAGCGATCGCAGCGCACGAGGCGGGATCGGACGTGGCGATCGTCTCGAAACTCCACCCGGTCCGCAGCCACACCGGCGCGGCCGAGGGTGGCATCAACGCCGCGCTCCAGGAGGGCGACGACTGGGAACTCCACGCCTACGACACGATGAAGGGGTCTGACTACCTCGGGGACGCCCCCGCGGTCGAGACCCTCGCCCAGGACGCCCCCGAGGACACGATGCGCCTCGAACACTGGGGGATGCCGTTCTCCCGCGAGGAGGACGGACGCGTCTCCCAGCGACCGTTCGGCGGCCTCTCCTACCCCCGCACCACGTACGCGGGCGCGGAGACGGGCCACCACCTGCTGCACACGATGTACGAGCAGGTCGTCAAGCGGGGGATCCAGGTCTACGACGAGTGGTACGTCATGGAGCTGGCCACCTCCGACGAGGACGACCCCAACGACCGAAGCTGTCACGGCGTCGTCGCCTACGACGTCCAGTCCGGCAACGTCGAGGGCTTCAAGGCCAACGACGGCGTCGTCCTCGCGACCGGCGGCCCCGGACAGGCCTTCGATCACACCACCAACGCCGTCTCCTGTACCGGCGACGGCCACGCGATGGCCTACCGCGCCGGCGCGCCGCTCGAGGACATGGAGTTCATCCAGTTCCACCCGACCTCGCTGCCTTCGACGGGCGTCCTCATCAGTGAGGGTGTCCGCGGCGAAGGGGGTATCCTCTACAACGCGAACGGAGAGCGGTTCATGTTCGAGTACGGCTACGCGAACAACTCCGGGGAGCTCGCCTCCCGGGACGTCGTCGCCCGCGCCGAACTGACCGAGGTCAACGAGGGCCGGGGCGTCGACGACGAGTACGTCCACCTCGACATGCGCCACCTGGGCGAGGAACGCATCATGGACCGCCTCGAGAACATCCTCCACCTCGCGGAGGACTTCGAGGGCGTCGACGGCCTCGTCGAGCCGATGCCGGTCAAGCCCGGCCAGCACTACGCGATGGGCGGCATCGAGGTCGACGAGAACGGCCAGACCTGCGTCGACGGCCTCTACGCGGCCGGCGAGTGCGCCTGCGTCTCCGTCCACGGCGGGAACCGCCTGGGCGGCAACGCCCTGCCGGAACTGATCGTCTTCGGCAAGCGCGCAGGTCGCCACGCCGCCGGCGAGGACCTGGGCGAGCCCCAGATCAAGACGGGTTACGGCGACGACGTCGAGGACGAGACCGAGACCGAACTGCCCGTCCAGCCTGGCGACGCCGGCCTCGATACCTCGAGCGGTGTCGCGGCCGACGGCGGCGTCGCAACCGACGCCGAGGGGATCGTCGAGCGCAAGGTCGAACAGGCCCGCACGCGCGTAGACACTCTTATGGACCGCGACGACGGCGTCCAGCACGCGGAGATCCGTCAGAAACTCCAGAACGCGATGACGGATTACGTGAACGTCTTCCGGACGGAAGAGGGCGTCAAGAAGGCGCTGCGGATCATCCGCGAGTGCCGCGAGGAGTACCAGAACGTCTACGTCGACGACCCCTCGCGGACGTTCAACACCGACCTCCAGCAGACCATCGAGACGCGCAACCTGATCGACGTCGCCGAGACCATCGCGCTCGGCGCGCTCGTCCGCGACGAGTTCCGCGGCGCCCACTGGCGCAAGGAACATCAGGAGCGCAAGGACGACGAGTGGCTCAAGCACACGCTGATCTCCTGGAACGACGGCCAGCCGGACATCTTCTACCGGCCGGTCATCCTCGAGGGCCAGGACAAGACCTACGAGCCGAAAGAGCGCAGCTACTAACGCGTTCGCTGCGATTTCGGCCGTCGTCGCCCGCCGCGGCACAGCAATACTGCTATATGTCCGCTCCCGTTTGGTGTACCTAGATGGGTCTCGAACGGTTCGTCCGTCTGAATCTGATTCTCCTGCCGGTGCTCGTGACCAGTGGCTACCTGTTGCGCGACTCGATACCCCTGATTCTGTACATTCCCGTCGCCGGTTACTGCATCTTCGCCGGTATCATCTGCATTACGTGGCTGCTCTCCCAGCTAGAGACGTTCGGCCAAAACACCTGAGCGGCCCGAGGATCGTCCCGGACGGGACTCACAGACTCAGCGTCTCGAGGAGATCGATGCCGACGCCGAAGTGGTCGATCACTTTGTAGCCGACGTAGATACCGACGATCCCCATGATCCCGGGGAGCTCCGGCGGCGCGGGGATCGGAACGTTGAGGAGGCGAAAGAGCGCACCGGTGACCGCTCCGGTTAGCAGGGCGAGAACGGCGAGCTGGGTCGACATTTCGTGTTGGTTTGCTCCGGTATCTACAAAAGCGATGCGTCTAGCTCCCCGCGTTCCGCCGATCAGAGCCGTGTGCTGGCAGTCCACACGCGCGATCTCGGTCACGTCGATCGTCTCATCTCGAGAGCGGTCGATATCGGGGCCCCTCAGTCCGTCTCCATCCGTATTCCGGTCCGTCGAACTGCCGACCGTCTCCGCATCGCCCGCTGTATTTCGACGATCGTTGTAGACGAGATTTATTATCGTCGAAATACAGACTCTGGCGTATGGCGTCACAGTCACCACAGGGGATCGACGTTTCGATACCGACGAGTCTGGATTCTGCACAGGCGAAACTGGTCTACCTCTACGTCGCCGCGAGCGGCACCGCGACGGCCGAACGCCTCTGCGACGATCTCTGCGTCAAGAAGGGAACGGTCCTCTCGATCACCAGCACCCTTCGAGACCGCGGCCACCTCGAGCGGACCGACTCCGGCTTCAAACTGGCCTAAAGACGCGGATTTCTCACTCTCTCTAACTCAGCGAACTGGCCGGGAGCGGGGTCGCCGAAATGACGGCGACCCCGCGACTCGGGGGAGGGCAGACGGTTGCACGGTCGATTACCGCGAGCGCCCGGAGGGCGCGAGCGGGCCGACGACCGATGTGAACGAACGACTGCAAGGAGTGAGGGAACGGAGGGAGGAGTGCTTTTCATCAACGCTAAGCGGGAGCGAAGCTCCCGCGAGGTCCGAGAGAGCAAAGCTCTCTCGAGATTTTGCCGAGTGCGGTCGCGCAGCGACCGCACGCAGAGCAAAAGGTTGTTTCTTAGAGCTCGATCCGCTCGACTAACTGGTCGCGGTTCTCGTTCGTGTTGACGGCGACGATGCGGATCTCCTCCTCGAGGCCCGAGCCCTCGAGTTTCGCCTTGAGCAGGTTGTCGACCTGGTAGACGCCGGCGGCGTTGGTCATGGCGATCTCGACCATGACGGGGCTGTCCTCGCCCTCCTGAAGGGAGACGCGGCTGATCGCCTGGCTCGAGAGGGTGTTGATGCCGCGACCGCCGTGTTCGTAGGGGATCCGGGAGCGGCCCCGTTCCATGTCCAGGGCGTCGGCGACGCGGATGACGCCCGCCTCGGTCGTCAGCGGCGTCTCCGAGCGGTGGTGACAGAGGATCGCGTGGAGGACTTCGCCCCTCATGCGGACGGTTTCGGCGACGTCGTAGAACTCGGGGAGGATTCGGTCGAGGATGTCGGCGGCCAGCGGGATCGAGTAGTAGGCGTGCTGGTCGCGGTGAACGACGTGACCGACGTCGTGGAGCGTCGCCGCGAGCGCGATGATGACCGCCTCGTCGGCCTCCTCGAGGTCCTGCTGGCGAGCGCCGTTGAAGTCGACCCCGCCGGCCTTGAGCAGGTCGTAGAGACACAGCGCGCGGTTGCGGACGATTTCGATGTGTTTCGCGCCGTGGTCGTTGTACCGCATTCGGTCGACGGCGTTGACGTTCTGGGCCTCGAGGTAGGTCTGGATCTCCTCGTCGCTAGTGATGAACTCGAGAACTCGGTTCAGTTTCGCGTCCGGAAAGTTGTGATCGGCATCGGGGGAGTAAACGCGGCGAGCGGTGTCGTCGCCGATAGAATCGCTCATAAGTGACCATCGCTTGCGTGCTAAAAAAGCCCTGCGACGGACCGAGCCGCCAGTCGCGAACCGGCGATCGACGGGGCGTCGGTGCCGGAGGACGCTATTGTCGGGTGCGGTATCGACGGTCGTTTAGGCCAGTTCCTCGACGGCGGCCTCGACCTCGTCGTAGTCG
Organism: Haloterrigena gelatinilytica; assembly: GCF_013342145.1. Lineage (NCBI taxonomy): Archaea > Methanobacteriati > Methanobacteriota > Halobacteria > Halobacteriales > Natrialbaceae > Haloterrigena > Haloterrigena gelatinilytica. The sequence continues at coordinate 2,494,531 of NZ_JABUQZ010000001.1, read as the reverse complement.
GGTTCGACGCCCGGATCGTCGCTGACCCACGAGTAGGCGACCTCGCCGTCGTCGTCGACGACGAACACCGAGCGCTTGGCGACGCCGTAGACGCCCAGGTCGGCGAAGTCCATCTCGATGCCGTAGTCGTCGATGATCTCCTTGTTGTAGTCGCTGATGAGGCCGAACTCGAGGTCGTTCTGCTCGCGGAACTCGTTGAGCGTGAACGGCGAGTCGCGGCTGACGCCGTAGACGTTGGCGTCGAGGTCGTTGAACGCGGCGAGCCGATCCTGGAACGTACACATCTCGGTGGTGCAGACGCCGGTGAACGCGCCCGGGAAGAAGGCGAGCACGATCGGCGCCTCGTCCTCGAGGCGGTCGGAAAGCGTGAACTCCTCGATGTCGCCGTTTGCGAGCGGTGCCGTGAAGTCGGGTGCGGCGTCTCCAGTTTCTGGCATCGTCCTCCCTTTGTGGGTAACCGGGAAAGACAGTTTCGTTCGCGGACGAATCGTCCGTCCGGCGGCGGTCGAACCGGCGTCGGGACGTTCGGGGACGAACGGTTAATTGCTGTTTAGCGGGGGTACATTCCCCTCTACCCGACTATTGTTCTTAGCCGACTTATGGGGCGTAACTGGACTTTCGCTGAAACTTGCTATACTTAGTGGTCCAAAAAGGTTATAATTGCCAGCGGGTAAGCCACGTATAGAGATGGCAATCGAAACCGCACCGTTGTTCGTCCCTACCCCGGGGGCACCAGAACTCCTGATCATCCTCTTCGTCGCGATCTTGTTGTTCGGGGCCAACAAGATCCCGAAACTGGCTCGGTCCACCGGCGAGGCCATGGGCGAGTTCCAGAAGGGGCGTGAGAAGGTCGAGACCGAACTCGAGGAGATGCGCGAATCCGGCTTCGAAGAGGAGATCGAAAACGAGGACGACGACTTCGTCGACACCGAGCCCGTCACCGAGGAGGACGAGACGGAAACGGAAACCGAGACCAACTGACGGTTTTTTCTCGAGGGCGTGTGGCCTAGCGGAGAGGGCAGGAGGTTCCTAACCTTCTGATCGTGGGTTCGAATCCCGCCACGCCCGTGTAGCGAGCCACGAAGTGGCGAGCGAACCGGCATGGCGGAATTCGAACGACCGGTCGCGCACAGCCATCACCGCGTCGGTCGCTGTAGCGAGCGGATTTCCGGAGACTGAGTCCGTCTCTTCATCCCTCTACGACCGACGAGACAGCAGACCCGGACGATGCCCGTACTCGGTTAGTGGCCGTTGCCGCGTCGCGTGTTCGGATCGCCGAATCGGGTTAGCGGCTCGAGTTCCTCGCGATTCACGTCCGCGAAGGCGTCGCGGGCGATGACCCGTCGGTGGACCTCGTCGGCGCCGTCGACGATGCGGAACTTGCGGACGGCCTCGTAGAAGTCCGCCAGCGGGAGGTCCTTCCCGATGCCGTTGGCGCCACAGCACTGGACGGCGAGGTCGACGGCCTCCTGCGTGGCGTTCGCGGTGAAGACCTTGCACATCGAGACGGGCACGCGGGCTTCGTCGCCGTCCGCGATCCGGTCGGCCGCGTCGCGGATCGCGGTCCGGGCGACGTAGAGCCGCGTCTCGGCGTCGGCGATCCGGTGGCGCAGCGACTGTTTGTCCGACAGAGCCGACCCGAATCCCTCGCGCTCGCTGGTGTAGGCCTTCGCGATCTCGAGGGCTCGCCGGGCCATTCCGGAAAAGCGCATACAGTGGGTGAGGCGGGCCGGACCGAGTCGCGCCTGGGCGTGGGAAAATCCCTCGTTCAGATCGCCGAGAAGGTGTTCCTCGGGGATGCGAACGTTCTCGTAGACGATTTCGGCGTGGGAGGCGCCGCGAGCGCCGCCCCCCATGTGGGGAACGTCGCGCACGATATCGACGCCGTCCGCGTCGGCGGGAACGAGGAAGAGCGAACAGCCCTCGTAGGGATGGGCGTCGGGGTCGGTGCGCGCGAGGACGATCAGGACGTCGGCCTCGACGCCGTTCGACGTCCACCACTTGTGGCCGTCGATGACCCACTCGTCGCCGTCTCTCTCCGCGGTGGTCCGGATCATCTTCGGGTCCGAGCCGGCTCCGTCCGGCGGTTCGGTCATCGAGAACCCCGACGCGATCTCGCCCTCCACGAGCGGCTCGAGGTAGGTCTCTTTCTGTAGCTCGTCGCCCGCCAGTTCCAGCAGGTGCATGTTCCCCTCGTCGGGGGCGTCGACGCGCATCGCGGCGGCGCCGAGGAGGCTGCGGCCGGCCTCCTCGAAGACGGGCAAGACATCGCGGAAGCGTTCGCCCATGCCGCCGTACTCCGCGGCGATCTGGGGCGCGTAGATGTCGTACTCGCGGGCGGCGTCCCGAAGCTCCGCGATCGTCCCGCTCGAGACGGCCATCCCGCCGGCTCGCTCCCGCTCGACCGGGAGGACGACCGCCTCCATCAACTCGCGGGCGCGGTCGGCGAGCTCCTGTGCGCGGTCGGAGTCGGCGTAGTCCATACGGCCACTGGGTCCGGCGCGGCGATAGGAGCCGGTGGAAACTACCGTGACTGTGGAACTCTCCCAAAGGTATTTTCGTTGGAAAACGTAGCTCTCGAATCCGGATCCAAAAGAGACACTCCGTCTGAGATGGCTATCGATGGAAAACAGGTCCCGGCCGGTCAGACGAACGCCGCGCGCTATCGGGCGGTCCAGCCGCCGTCGACGGCCAGACAGGCCCCGGTTACGTATCTCGCGGCGTCGCTCGCGAGGAAAACGACCGGGCCGGCGATTTCCTCGGGGTCGGCGAACCGTTCGAGGGGCGTGCGGTCGATGATCGACTGCCGGAGTCGATCGTCGGCCTCGAGGTCGTCGGTCAGGGCCGTCGAGACGTAGCCGGGAGCGACGGCGTTGACTCTCACCTCGGGGGCCCAGTCCAAGGACATGCTCTTGGTGAGGCCAACCAGTCCGTGCTTCGAGGCGACGTAGGGGTGCTGGCGGGGGAGGCCGACGAGGCCGCCGACGCTGGCGACGTTGATCACTGACCCGCCGTCGCTCTCGAGGAGGCGGTCGGCCGCGGTGCGGGTCACCTCGTAGGCGCCGTTCAGGTTGACGTCCAGCACCCGATCGAGGCTCTCGGTCTCGACGTCCTCCGGCCGGCCGAGCGCGTCGTCGGGGTTGAATCCGGCGTTGTTGACGACGACGTCGACCCCGCCGAAGGCGTCGTCCGCCCGGTCGATGACGTCCTCGACCGCGTCGGGATCCGTCACGTCCGCGGGGACGGCGACCGCGTCGCCGCCCGCGGCCTCGATCTCGTCGGCGACCGCCTCGATCTCGTCGCTCGAGCGCGCCGACGGGACGACTGCGGCCCCGGCGTCGGCGAGTTCGATCGCGATCGCGCGGCCGATCCCTCTCCCGCCGCCGGTGACGACCGCGACGCGGTCCTCGAGACTGAACTGGTCGTTCATTTACCCGACCGATACTGGTGCCGAACCCATAGCTGTTCTCCCGTCGGGACCGCTTTGCCCAACACTCGTTTCAAATGCGGACGGGTTTCCATTAGAAATAGATAACGTCGTCCGACAATATATGTAGGATGGATCTGAAAACGGGAGTGTATTTGAGAGTGACAGTAGCGTGAATTGGTTTGTGATAGCGGGGAGACACGTACTGATACGTCGAGAAGGAGACTGTATACAGGGGATTATCAGAAGTGGTAATGTATGGATGAATTTTTTGAAGGGTGAGAGTTTGGGTGAAGTCAATGGCTATTGACGAGGCCGACCAGTCGGATGCCGGGGACTTTTCTGAGGGTGAGGCGTCCGAGTCTGCGTCGGAGGCGAATCGATCTCGCGGGTCGGACGGCGACGCGAACTCGGACGGGGGCGTTCGCGTCGGCGACTACACGTGGGAGGAGTTCATGGAAGAGTACGGGTACGGCGACGACGCGTCGGTTCTGTATCCCGACGATCCCGGAGAGGCGGTGTCGGACGACCAACTGGGGTTAGATACCGACGAAGGGCCCGAACGAACGGTCCCGTCTGGCGAGGATTGGACCCAAGTCGAGTTCGATCCCGAGTCCTACCTCGGCTATCACCCCGACGATCTGGACTCGACGGTCGTACCGACCGCCGGCGACAACGCCGAGGAACTCTGGGACGTCTTTCGGGAGTACGCCGACCCGGAGACGACGCCGGTCGTCAAAGACACCTGGACCTGGGAGCACTACAAGTGGGAGTACTACTACGAGGACGACGGCTCCCGGCCGCGGGATAGCGACGGCGACATCGTCCGCCACGATACGGAGGAGTCGCTCGGCTTCGATCCGGACACGCTGGAACAGCGCCTGTCCGCGGCCGACGACGCCGCGATGGAACTGGACGAACTCGTCGAGGAACGAACCGTCAACGTCCAGGAGGAGGTCGACGAGGACGAGTTCTTCTCGACGGCCGCGGGCAACACGACCGTCACCAACCGCTACGACCTGGAAAAGGCCGTCCCGATGGACAAGAAGACCCACTTCCGGGAGGTCGAGCGCTACTGGGTGAACAAGCCCTACGCCTGCGTCGTTATCTTCCACTCCGAGAAGGAAAACGAGAAGAAGTACTACCTGATCGAACCCTACCTGAACGAGATCGAACTCGAGTTGCAGGAGTTCCTCTCGGGCAAACTGCGAACCGCGATCAAGTACTCCGACGAGGGGATCAAGGAGAAGGCGACCGAGGACGGACGCCGGACGGTTATCGAGGACGAGACCCGCCAGCTGCTCAAGCGCTACGACCTGTTCGAGAAGACGGCCAGCGGGTCCCAGGAGAGCATCCTCGACACGCTGCGGAATCTGCTCGACGACGACGAGGGCGACGGCGACGGCGAGGACGACGGCCCCGACCCGCTCGAGGGGCTCTCCGTTCGGCCCGAGCCGGCGATCCTCGAGGACGATCCGGACACGCTAAGCGAGTATCAGGTCGAGAAACTGCTCTACCTGCTCAAGCGCAACTTCATCGGCTACGAGCGCATCGACGGGATCAAACACGACATCAACGTCGAGGACATCTCCGTCGACGGCTACAACTCGCCGGTGTTCGTCTACCACTCGGAGTACGAGCAGATCATCTCGAACGTCTACCACGGCGAGGACGAACTCGACGACTTCGTCGTCAAACTCGCCCAGCGCTCCGGAAAGGGGATCAGCAAACGGCTGCCGCAGGTCGACGCGACCCTCCCCGACGGCTCGCGCGCCCAGTTGACGCTGGGAGAGGAGGTGTCCGACCACGGGACCAACTACACCATCCGTCAGTTCAAGGACGTCCCGTTCACTCCGATCGACCTCATCAACTGGAACACCTTCTCGCTCGACGAGATGGCGTTCCTCTGGCTCTGTATCGAGAACCACAAGAGCCTGATCTTCGCCGGGGGTACCGCCTCCGGGAAGACGACCTCGCTGAACGCGGTCTCGCTGTTCATCCCCTCGAGCGCCAAGATCGTCTCCATCGAGGACACCCGGGAGGTCGAACTCCCGCAGCGAAACTGGATCGCCAGCGTCACCCGACCGTCCTTCGCCGACGACGAGCAGGGCGACGTCGACGAGTTCGACCTGCTGGAGGCCGCGCTTCGCCAGCGACCCGACTACATCGTCATGGGTGAGATCCGGGGCGAAGAGGGGCGGACGCTGTTCCAGGTCATGTCGACGGGTCACACGACCTACACCACGTTCCACGCCGACTCCGTCGACGAGGTGCTCAAGCGGTTCACGACGGATCCGATCAACGTCTCGAAGACGATGTTCACCGCCCTGGACCTCGTGTCGATCCAGACCCAGACGCGGGTCCAGGGCCGGAAGGTCCGCCGGAACAAGTCGCTGACCGAGATCAACCACTACGAGGCCGAACACGACGAGATCAACGTTCAGGACGTCTACCAGTGGCAGGCCGAGACCGACGAGTTCCTCAAGATGGGGGACTCGAACACCTTAGAGGAGATCCAGTTCGACCGCGGCTGGAGCCGCGAGAAACTCGAGGAGGAACTGTTCAAACGCGAGGTCATCCTCGCCTACCTCATCAAGAACGGACTCAACACGTACGCGGAGGTCGCCGCCACGGTGCAGGCGTTCATCAACGACCCCGACACGATCCTCACGCTCATCGCGAACGGCCAGCTCGAGGACAGTCTCGAGGACCTCCGGGAGATGGAGAGCGTCCTGATCGACGTCGATCCGGAGAAAGAGGAACTCGTCCCGCGACCGGACGCGACCGACGAGACGTACAACACCTCGATGGACCTCCTGGAACGCGCCGAGGAGTCGCTGTTCGAGGAGTACCGCGGCAAAACGCCGAGCGGACTGGACAGCGCCCTCGGAGGAGCCGAGGCGGCGGACGCGATCGAGGTCGACGGCGCCGACGCCGACGAGTTCGACTTCGCCGGCGACGTCGACGACTCGGTCGAGGACGACGAGTGGGAGCTCGGCGACGGCTCGAGCGGGTTCGGCGCCGGCGAGGACGCCGGGGAACCGGCGTGGCTCAGCGACGACACCGGCTTCGATATCGGCGGCGACGAGGGCGAAGCCGCTGCCGACAGCGCCGAAGCGGCTTCGAGCGCCGGCGAGGGGGCCGCCGCCGAGACGGTCGGCGACGGAACGACCGCCGGGACGGGCGGCGACGGGATCGCGGCCGAGTCGCCCGATGCCGACACCGCGGACGAGACGTCCGACGGATTCGAGATCGACGACGAGACGGGCGGCGTCAGCGGCCCGCCCGCGCCGGCGGCGACCGCGAACGGCGCGGACGCGGAGGCCGAGACCCCGCAGCCGGCGGCCGCCGACGAGGCTGGGACCACCGTCATGCCGACCGACGACGCCGGCGACGCGGATCTCGGCGGGCTGTTCGACGACATGGACGACACCATCGATCGGCTCGACGCGGACGGCCAGCCGGAACCGCCAACGGAGGCCGACGCCGCGTCGACGGCCAAGCCCGACACCTCCGGCTTCGATTCGATGTTCCCCGAGGACGATCTCGAGTCGATCTTCGACCCCGAATCCGACGCGGAGACGGCCGGCGACTTCAGCGATCAGTTCGAGCCGGCGATCGCCGACGAGCCGGTCGGCGACGGCCTCGAGCCGTCCGACGAAACCGCTGAGACGCCGACGATCGATCTCGGCGGCTCGGCCGACGACCCCGCCGAAGGCGACGAGACATCGACGGTCGGTTCCGAAGCGTCGACCGACGAAGGTATCGAGGCCGACGAGACGCCGACGATCGACCTCGGAGGGGCGGCCGACGACTCCGCCGCGACGGACGACGACGCCGAGGAGATTGTCGAGCCGGAAGCTGACGCCGGTTCCTCGAGTATCGTCGACGACGGCAGCGGCAACGGCGTCGCTCTCGAGGACGGCGACAGTATCGTGGCCGGCGAACCGACCGACGACGCGTCGGAGTCGGACGCCACATCCTCGGCGGACGACCGAAGCGAACGCGACGGGCGTCTCGAGGGCGACGGCGACGACCGGTCGGCCGACGAGGAGCCGACGGCGACCGCGGCCGATCCGCCCGGCGAGGATCGCGACGAGCCGACGGAGCCAGCGGAAGGCGACGACGATGGCGTCGAATCGGAGTCGATCTTCGGGACCGAGTCCGATTCGATCTTCTCCGAGGAGTCGGCGACGGACGATAGCGACGACGGGTCGCTGTTCGACGACGAACAGGCGCAGGCCGAGACTGACGATTCGATCTTCAAACCGGCCGAGAGCGAGGACGACGGACCGGCGGACGGCGAAACCGATCCCGCCGACGATACCGAGGATACCGACACATGAGCCTCCAGACCGACAGCAACGGCGGCGGTGGCGGTTCCGGCGGAATTTCGGGGGGCTCCGACGTGCTCGGCGAGACGTTCTACCCCCTCTACGACTGGTTGTTCACCGACGATAGCGAGTTCGTCGGCGACGTCGAGACGAAGTTGGCCCAGGCTCGAATGACCGACACGGTCGAACTCTACCTCTCCCGAGCCCTCGGGATCGGCTTCATCAGCGGCCTGGCGCTGTGGCTGCTCGGCCTCCTGCTCGGCTACACGCTGTTTGCCACCGGCATCATTCAGGTCGACGAGATCCTCGGTTTCCCCGTCAGCAGCGATCTGGTGCTCCAGATCATCGACACGCTCCGCATCCCGGCGTTGGTCTTCTTCACCGGGCTCGTCTTCGGTTCGATCGGCTTCGCGATCGGGTTCGGATCGCTGGTTGCGATCCCCTACTCGCGTGCCTCGACCCGCAAGCGCCAGATCAACATGCTCCTGACCGATTCCGTCTCGTTCATGTACGCGCTGTCGGTCGGCGGTCTGAACCAACTCGAGATCATCGAGGCGATGGCCCAGGCCGACGACACCTACGGCGAGGTCGCAAAGGAGTTCCAGAGCATCGTCAAGGAGACCGAGTACTTCGACATCGACTACCGGACCGCCATTCGAAAGCAGGCGCTGGAGACGCCCAGCGACGAACTCTCCCAGTTCCTGACCGACATGCTCTCGATCGTCAACAGCGGCGGTGACATGGAGAGCTTCCTCGAGGACAAGAAGGAAAAACACATGCGGACCGCCAAACAGGAGCAGGAACTGACCCTCGAGACGCTCGAGCTGTTCGGCGAGATGTACATGACGCTGTCGCTGTTCCCGTTGCTCCTGATCATCATCATGGTCGTCATGCAGATGATCCCGCAGGCGAGCGTGACGAACACGATGCTCTATATGACCGTCTACGCACTGATCCCGCTGACCGGGGTCGGCTTTCTCATCATGGTTTCGACGGTCAAAGAGGACGAGCCGGGTGACGGCTACCTCTCGATGGGGGACACCGACGACCGCCTCGAGAGCCAGGGGGGGCAGGGCCTGCTGGATCTCGGGCTGGTCGAGAAGTTCACTGGCGACCACAGCGTTTTCGACCGGATCAAGAACCGCGAGGGGACCTACGAGACGATGGAGGTCCTGCGGAAGCCCCACCTGTTCTTCCGAGACAACCCGTTGTTCACGCTCGCGCTGACGGTTCCGGCGTCGCTCGTGATCGTTACGACGGCGATGATGAACGGCTCGGCGCCCACGTCGTGGGACGGCCTCCTCGAGAACGCCGTCTGGGGGACGTTCATCTACGTCTACGTCCCGCTGTACGTCATCGCGATCCCGCTCGCCGTCTTCCGCGAGTGGAACGTTCGATACCGCAACTCCGTCGTCAGTCAACTCTCCGAGGACTTGCGGAAACTCTCGAGTTCGAACGATACCGGACTGACGCTGCTCGAGTCGCTAAAGGCCGTTTCCGACACCACGAGCGGGAAGCTGGCCCGCGAGTTCGAGATGATGCACACGAAGGTCAACTACGGGACCAGCCTGAAGCAGGCGCTCATCGAGTTCAACAACAAGTACCACATTCCGCGGCTGGCTCGAACGACGCGGCTGATCACCGAGGCCCAGGAAGCCTCGAATCAGATCTCGGACGTGCTCCGGACGGCCGCCCGCGCGAGCGAGAACCACGACGATATCGAGCGCGAGCGCAAGTCCCGCACCCGGATGCAGGTCGTGATCATCATCATGACGTTCATGACCGTCCTCGCGGTGATCGCGATCCTCAAGACGCAGTTCATCGACACGATGGCCGGTCTCTCGAGTTCAACCGGCGGCGGTACCGACGCGGCCAGCGGCGGCGGTGGTGGCGGCCTCGGGGAGGCCGACCTGAGCGACAACATCGACGTCGATATGCTGTCGGTGTTGTTCTTCCACGCCGTGACGATGCAGGCGATCCTCTCCGGGATTATCTGTGGCTACATCCGCGATGCGGACATCTTGAGCGGATTGAAATACGCCGTCATACTGGCGACGATCGCACTCGTCGGCTGGACGCTGGTGGCATAATCATGAGCCGAACACGGACCCGAACCGACCGCGACCGACGCCCGAAGACGGTGTCGATCTCCCTGCGCGAGCGCGGCCAGACCACGCAGGACTTCGCCATCGGGATCGGCGTGTTCATCCTGGCCGTAGCCTTCGTCTTCTCGTTTCTCCCGTCGATCCTGACCCCGTTCGACTCGTCGGTTTCCGGCGGGCAGACGGCCCAGGCCGACCGCGTCGCCGACCGAGCCGTGCACGATCTGTCGACGGAGTCGGGGCCGGAGACCGAACTCGAGCGGTTCTTCGACGAGGACGACGATCTGTCCGAACGGCTCGGCCTCAGGGAAGACGAAACCCGCTACGATCGGATCGACGTTCGCCTCGAGCCGCTCAACGAAAGCGAACCGCTCGGGGACGACTGGACGGTCGGCGACGGCTACGATAACCAGTCGGCGGCCAGCTCCGCACGGATCGTCACGTTTGCCGACGGAACAGGGCCGACGGACGGCTGCGAGCCGGCCTGTCGGCTCGTCGTGAGGGTGTGGTGATCCGATGCGAGACACACCCCACTCCGAAACCGACCGCGGGCAGGCCTACACCCTCGAGGGATTCGTCTCGGCGATGGTCGTCCTGATGGCGGTCCTGTTCGCACTCCAGTCGGTGGTCATCACGCCGACGACGGGCGGACTCGCCGACCGGACGTCACAGGCGCAACTCGAACAGGAGGCACAGGACGCGCTGGTGGTCGCTGCGAACGGGACCGCTGCGAACGAGAGCATGACGCTCTCGGAGATGGTCCGATACTGGGATGACGATGAGGGTGAATTCTACAATTCGGATCCCGAGGCAGGTAACGGCGCCTACAACACATCACGCAACTCGACGTTCTATGAGAAGACAGTTCTCGGGAAAATCCTTCGAGAACGGTTCGCTGAACGGGGGTTAAGCTACAGCGTCGAACTGGTCTATCAGAACGAGAGTAACGAGTACAGGAGCAAACCGTTCGTCGATCAGGGCAAGTCTGCAGCCGTCACGGCCAGTTACACCGTGACGCTTTACGACGCAGACAAACTCACACCGGACAGTCAAGAAGGTAACATTTCCAGTGCGAAAACGTATCCGATCCCAGAAGCGAACCCGGCGGACGACTCTGAACTCTACAACGTCGTGGAGGTGCGCGTTTCAGTATGGTAGCAGACAGTACATGTGAGCGATCAAGCGGAGACGGTGATCGATCGGACGACCGACCGGACAGGGGACAGGTGATCCTCATCGGCGCGGTCGCGCTCGCCTTCATCGTGCTCGGCGTGGTCGTCGTCTTCAACGGCGTCCTCTACACTGAGACGCTGTCGTCAGGCGAGACGAGCCAGAGCGCGAGCAGTGCCGAGGCGACCGAACTCGAGGTCCGGCAGGGGATCGCCTGTCTGGCAGCCGAGAGCGAGGACAAAGCGAACCTCACTCAAGGGATACAAGATTTCGACGGGTTGTACCAAAACGCGACGGCACACGCACAGCCGGCGGCAGTAACTGTCGACGTTAATGAGTCGACCATCAATTACACCACTACCGACAGTGTCAGCACGCTCGAAGGTCATGTGACCGTCACCGTCTCGTATGATTCGAGCGAGCAGAGGTACAATCGAACGCTGGAAGTCGCTCCGGAGGAGTGTCCGTCATGATCCGCCGTCCCGACCACACGTCCGACCGCGGGATGTCCATCGCGCTCACGCACGTCCTCACGATCGGTATCACGACGATCCTCATCGCCATGCTGTTGATGGCCGGCAGCACGATGCTCGAGTCCGAGACCGAGCGATCGACCGAAACCGCCCTCGAGACCGTCGGCGACCGACTGGCGGGCGATATCGACAACGTCGATCGGATGGCCGCCGGCGGAGAGAACGCGTCCACCGTCTCGCTTATTTCTGACCAGCCGCGGACAGTCGCGAGTACGGGGTATACTATCGCTGCGTTACCGGGAGACCAGTGTCAGGAAGCACCACTGCTCGACGGTTCGAATCCCTGTCTCGAGTTGGACGCCACGAGTACCGACGTAACGGTTTACGTTCCGGTGAAGATCACCGACGGAGTCGTCCTCGAGGGAACGGTTCAAAGCGGCAAGATCGAGATCGTATATGATGGCTCTGGCAGTCGAATCGAACTCACGGAGGCGGACAGATAATGGATCGGCGATCCACACCGACGGCGGGCCTGGGACTCGACGACCGCGGGGTCTCCGAAGTCGTCGCCTTCATCCTCACCTTCGCGATCATCCTCGGCTCGGTCGGCTTGCTATACACGACCGCGTTCGGGGCGATGATGGATTACCAGGCGAACGAACAGGAGACCAACGCCGTGCGCGCGATGGATTCGCTGACGGACAACTTCAACGACGTGCTCCGCTCGAACGGCGTCAACCAGCGCTACGGTGAGCTCTCGCTTCGAGACGGGCAGAGCACGACCGGAAGCGGCGGAACGGCGCTCAATATCTCGATTAACGGTCGCGACCCGATCGGTACCAAGAGCGGCGATCAGCGGTTCGCCGGCTACGGCGACAACGTCACCGCTGAACTCGGCGAATTCGCCTACGAATCGGACGACAGCACGATCGCGTACGAGGGCGGCGGTCTCGTTCGCGGGGACGAGACCGGAAGCGTCGTCCTCCGAGAACCGCAGCTGCGGTGTAAGCCGGCCCAAAAGACGGCGATCATCTCGCTGGTCGCCATCTCCGCCGACGACCGGTCGGTCCAAGCTAGCAGCGCGCTCGGCGTGACGATGACCGTCGAAGATCGCAGCAGTAAGATCTATACTGGCGTCGATAACGTGACTATCGAACGCGAAGACGACGGCGCGTACGAAGCCGCCTGGGACGACATCCTGTCGGGATGGAGCGAGGACGACGGCGGCTGCGGTGACTTCGACGGCGACGGTCGCGTCGTCGTCACGATCGTCGAAGCCGATATCGACTACTGAGCGGTCGACCCCGACGGTCCGTTTCACTCCCAATCGCCGGTCAGCATCGCCCGAAACCCCGCTCGAGCGGCGAGCGCTTCGACGCGGTCGGCCCGTCGCTCGGCGTCACCGCCGGTCTCGAGGTAGAGCCCGTTCGAGAGCTGTCGGGGAGCGGTCATCGGTGTCTCGTCGGGATGCGTCGGGGACTCGTGGAGGACGGCTCGCGTATCGTCGCCGTCGTCGGGACGCCAGGGGACCGAGAGTCCGGAAAGGCCCCGCTCGAAGAGGTACTCCGCGGCGGCGACCAGCGCCCGATCGGATCTGGAGTGGCCGATCGCGCCGATCGAGCCTCGCTCGTTGAAGAAGCGAACGACGTACTCGCCCTCGTCGACGTCGGCGTCGCTTCGTTCGGGTCTCGAGGCACTCGCGCGGGCGGCATCGGCGCCGCCCCCGTTCGGTTGTGACTCGTCCCCGTCTGCAGCGTCTGCGGCGGCGTCGGTCTCGCAGTCCTCGGTCGCGCTCGTCTCGTCCGTCGAGGAGTCCGGGTCGCCGGTCGAAGGGTTGTTCGGCCGGCTCTCATCCGTCGACATCGGTTCCCGAGTCGCTTCGCTCTCGTCGCTGGAGGAACCGGATTCGGAGAACTCGAACGACACGTCGGCGTCGGCGGCCTCCAGCTCGCCGGCCACGGGTCGCTGTCCGTCGTCGCTGAAGGCGGCGACGAGGCGCTCGACGAACCGGCCGGCCGCGGAGTCGAACTCCGCGCGGTAGGCGACGCCCTGATCGGTTACGGCCGTCAGTTCGTCGACGATCGACGCGACGATCTCGTCGCGTGCGACGGCGAGTTGGCGGGCGACGAACGGCCGGGAGTGGCGCTCGAGTCGCTGGCCGATAGTCTCGCGCGTGTAGTGGGCGAGCGCCGACTCGTGGTCGGGTAACGCGGTGAGCCGACAGGCCAGCCGATCGGCGTCGGTCGTCCCGGCCAACAGGAGGAAGTCGCGGCCGTCGGTATAGATCGCGCGGTCGATCCCCGTCCACGCCATCGTCTCGAGGAGGGACACGGCGCGGTCTCGGTCCAGCGACTCCCCGTAGGGTTCGACGGCGACCAACAGCGCGGGAACCCCGCCGACGGCGGTGACGTACTCGAGTCGGGTACCGTCGACGGTCGTCTCGTGCAGACAGGTATCGGCGCGGACGTCCCAGCCCAGCGTTTCGAGAAGGGGATCGACGAGCCACGTACGCGTTTCCCGGCGCGTCGCGGGCGGCGCGGACTCGACGAGCGCTCGAGAGCGACCGACGAACGCGTCGAGATCGAATGCACTCATCTCGATTCCGTTTTCGCGGCCCCGATACGTAAGCGTCGCTGTGTGTTACAGGAGACGGATTGCGAACCGTACCGCGGTTACCGGCCGCGGTCTACTTCGACGGTGTCCGTTCGCCGGTCAGCGAGGCCGTTTCCAGCGTGTCTCGGTGGTAGATGCGAAGCCGAGCGTCGCGGACGGTGAACGCGGATTTGAGGTTCGGAGGGATCGTCTCGGCCTTCCCGATAACGAGGTACCCCTGTTGTCGGAGCGACTGAGCGATCGTCGCCAACATCGACTGCTTGTACTCGTTGTCGATGTAGATAAACAGGTTCCGGCAGATGACCAGATCGAATCCGGTCTTGGGGTCGTCGTTGATCAGGTCGTGGCACGCGAACGTGACGTTCCGTTTGACGGCGGGATCGATCCGGAAGGTTCGGTCGTCGCGCTCGACGTACGCGTCGTAGTCGTTGAGATAGCCGAGCTGGTCGGCGAGGTCGACGGTCCGGGATTCCTCGTAGACGCCCGACCGGGCCGTCTCGAGCGCGGGTTCGCTGATGTCGGTGCCGAGAATCGAGACCGACGATTCGTCGATCTCGGGGTCGTCGTGGGCGAGCATCGCCACGGAGTAGGGTTCCCGCCCGTCGGCGCAGGCGGCGCTCCAGACGCGGACGGTCTCGTTGGTCGCGGTCAGCCGTTGCAGGACCTCTCGGATCCCGTCCCAGACGTCGGGATTGCGGAAGAACCCGGTGACGTTGATGCTCATCGCCTCGAGCAGCGCGGTCTGTTCCTCGGGATCGTCCCGGAGGGTCTCGAGGTACGTGGCGTACGTCTCGGACTGGGTCCGGCGCATTCGCGAGGAGACGCGCCGATCGAGGTAGCTGTCGTTGTAGTGGCTCGTCGCGAAGGCGAGTTCGTCCTCGACGAACTCGAGGAGTTCGTCGAACGCCGCGTCGCTCATAGCTCCACCCGTCCGTTCTCGGCGCTTTCGTCGGCCGTTTTGACGAGGAGCGTCCCCGTTCCGGGCGTGAACTCGACGGTTCGCCCGTACTCGCCGCCGACGTCCTCGGCGATCAGGGGGACGCCGAGCTTCTCGAGTTCCTCCTTGGCGGCGGCGATGTTGCGCTGGCCGACGCCGTCGCCGAAGCTCTCGAATTCGAACATGTCGCTGCCGCCGGCGATCTTGGCCTCGACGGTGGTGTAGCTGGCTCCCTGCTCGACCATCCGTCGCAACAGCGCCCGGATCGCGGTGTCGGCGTACTTGCCGGGTTTTCGGTCGCTGTTGTCGGCGGTGTCGCCGTCGGGGAGCATAACGTGGGCCAGTCCGCCGATGTCGCTGTCGGGGTCGTAGAGGGCGATCGCGAGACACGAGCCCAGCCCGTAGGATTTGAGCGTATCGTCGCCGTCGCTGACGACCAGTTCGGAGATCCCGACCTGGACCGGCGTCGGCGCGCCCGGTTCGGTTCCGTACGTCTTCATGAGTTGTTGACTTCCTGGAACTCGGCCGTCGTCGGCGTCTCTTCGATCCGATCGACGTCGAGGTTGTTCAGCGCCCGCTCGAGGTCGGCTTCGTCCGGGATCGCGTACACCTCGCAGTCGAACTCCCGGCCGTCGGCGACGACGACCGTGTCGAAGACGAACGCGAACTCCTGGTTCTCCCCGAGCTGGATGATCACGGGGTCGACGGCGGCGGCGCCCATGTCGTGGATGAACTCCGGCGTCGAGTGGTCGATCGTCGTGTCGAGGACGTTCGCCCAGCCGTCGAGGAAGCCGCTGGCCATGATGTTGCCCAGTTCCTTGATCGCGCTGGTCCCCATCTCGCCGAACCCGTCCTCGTCGACCTCCATCGGAACCATCGCGTCGACGATCTCGTGGGCCGACTCCTCGTCGAACAGGAAGAGCAGATAACCGCTGGGCATGCCGTCGAACTCGAAGGCGACGCCGACGAGTTTCTGGTCGGCCACCTGTTCGGGGATCGCCTCGAGCGAGACGAAGTTCAGCCGCCGGATCTCGACGCTGGTGTCGATGCCGGTCAGCGTCGTCGCCGTCTTCGCGACCTCCTCGGCGCCGCGCTCGGCCATGCGGTCGAAGCCGTCGAGTTTGTCGTACTCGATGCCGCCGCTGGTCCGCAGGCGGTCGAGCAGCGCGGACATCGACTCCCGCTTCGGGAAGAGGTAGTGGCTGAAGCCGACTTCGGTGCCGACGGTCTCGATCCGGCTCTGGAAGAGCAAGGCGAGGTCGTCGTCGTCGGGCGCCTCGTTGATGTCCCCGAAGAAGGGTTCCGCGGTCGCCCCCTGGACGAACTCGGGCGTCGAGACGTCGATGACGGTCTCTAGGACGTCGGCCCAGCCGTCGATGAAGCCGCTGTTCATGATGTGACCCACCTCTGTCGCGGCGCTGCGCGTCATTTCGTCGAACTCGCCGTCGACGTCGATTTCGACCTCGTCCGATTCGGCGAGCAGCGTCTCGACGATCCGGAACGCGTTCTCGCGTTCGAAGACGATCATCGAGTAGCCCTCGATGGCGCCGGTGAGCTTGACTCGCACGCCGACTTTCGCCGTCGAATCCTCGAAATCCCGCTGGATCTCGCGGCCGCGCATGAAGTTGAGTTTCGTGACGCCGACCTGCGTTTCGACCCCGGTCATGTGGGTCAGCCGCCCCGCGGCCAGTCCGGCGCCCTCTCGGGCCATTCGGTAGAAGGTTCCGAGTGCGTTGACGTCGAGTTTCATGCGTGCTGGACTTCGATGCCGTTGACCATCTCGACGAACTCCTCCAAGTCGGGGAAGGCGTAGATTTCGGCTTCGATCTGGTAGCTCGGAACGGTCAGATCCGAGTCGAAGAACAGCGCGAGATCGTCGCCGCCGAGCCCGGCGGTTCGGGTGACGATATCGCCCGTCGGTGCGTAGACGAGCTGTGGCGCGGCGATGTCGATCGCGCGCCCGAGCACGTCGGCCCAGCCGTCGATGAAGCCGCTCGCCATCATGTTGCCCATCTCCTCGACGGCGCTTCTGGCCATCTTGCCCGAGACGTCCGACATGTCGTCGACGACGTCCCGGAGCATGATCGCCGTGATCTTCTTGGCGCTGGCCTCGGGGAAGAGGATGAGGATGTGGCCGTGGGGCGGATCGAGCAGCCGGACGCGGACGCCGACTCGCTTGCCCGAGTCCAGCTGGGACTCGATGTCGTCGACGTCGATGAAGTTCGTCTTCGTCACCTCCATCTGGGCGTCCTCGCCGGTGAGCTTGCTCATGTTGTCGGCGACGCCGTTCGTCCCGACCTTCGCCATTTCGTTGATGAAACTCAGCTTTCGAATATCGACCATTAGCGTCATGGGTTCCTCCGTGGGTGTGGGTAGTCGTTCGTTGTCATAGTGTTGTCACGTCTAGTATGTTGACCACTTCCCCCCGTCCTCGCACCGTCGCTCCGCTGAGTCCAGGAATATCGCTCATGAAGCCTTCGAAGGGCTTGACGACGACTTCCTGTTGGCCGTACACGTGGTCACAGTGAAGGGCGACCGACCGGACGTCGTCGCGGATCCGCACGACCATCCCGTCGCCGTTGGCGCTCGCTCGCGGCGTCTCGAGGACGTCGTCGAGTTCGATGACGGAGTAGGTGTCGTCGCCGTCGGTGAGGACCCGCCGTCCGTCGACGGTCTCGAGGGTGGCGGCCGATTCGATGTCTTGGACGGCCTTCGTCGGCACCCCGAACTCCTCGCCGCCGCACTCGATGAACAGGATGTCGTCGATGGCGACCGACACCGGGAGCGTCATCGTCACGGTCGTCCCCTCGCCGGCCTCGCTGTCGATCGCGACCGTGCCGTCGAGGTCTTCGATCGTCCGCTTGACGACGTCCATGCCGACGCCGCGGCCGCTGACGTCGGTCACCTCGTCCGCCGTCGAGAGCCCGGGGTGGAAGATGAGGTCGTACGCCTCGTCGTCGGACATGTTCGTGACCTCGTCCTCGGAGCGGACGCCGGCCTCGACGGCTTCGTCGCGAAGCCGGTCCGGATCGAGGCCGCTCCCGTCGTCCTCGACGGTGATCCGCACCCGGTCTCGAGACCGGTCGGCGTGGACCTCGACGGATCCCTCGCGCGGTTTGTCGGCCGCTTCGCGCTCCTCGGGCGGTTCGATGCCGTGGTCGACGGCGTTGCGAACCAGGTGGATCAGCGGGTCGCCGATCCGGTCTAGGATACTGCGGTCGAGCTCGACGTCCTCGCCGGTCATCTCGAAGGCGACCTCCTTGTCCTGATCGCGCGCGATGTCGCGGACGACCCGCGGCAGTCGGCTCGCGACCGTCTGCAAGGGGACCAGTCGGATGTCCATCACCGTCTCCTGGAGGTCCGTCGTCAGGTCCTCCAGGTCGTCGAGTTCCGTCTCGAGCGCGTCGGTCGCCTCGCTTTCGGTCGCGGTGTGGCGGAGCCGAACGCGGCTCGTGACCAGCCCCTCGACGAGGGTCAGCAGCGAGTCGATCTGGTCGATGTCGACCCTGACCGACTGGATCTCGTCGGTTTGCTCGTCGGCGTCCGGTCGGTCCGTCGACTCCTGAACCGTCAGCCCGGGGTTCTCGAAGGTCGGTTCCTCGATCCGGTGGACGACCTCCGCTGCCGATTCGTCGCCGTCGTCGGCCCCGGCGTCGTCGAACGACGGCGTTTCCGCACTCGAGTCGGTCGCCGCCTCGCCGTCCTCGTCACCGAACGAATCGTCGAAGCCGTCGACGACCTCGTCGACTGACCCCGCGTCGGCGTCGGTCGCGGCGGTCACGTCGTCGAACTCGTCGTCCGGCGACTCGAACTCGGTGTCGAACGACTCGTCGGCAAAGGGATCGTCCGCCGCGAACGCGTCGCCTTCGCCGAAGGCATCGTCCGCCGCGTCGTCCGCGAACGGATCGTCCTCGTCCGCAAACGGGTCGTCGTCCGCGAACGGATCGTCTTCGTCATCGTCAGCGGCGAACGGGTCGTCGCTCGAGTCGTCGGCCGACGCCGGCGACTCGAACTCGTCCTCGAAGCTCGTCTCGAGATCGTCGGCGAACTCGCCCTCGGCGTCGTCCGCGGTCTGTCCGTCGCCGGCGGAGTCGGCCGTGACGGCGTCGTCGCCGAACGTCTCGTCGCGTTCGTCGGTCGCCTCCTCGGGTTCGAAGTCCGCCTCGACGGATTCGTCGTCCGTACCGTCGGTCTCGACGGCGGTATCGGGCGTCTCGAGATCGGTCGACTCGGCGTCTGACTCGTCCTCGAGCGCGTCGCCGCCGTCTCCCGGTTCCGGCGTCGCTTCGATCGCGTCGTCCGACTCCGGTAGCGTCGACGGATCGTCGACCGCGGGGTCGTCCTCGCGGTCGGGATCGCTTTCCGCAACCGTCGCGGACTCGAGATCGTCGTCGGCCGCGTCGGTTTGCGCCTCCGTATCGACCGCGGTTGACGCCGAGTCGGTGGTCGGCTCTGTTTCGGCGGCGGACGCTGATTCAGCCGCCGACTCCGCTTTTGCGGACGGATCCGTTTCGGCGACCGCTTCGATATCGGCGTCGTCCGTCGGCTTGTCAACGGCGTCCTCGTCGTCCGCGAACAGATCGTCGAACTCATCGTCCGTCGCTGCGCCAGCGGACGCTTCCTCGTCGCCTGCGAACAGGTCCTCGAGGTCGTCGTCCGTCGCCGCGTCGGCGGGGTCGTCGTCGCCGCCAGCAAGCAGGTCGTCGACCCCCTCGTCGGTCGCTGCATCGGCGGGCGCTTCTTCGTCGCCGGCCAGCAACTCGTCGAGTTCGTCGTCCGTTACGGCGTCGGTCGCCGATTCGTCCTCGTTCTCGTCATCGTCGCCGGCGTCGACCAGAAGGTCGTCGACGTCGTCCTCGGTCGGTTCCGGCCCCGCGAGGAACGCGTCGTCGGCGTCGGCGTCCTCGCCGAGGAGTTCGTCCATATCGACCTCGTCGTCGCTGTCGAACTCGTCGAACTCGAGTTCCTCGAGTTCGTCCTGCAGCTCGTCGAAGCCGACCATCTCGACCTCGTCTTTGAGTTCGTTGAAGACGGCGTTGGCGTCGTCGACGTCGTCCGCTTCGGCGTCGGCCGACGCATCGTCGGCCGCCTGCTCGCTCGCGTCGTCGGCCGTCGCGTCGTCCTCGATCGGATCGACCGCCGGCTCCCCGAGTTCGCCGTCGACCTCGAGGTCGTCGTCGTCGAGGAGATCGTCGAACGAGCCGGCCTCGCCCATCTCCTCGAAGGCCTCGAGTTCGTCGTCGTCGACGTCCTCGACCATCTCGTCTAAGTTGTCGAACTCGTCGAACTCGTCGAGCAGGTCGTCGACCTCGAGATCCGCGGCGTCTTCCGTGGAGATCCCCTCACCCGGTTCGGCGGCCGCGTCCGAGTCGTCGGAACGGGCGTCGAACCGGTCGCTGATGTCGACGAGTTCGAAGTCGGCGACCTCCTCGACCGGCTCGAGGCCGGACGTGATCGCGGATCTCCCGACCGCGCTGCCGAAGACGGCGTCGAACGTGCCGTCGTACTCGCCGGCCTCGATCTCGTCTCGTGGCGGCTGGGTTCCGATCAGATCGAACGCGTCGATCAACGCGTCGACGACGAGCTTGCCGCTGTTGACGCCGTCCCGCTCGGCGATCGCGAGCCGCACCAGGTAGGCGTGGTGTTCGTCGTCGGCCGGCGGATCGAACCGCTCGGCGACGGCGTCGATCTCGTCGGTCGATGGCGTCGCGATCGCGGCGAGCCCGTCGGCGGCCTCGAGCTGGTCTCGAAGGGCCGCGATCGTCGCCGACGGATCGGTCTCGATCTCGCCGCCGGCCGCGACCTCGTCGATCATCGTCTCGAGTTCGTCGACCGCGTCGAAGACGACGTCCATCAGTTCGGGCGTCACCTCGAGGCCGCCCTGCCGGACGGCGTCGAGCAGATCCTCGATCGCGTGGGCGAGATCGCTCGCCGGCTCGAGTCCCATCGCGCCACAGTTGCCCTTGAGCGTGTGTGCGACCCGGAAGATGTTCTCCATCGCCTCGTCGTCGGTCGGGTCGCGCTCGAGCGTGAGCAACGCGTTGTTCAGTTCCGTAATTCGTTCTTCGCTCTCCTGAACGAAGTCGGTTAGATAGTCAGTCATCGGTCTCACCGTCCGTATCGAACGCGTCGACGATCGCCGCAACGAGTTCGGGGGCGGGCGCGATGTCGTCGACACAGCCCGTTTGAATCGCCTGACAGGGGATGCCAAAGACCGGACTCGTCGCTTCGTCCTGTGCGATGGTTCGTCCGCCCGCGGCGTGGATCGCTTCGATTCCGTCCGCCCCGTCCCGTCCCATCCCGGTCAACACGACGCCACAGAGCGGGTCGTCGACCCGCTCGGCGGCGGTCCGCATCGTCACGTCGATCGCCGGACGCACGCCGTGAAGCCGCTCGCCGTCGTCGAGTCGGACGCGAAGGCGCCCGTTGACGTTGCTGAGGACCTCGAGGTGGGCGTCGCCGGGGGCGATCACCGCCTCGCCGGGATGGATCGATTCGCCGTCGGTGGCCTCGCGGACGTCGTACTCGCTGCGCGTATCGAGGCGGTCGGCGAAGCGCTCGGTGAAGCCAGCGGGCATGTGCTGAACGACGAGAACCTTCGCGTCGAGCTCGATCGGCAGCCGTTCGAACAGTCGTTCGACGATCTTCGGACCGCCGGTCGAGGCGCCGAGGACGACGACCGGATCGGCCGCGTACTCGCCCTCGAGATCGACCGGCGGAAAGTCGCCGATTTCGGTTCCGGCGGCGGCGCGGGGCCCGACCGCCGGACCGTCCGGCGATGCCTGGGGACCGCCACCGGAGCCGACCTGTGCGTCGTTTCCGGAGCCGGCGACGGCCCGGCCGGCGGCCGCCTCCTGGTTGGATCGCGTCGCGTAGGCGGAGGCGGACGCGCGAGCGAGGGCGATCGACGAGACGTTCGCGTCGGCGAGTTCGTCGACCTTCGCGACGACGTCGTCGGTCAGGTCGGTGACCGTTCGCTCGTCGGCGCCGTCGGGTTTGTGAAGGAAGTCGACGGCGCCGCGCTCGAGCGCGTCGAGCGTGGCTTCCGTGCCCTCCTCAGTGTGAACGCTGAGCATGAGAATCAGCGTCGGATTCGTCGCCATGATTCGCTCGACGGCGTCGATACCGCCGAGTTCGGGCATTTCGACGTCCATCGTGACGACGTCCGGGTCGTACGCCGCCACCGCTTCGATCGCTTCCGAACCGTTCGTGGCCGTCTCGACCTCGTAGCCAGTCCCGGTAAGCGCGTTGCCGATGACTGTCCGCATAAACCCCGAGTCGTCGACAACGAGTACTCGCGTCATGCCGCAGCGACGTCTGTGAGGGCCTTTCTGACGCTGGGTTCTTCGAACGGTTTCGTGACGTAGCCGTCCGCACCAGCCTTCACGGCGAGTTTCATTTTCTCACGCTGCCCGACACTCGTACACATGATAACGCGGGCGTCCGGATCGATCTTCTTGATCGCCGCGGTCGCCTTGATGCCGTTGCACTTGGGCATCACAATGTCCATCATGACGATATCGGGGTCGTGTTCTTTGTACAGTTTGACTGCTTCGGCGCCGTTGGACGCCTCTCCGAGAATGCGGTAATCCTGTTCCAAGATTTGGCGCAGTAAGTTCCGCATAAAATGAGAGTCGTCCACGATGAGCACCCCTGTCGACATTCAGTAGTACACCAACCGCTGATAACAATACAACTACCATAAATGCTGTCTCTCGATTATCAGTCATGATAAGTGATACATACGGGACGGAGACGTCACCCAGAATGCGACATCGTCGACCCCGTAATCGGCGGCTCCGTCGCCCTATTCTCCCTGTCCGGACGCCAACAGGAGACGTTCGATATCTACCACGGGTGTCGCCTCGATGACGACCTCGCGAGTCGATCCCGCCTCCGCCGTTCGGTCGTCCCCTTCGTCGACGTCGTCCGGCGCTCCCGCGTCCGCGGACTCGAGTTCGAACGGATTCCCGACCGCGTCGTCGGCCCCGTCCGAAGCCGACCGCTGCACGGCCGACGGCGCACTGCCGCCGACACCGCGGTCGGCATCGACTGCGCTCGCGCTCCGCTGGGAACCGCGGCCGGCCCTCCCGGCGGCGGGTTCGCGCTCCGTTTCGAAGAGCGCGGCGACGAGCGGATGGTCGAGTGCATCGCCGGAGAGCCGGCTCTCCTCGACGGTCGTTTCGTCGACGATATCGTCCTCGGAGACCGTCTCCACGCCGATCACGTCGTCGACGTGGATCGCGGCTGACTGCTGGTCGGACGGCCGGTCGAGCACGAGCAACCGTTCGCGCCCCGCGGTGGCCTCGCGCTCGACGGTCGGGAAGTGAACGCCCGGATCGACCATGGCCGTGATATCCCCGCGCAGGTCCACCATCCCCTCGATCGCCGGCGGCGCCCGCGGGACGCGAGTAACGTCGTCGGGGACCTCCGCGAGCGTGCGTACGGTCGCGACCGGCATCGCAAACCGGTGGTCGCCCAGTCCGAAGACGACGAACTGTTCGAGTTCCGCCCGCGGTTCGTCCGTCTCGCTACCGTCGCGTTGCCGTCTCTCGTCGGCGTCGTCGATATCGATTCCGAGAAGCTTCTCGGAGAGATCCGGGGTCATGTTCTTGCTCGAGCATCACATTCCAACACTAAAACGTTGACTCCCGCTGCCGACGCGGATCCGCCGTCCGTCGTTTGTTGTTCGAATTCCGACCGAAATCCTTATCTTTACACAGTTAAATTTCGCACCAGTATGGCATCGTCCGTAAACCAGGACCGCGGCGACGATCGGGTTTCCGTGCTGACGTTTACCCTCGAGGGAGACCGGTACTGCGTCCGGGCCGCCTCCGTCGACTCCGTTCTCGGCGTCGGCGACGACCGATCCGTCGCGACGGCCGACGACCCGTGGAACGCCGGGACCGTCTCCGTCGCCGGCGACCGCATTCGGGTCGTCGACCTCCCGCGAGCGTTCAGTTCGTCGGTCCGGACGATAAACCGGATCGAGACGCCGAAACTGCTCGTCTTTCGGCTGACCGACGCCGACGATGCGTACGTCGGCTGGCTCGTCGACGACGTCGACGTCACGCGAACCGTGCGGACGAGCGACCTCGAGCCGACGCCGACCGGCGCTCGGATCGCCCACGTCAAGGGTCGACTCGAGATCGACGGCGACGAAGTGCTCTGGCTCGACGAACGGGCGATTCACGGCTGACGATTCGTCTCGACCGGTCGCGAAAATCGACGCGCCGATAGCACGGAGTCCTCGAACCGGGTTAGCCCATTCCCGGCGGCGGGCCGTCGTTCGAATCGTCGTCGATATCGACGCTCAGGCCCATCTCCTCGCGTTCCTTGCGGAGTCGCTTGACCTCCCGGTAGTAGTACGCGATGCCGGCGCCCCCGATGAGCGCGACGGTGCCGATCAGTCCGATGAACAGGGGGACGTCGCGAGCGAGGTAGTAGCGGACCGAGATTTCGTTCTCGACTTCCTCCCAGTAGAGGCGTTCCTCGTCGTCGACGATCTCCCGCTCGTAGCCGTTCGGGCTGACGTCGCCGAAGAGGAAGTTCGTCGTCCGGTGATTCTCGGGGAGCCGGACCTCGTGGGAGCCCTCGACGTACGCCGGCAGGCTGAACGTCTTCCGGCCCGCCTCGCCCGAAAAGGCGAGCGTGCCGTCCTCGTCGGGGACGCGGATCTCGGTGCTCGAGCGGCTCTGCTCGATGTCAAGTTCCGACCCCGTCACCTCGGTTCCGTTGGGGTACCAGTAGCGGACGCTGTGGATGTCGAGCGCCTGCTCGCTGAAGAGAGTCGACTGGGAGAGCGAGAGCTCTTCCGTTCCGTCGAGGTCGTACACGGCGCGGAATTCGCCGCTATTGAGCATGTTGCCGCCCTCGACGTCGATGGTGACGTCGGCGTCGGACGCGTTGCCCCGCAGGTCGTCGTACTCCTGATCCCGATCGAGTTGCTCGTCGGAAATCCCGCTGAAGACGCCCGAACAGCCGGCCGTGGTAACGAGCAACCCGACCGCGATCACCGCGAGAACGAGCCGTCGATTCATGTTACGGAACGACGCAGCGGAGCTCCGCCGGGAGGTACTCGCCGACGCTGGCGAGCAGTCCCGGCGGGTCGGTATCTTCGGTACAGATCACGCTCTGTTCGAGGAGCCCCAGTCGTTCGACGGTGACGTAGTCCTGGGCGTGGCCGGCGCGGTTCAGCGTCGCCCGCACTTCGGCGCGGGTGGCGCTGTTGACGTTGAGCCGACCGTCGCCGCGGGTCCAGTCGTAGAGGCGGTCTCGTTCTTCGTCGGCGAGCCGGGACGGTTCGCCCTCGCCGTCCTCGCCGGCGTCAGCCGAGCCGTAGACGAACCGCAGCGGCAGATGCTGGACCAGCCCGTACCGCTCGCGGAGCTGTTCGGGCGACCCCGGACCGAGTCCGAGTTCGTCGGTCGGGATCCGCACGCCCTCGCCCTGTCCCGCGTCGAGAACGAAGCCGTCGTCGTCCCAGGACTCGAGGGTGCCGACGTACGTTTCGCCGGGCTCGAGATCGGGGACGATCTCGCCGAACTCCTCGCGGAGGGCGTTGCGCGCGACGGTGGCGTCCTCGCCCTCGATGGTCACCGACGGGAAGTCGTCGTGGCGCACGCCGAGTTCGAACTCGACTTCGAGCTCGCCGATCTCGTTGGCGACCAGCGAGCGAAGCGAGTCCAGCGCCCGCTCGCGGGCGTCGCCGTCGACGTACAGTTTGGTTGCGAGTACGACCATCAGGCCTCTAGGTTAAGTTCGTCCTCGAGGGCGTCGAGGCGGTCGTCCATCGCGTTGACGAGCCGATCGTTGTCCATCGATTCGAGCGGCGAGCCACACTCGGGGCACTCGAAGCCGAAGTCCATGGCCTCGCCGAACTCGAACCGGATCGAGCAGATTTCACAGAGGTAGAACTCGTGGTTACGCTCGTACTCCCGGCGTTCCTCGAGGGCCTCGTGGAGGCGGTACATCTCGTCTTCTAAGTTCTCGGGAATGTTGTCGTACTCGAACGTCCAGAGGTAGGTGAGCCACCCCGAGTCCTCGTCGCGCAGTCGTCGGTAGGTCGCGAGATCGTTCTCGTACAGGATAAACAGCGCCCGCCGCACGTCGTTCAACTCGAGATCCAGCTCCTCCGCGAGCTCCTCGTCGGTCACTTCCCCGTCCGGCGGCGCCGCCGCGACGGGCATCCCCTTGGGACCGACCAGCTCGTGCAAGTACTTCTGGATGACCGGATCCTCGAGCAGGTCCTCAAAAGCCATTACCTACGTGTAACGGCATGTGGCCATTAAGTCTTGTTAACTGCCTCGCGTTCCGGGCCCCCGGCGGAGTCTCCGGATCGTTGAACCGTCGCCCGGCGGGCGGCCCCGCTACTCGGTCGGACCGTCGTCCGACCGGCCCATCCGTCCCAGTATCAAACGCAGGGTGACGACGATCAGCAAGAGCATGGTCGCCTGGAAGAGCCCGAAGAACAGCCCCCTCGGAATCGCCACCAGGAGGCTGTGGCCGGTCGCGACCAGCACGACCATGTTGAGCACGACCAGCACCGCGGCGAACATGTAGTACTCGATCGGCGTCCGCTGAAGCGGCGCGTCCGAATCCATACTCGATTTGGGACCTCGAGGAGTGAAAAACTAGCCGTTCGCGGTCGGCGCCGTACCCACCGCTCGCGGCCGCGACGAATCGACCGTCGCGGCCTCAGGCGTCGCCGGACTCGAGCTTGTACTTCTGTACCTTGCCGCTGGTGGTCCGGGGGAGTTCGTCGACGAACTCGACCTCCCGAGGGTGTTTGTACTCGGCGACGCGGTCGAGGCTGTACCGCTTGAGTTCGTCGGCGGTCACGTCCGTTCCCGGGTCGACCCCGGCCGCGGGAACGACGAAAGCCTTGGGAACTTCGTTGCGGCGGTCGTCCGGGACGCCGATGACGGCGACGTCCGCGACGGCCTCGTGTTCCAACAGCAGGGTCTCGAGTTCGCTGGGGTAGACGTTGTAGCCGGCGCTGACGATGACGTGTTTCTTGCGGTCGACGATCTCGTAGTAGTTGTTCTCGTCCCGTCGGGCGACGTCGCCGGTCCGGAAGTAGCCGCGCTCGGTGAACGCCCGCTCGGTCGCGTCGGGCATCCCGTGGTACCCCTTCATGACCGCCGGACCGCGAACGAGGAGTTCGCCCTCCTCGCCGGGGGCCACCTCGTCGCCGCTCTCGTCGACGATCTTGCAGTCGGTCAGCCGCAGCGGCTGACCGATCGTCCCGTGTTTCAGGCCGAACGACGAGCCCAGTTGGGTGTGGGTGGCGCCGTGGGTTTCGGTGAGCCCGTACCCTTCGGAGACGTCGACGCCGGCGGTCTCCTCGAACCGTTCCTGAACCGACGTCGAGAGCTTCGCGCCGCCCTCGGACGCGGCCTCGAGGCTCGTCAGGTCGTAGTCGCCGAAGCCGTCGGCCTCGACCATGTCCGCGTACATCGTCGTCACGCCGACGAAGTGGGTGATCCCCTCCGCCTCGATGAGTTCCATACACTCCTGGGCGTCCCACTCGAGGGCGCTACGGAAGTACAGCCCCCCGCCGCCGACGAGCGGCTGGAGCGCGGTGTGGGTGAAGCCGGTGATGTGATACAGCGGGAGCCAGATGAGGCTGCGAACGTCCTCGCCGTCGACGTCGACGTTGGAGGTCGTCAGCGGCCAGCTCATCTGTGCGCGCGTGTTTCGGTGGGTCAGCTGGACGCCCTTCGGATCGCCCGTCGTTCCCGACGTGTAGGGTAGCAGGGCGACGTCGTCGTCGGCCCGCTCCACCAGCGTCGGCTCGCCGGTGACGTCCTCGAAGAAGACGTCGTCGGGGTCTCGGTCCGCCATCTCGCTCTCGACGGTGACGATCGTGGGCTCTCGATCCGCCTCCTCGAGAGCTTCGTCGACGACCTCCCGGAGCAGCGGGTGGGTGACGATCGCCTTCGCGTCGGCGTCCGCGAGCTGGTAGGCGACCTCGCGGCGCTTGTACTGCGGGTTGACCGGCGAGAAGACGACGCCCGCCTTGAACCCGCCGAGCGCGGCCACGAGGTACTCCGGACAGTTCGGCAGAAAGAGTAGCATGCGATCGCCGGGCTCGAGACCCAACTCGCGGAGTCCGCCGGCGAAGGCGGCGGTCCGCGCCCGGAGCTCGGCGTGGGTCGTCCGCTCGCCGCGGTGTTCCATCGCCTGGGCGTCCCCGTGGTGTGCGGCCGTCTCGTCGAACAGCTTCGCGACGTTCCCCGCTCGCGCGGTCGGATCGACGTCGTCCAGATCCATGGTATATGATACCGAAGGTCGCGTATAAAATTTCGGCCCGATTACACCTTCGCCGCGAATCGCCGGACGGTCCGTTCGTGCTCGCTCAGTCGATCGGGTGTTCGCTGGGGCGCTCGAGGGCGCCAGCCCACCGGAGCCGGACGCGTCTTCGGTCGATCGTCCGCCCGAACAGTAGTATTAATGCCGATGGTATACGATTTAATACACGATGATCCGTCGATTCGCCGCCCGATTCCGGGACGAGATCGACCGCGCCGACGTCACCACCGCCGCCGGCTTCGGCGCCGTTCTCGCGCTCTCCGGTAACGAGTCGACCGCGATCGGCATCGCCGTCGGCCTCCTCGTCGGCGTCCCGTTCCTCACCGCGCTCATCGACACCCTCGAGGCACCCGACTACCTCTCTGGAGTCCTGATCGGCGGCGGGGTCGGCGTCGGCTCCGCTATCGCCGCAGTCAATTGGTTCTCGTGGGTGTTCGTCGCCCTCTCGGCCGTCGGCTGGTGGCTCTGTCTCGACTCCCTGTACGACCGCCGCCACGGGATCGATCGGTCGGGCCCGCCCGAGGACCCCATGGACGACCGCTCGTTTCGCGAGAACGTGCGGGTCGTGTCGGACACGGGCGCCATCGGCCGGGTCCTCCGCGAGTCGTCGGTCGCCCTCTCGCCTGCAGCTATCGCCGCCCGCAGCGAGTTCTCGGTCGACGAGGTCGAACGACTCCTCGAGGAGTTCGGCGACGACGTCCCGATCGAACGGGTCGGCGACGATCGATACACCGTGAACGAAGCGAAGATGGGCGTTTCGGGGCTGATGCGCGACGCGATCCGCCGGCTCTGCCGACCGTTTTCGGTGCTGATCCCGAGCCGCTAGCGGGGTCTCACTCCTCGTCAGTCGACTCGACGCGCTTGCCGGTCTCCATCGGAATGACGTGACGGTCGGCGTCCTCCCAGTCGCGCTCGAGTTCTCGCCCCTCGAACAGCCGGTCTAAGAAGACCGCGAGGCCGGCGACCTCCGAGTGGGGCTGGTTGGTGACGCCGACGTTCCAGTCGGCTTCCTCGTAGACGTCGAAGGGGACCTTCTCGGCGCCGACGACGACGAGCAGCGGCTGGCCCTCGTCGCCGTGGGCCGCCCGGATCTCGTCCTCGACGTCCTGGACGCGCTCGCCGTACATCGTGAGGTGGACGACCCGACCCGCCCAGTTGCGGATGATCCCCTGGGGCGAATCGGTGAGTTCGACCCCGAAGGGGCCGCCGAAGCGGTCGGTGATGTCCGCGACGGTCTCCTTCGACTGGCCCGCGTTGTCGGGCAGGAGGACGCGGTCGGCGCCCAGCGCCCGCGCGGTCAGGCCGACGTGGGTCGTCATCCGCTCGTCCCGACCGGGGCGGTGGCCGAGCCGGAGGACGGCGACCTCGCTGTCGTCGTGCATACCGAATGCCACTCTCGGACGGGGTTAGGGGGTTTCGTTTTCCGACCGAACTTTTTGCGCCTCGGGTTCGCTCGCTATGCTCGCTCACCTCTCGGCGCAAAAACTTCGATGAAAAAGGGCCGAGCGCGCCGACGGCGCGCTCGGTGAACCGCTCACTTCGTTCGCGGATGCTGAATTGGCCCGACGCTCGGTTCACTCACTTCTCGAGCCCTGATCAGCAGTGAACCGAAGCGAGTCGAGTCGCGAGAAATCTTATACCGTTGACGGATGTCGGTAACTGGGTATGGGGAAAATCAACGAGTCGGACCTCGAGTGGAACGAGTACGACCCGAAACCCAACGACACCGCGTTTCGCCGCAAGGAACTCTCGACCGCCGCCGACGCCGACGACCTCGGCTGTAGCCTCTACGAACTCCCGGCGGGGAAGCGCTCGTGGCCCTATCACTACCACACGGCCAACGAGGAGGCGCTGTACGTGCTGGCCGGCGAGGGGCTGCTCGTCGCGGCCGACGGCGAGAAACCGCTCGAGGCGGGAGACTTCGCGAGCTTTTCGGCCGACGAGCGCGGCGGCCATCGGGTCGTCAACGACGGCGACGATCCGCTGCGGTACCTGATGGTCTCGACGATGGTCGAGCCGGATGTGACTGTCTATCCGGAGATGGAGACGTTCGGCGTCTACGTCGGCTCGCCGCCCGGCGGTCGCGAGGAGCGGACGCTCGAGGGCTACTATCGGATCGGCGACGACGTCGATTACTGGGAGTAGGGATCGTCGATCGCACGGCGCGTACGTGGACGCTCGTCGGTCCGACGGCGCCGATAGGTTTTTTCAGGTACCGAAAAAACTCGTACTCGATGGTCGAAACCGGGGATCTGCGGGTGATCGATCGATGAGCGGTATCGCCGAGTGGCTCGAAACCGCCCGAGAGGAGCGCTGGGGTATCCTCACGGATCTGATGTTCGCGATCGTCTGGGTGACGATGGTCGGCGTCTTCTTCGATCTGGTCGACGGACCGAGGTGGGCGTACTACATGTTCATGTTCGCCGGCATCGTCGCGTACTACGGCTTCTTCGCGAGTCTCAAGTGGGCGAAAACCGCCCAAGAGCAGTGAACCGTCGCGGGGACACGAACGCTCGAGTCGGGAGACGGCCGGTAGCGGATCGAGATCGGCGGCCGATACCGTCGCGTGCCCCAACGAGTGCGATGGGCAGTCGCCGGCCCCACCGCTGATCGACGCGGTACCGAAGAAACGGTGATCGGTCGGTTGATCGTGCGCGGAAAGCGGTACGCCCGCTACTCGCGGTCGTCCGCTCGTGCGTCGACGACGAGTACCGGAACCGTCGTCGATCGGAGCGTCCGTTCGGTGACGCTCCCGAGCAGTGCCCGTCTCACGCCGGAGCGACCGTGGCTCCCGATAACGATGAGGTCGACGTCGTGGTCTTCGGCGTAGTCGGCGATCATTTCGTGGGGCTGTCCCCCCGAGATGTGTTCGATCACCGAGAGCCCGCGTGCGTCCGCCTGTTCGCGGACGTAGTCGGTCGCCGCTTCCGCGTCCTCGCGGAGCTCCGTCATGCCTTGGAAGTTACCGGATCGGATCCGATCGACCTGTTCGGCGCCTAGACTGTACGCGACCGCATTAGTGTCAACGACGTACAACGCGTGGACCTCGGCGTCGTACTGCGCCGCGATGTCGAGCGCGTGCTCGACCGCTAGTTCCGCAACGTCGCTTCCGTCCGTCGGAATGAGTATGCGTTCGTACATGGTGTTAGTCGTCCGCAGGGGTCGGTCCATCGCCGTTCCTCTCAGCGACGACGTCGGCAGCCGTCTTGTCCTTCGGCATCGGTTCCGGACTGTGACACTGCCGGACCATCTGCTTCGTTTCGAGCGGCGGTTCGTCCGTGACCAGCGAGACGGCGATGGTGATGGCGAAGACGATCGGCACGCCGATCAGGCCGGAGCCGATCGCGGGCATCCACGTCGCGAGGAATTCGATGTCGAAGCCGGGACCGAAGTGGCCCTCGTTGAACATCGGAATGAGCCAGACGATCAGTCCGGAGATCATCCCGGCGAGCGCCCCCGGTCGGTTCGTGTTCTCCCACCACAGTCCGAGGAAGAACATCGGGAACAGGACGATGGCCGCCAGCGAGAACGCGAATGAGACCAGCGCGGCGATCGGAGCCGTGGGGTCCAGCGCGAAGATGATAGTCAGCACGCCCAGCGCGATGATGCTGAGTCGACCGACCAGAACCTGCTGTTGCTGGGTCGCGTCCTCGTTGATGATGTTCGCGTAGATGTCGTGGGAGATCGCCGACGAACCGGCGATGAACAGCCCGGCAGTCGTCGCAATCGCTGCGGCGATGCCGCCCGCCGCGACGAAGCCAACGAGCCACGTCGGTAGGCCGGCCAGTTGCGTCGCCAGCACGACGATGACGTCACCGGCTTCCGCACTCATACCAGGATCGCCGTACGCCGGGCCAACCTCGCTGCTGTAGAGGTCGGTACCGAACGCGGCGTAGGCGGGCGCCGACAGGTACAGCAAGCAGATGAAGAACAGCCCCCAGGTGCACGACCAGCGGGCGATCCGCTCGTTCTCGACCGTGTAGAACCGGACCAGGACGTGCGGTAGGCCGCAGGTCCCGAAGATCAGGCTGAACGCCGTCGCGATCCACAGGTAGTAGCTCCCGCCCGCGAACGGCTCGGAGAACTCGGCGCTGAGTTCGCCGATCAGCTGGCCGTACTCGAGTTGCGGCAGGACCGTCGAATACCCGCTGACGTAGCCGGTCACCAGCAGCCCGATCAGGAACGCGCTGATGAGGATGACGTACTGGATGACCATCGTCTTGGTCGCCCCGAGCATCCCCGACAGCGCGAGGTACACGATCGTGATCACCATGAAGATGACCATCATTCCCTGGTATCCGCTCATTCCCGGAATTCCGGGATCTCCGAGGATGTACAGGCCGACCAGCCCCATCCCGCGGGCCTGGCCGAGCGCGTAGACGAACCCGATCAGGAACGTCGTGATCGCGGCGATCGCCCGGGCGGCGTCGGAGTTGAATCGGTCGCCGACGAAGTCCGGTGCGGTGTACTTCCCGAACCGGCGCATCTGCGCGGCCAGGAAGATGAGCAGGACGAAGTAGCCGGTCGTCCAGCCGACGACGAACGCCAGCCCGTAGACCCCCGATAGCGCGATCAGCGCCGCCATTCCGAGGTAGGACGCGGCCGACATCCAGTTGGCGCCGATCGCCATGCCGTTCTCGACGTTGCCGATCGAGCGACCGGCGACCCACATGTCGGCGGTGTCGGCGACCTTGTAGAACACTCCGGTCGCCAGAAACAGCCCCATCATGGCGATAACGATGATCGCGGGGGCCGGTTTGAAGCCGATGTTCAGCCCCTCCGGGAGCAACTCCTCGTCCGCTTGGAGCGGCGTGACGTCCACCTGGAGCGCCGCGAGTGCGTCACCCGTCGCCGCGAGCCCATCGATCGCGGCCAACCCGAGGCCGCTCATTGGTCGAGACCTCCGTCAGTCGCCGCTGGCTCTTGGCTGCCGGTGTCGGTCCGTTCCAGATCGGTCGCCGCGATCTGTTCGATATCGTACTTCTCGTCGATCTCGTCGCGCTTGCGGACGTACCAGACCGACAGCAAGAGCGCACCGCCCGGTGCACCGACCGCGATCAGGAAGTAGTGAAACGGGAAGCCGAGTACCGGCATCGTCGTCGTCATCACGCCCGGGAAGAGCCGCGTCAACGTGATCGGCCCGAAAACGATGACCGCCCAGATCGCAAACCCCCGTAGGATGATCCTGTTGTGATCGCGCATGAACGGCGTCGCCGGTTTCAGCAGGTTGATCTCTACGTCCAAATAGTCGATCTGCTTCTCGCGTTCGACGTCCGAAACGCCACCGTCTGTCTCGAACGATTCGTCGTCCGCTGAGTGCGTGTTATTATCTGTCATATTTTGTCCGTGTGTCGTTGTTGTGTCTGTAATACCTGTAATAGAAAGGATCGTGCGAGGGGTTAGTCGCCCGTGACCTGGTCGGCGATCTCGTCGACGACCTCCGGGTTCCGGAGCGTCGAGGTGTCACCCAGTTCGTCGCCGCTGGCGATGTTCTCGAGCAGGCGGCGCATGATCTTGCCCGAGCGCGTCTTCGGGAGTTCGGGCGTGAAGACGATCTCCTCGGGCCGGGCGATCGGACCGATCGAGTCGAGCACGGCCTCCATGGCCTTCTCCTCGAGTTCGGCGTGGCGGTCCTCGTAGCCGTCCTCGGGGATGGCGTAGACGTAGACGGCTTCGCCCTTGACGTCGTGGTCGCCGCCGACGACGGCGGCTTCGGCGATCCCCTCGACGCCGACGACGGCCGATTCGATCTCCATGGTCCCGAGCCGGTGGCCGGAGACGTTGATCACGTCGTCGACTCGGCCCAGGATGGTGATGTAGTCGTCTTCGTCGATCTTCGCGCCGTCCTCGGGGAAGTAGACCCACTCGTCGGCGTCGGCGTCGGAGTACTCCTCCCAGTACTCCTCGATGAACCGCTCGTCGTTCTGGTAGAGCGTCCGGAGCATGCCGGGCCACGGGTTGTTGACCGTGACGTAGCCGGCCTGTCCGGCGTCGACCTCCTCGCCGTTCGCGTCGACGACCTGCGCGTCGATGCCCGGCAGCGGCGGCCCGGCCGAGCCGGGTTTCATCTCGTTGATCGCGGGTAGCGTCGTGATCATCATCCCGCCGGTCTCGGTCTGCCACCAGGTGTCGACGATCGGACACTCCTCGTTGCCGATGTGCTTGTAGTACCACTTCCAGGCCCGCGGGTTGATCGGCTCCCCGACGGTGCCGAGCAGGCGCAGCGAGGAGAGGTCGTGGTTCTCGGTGTACTCGGAGCCCCACTTCATGAACGCGCGGATCGCCGTCGGCGCGGTGTAGAAGATGTCGACCTCGTTCTTCTCGACGATCTCCCACAGCCGGTCCTTGTCCGGATAGTCCGGCGTGCCCTCGTACATGACCGAGGTCGTCCCCAGCGCGAGCGGACCGTAGACGATGTAGGAGTGGCCCGTGATCCAGCCGATGTCAGCCGAGCACCAGTAGGTGTCGTCGGCCTCGATGTCCAGTACGGCGTGGGAGGTCCAGGCCGTGTAGGCGAGGTAGCCGCCGGTGGTGTGTTTGACGCCCTTGGGCTGACCCGTCGTCCCCGAGGTATACATCAGGAACAGCATGTCCTCGGCGTCGCGGGTTACGGGCTCGACCGACGATCCCTCGTGGTCGGCGACGAGTTCGTCGTAGTCGTGCTGGTTGTCCGCGAGGTCGTGGTCGAGGTCCTCGCCCAGTCGGTCGACGACGACGACGTCGGAGACCTCGTGCTCGACGCCCTCGAGGCCCTCGTTGGTCTTCGAGAGGTGATCGAGCGCGTCACCGCGGCGGTAGTAGCCGTCGCAGGTGACGAGGAACTCGCTGTCGGCCGAGTTCATCCGCGTCGCCAGCGCGTCCGCCGAGAAGCCGGCGAAGACGACGCTGTGCGGTGCGCCGATGCGGGCGCAGGCCAGCATCGCGATCGGCAGCTCCGGAACCATCGGCATGTACAGCGTGACGATGTCGTCTTCCTCGACGCCGAGGTCGCGCAGTGTCGCAGCGAAGTCTTCGACCTCGTCCAGCAACTCGCTGTAGGTGTAGGTTCGCGTCTCGCCGAGTTCCCCTTCCCACTCGATGGCGACGCTGTCGCCGCGGCCCTCCTCGACGTGTCGGTCGAGGCAGTTGTACGACGCGTTCAGCTCGCCGCCGGTGAACCACTCGTAAAAGGGCGCGTTCCCGTCCTCGAGGACGGTATCGTACTCCTCGTCCCACGAGAGGAGATCGGCCGCCCGTTCCCAGCACTCCGGCCAGTTCTCCTCGAACTCCTCGTAGATCCCCGGATCCGAGACGTTCGCCTGCTCGACGAACGAGTCGGAGGGTTCGAACGTCTCCTGTTCCTCGAGTCGCGCCTCGAGGTTGGCATCCTCCTGTGACATGATACACCACACCCAAACACAACTGGCATAGTAAAGCCGCCATCTAGTTGTGCAAAATCGACCCGACACGGGGGATGATAGCTAGGGAATATTGACTGTATTAGGAGCATATAGCCGCTTATATCGACCCGAATCCCCCCGGTCGAACGGTCGCGCGACGAACGAGTGCGAGCCGATCGACCGCCGTTCGCCGTCGGACCCGTCACGTGCAGGCCGTTCATCTAGAGGGTTAGTATCCGATCGATCGACAGGATCTCCGTCAGTCGGTCCCGCGAGACTCGTCGCCCGGATCGTCGAAGAAGGTCCGCAGGAGTTCGTGCTGGCCCTTCCGCAGGTGGTTGTGCAGCGTCGGCGAAGAGATTCCCATCGCGTCGGCGATCTCCTCGGCCGTGCTCTCCCGGGGCCAGTCGTAGTAGCCGCCGAAGTAGGCCGCCCGCAGCGACGCCTCCTGACGGTCGGTCAGCCGGTCCTCGAGGCCCTCGCGGAACTCGCGAGCGGTCCGGACGTTCCGTTCGGTCTCGCGTTTGCCGACCAGCTCGGAGTCGGGGAAGACGGCGCGGAGCCCGTCCAGGATCGTCCGGATATCGGCGTCGACGGCGCATTCGGCCGTGATCGTCGCGGTTCCGCCCACGAACCGCGCCTCGAGGACGGTAGTGCCGTACTCGGTGAGCGTGACGATCGGACACGAGCTATCGACCACGAACTCGACGCGCCACCCCTCCGCGTCGGTCTCGACCAGCCGGTAGTCTTCGATACCGGGATCCTCCGCGGCGAGATCGAAGACGTCGGCCGGCGACGCCCCCTCGAGGCGCAGGTAGTACAGCTGCGTCGTCTCCGAGACGGGGACGAGCGAGTCGAGCTCGAACCGACAGCCCAGCCGCCGCGAGGCGTCGACGAAGAACGAATCGTCGTCGCGACACTCGAGTTCGAGTTCGACGACCCGATCGGACAGCAGGAGATTCCGCCGCCGGATCGCCGCGATGGCGTAGCCGACCTGCTGGCCGATCGTCTCGAGCGAGCGTCGCTCCTCGTCGTCGAACGCGTCGTCGGCGTCGGTCGCGACCGAGAGGGCGCCGTAGACCGTGTCGCCGTACGCGAGCGGGATGCGCGCGAGGGCTCCGATCTCGTCGGTGCCACCGTCGCCCTCCTCCCCTCCGTCGCCGTCGATCGCGAGGGAGACGCCTCGTCCGATCGAGACGGACGGCTCCCCGTCGACGTCGATCGACTCGACCTCGCCGTCACGCCACGCCTCGGGGACCAGTCGGTCGACGGCGTCCGGATCGATCCCGCTGGCGGTGCGCCGGTCCGTCCGCCGGTCCGCGTGGGTCGCCCGCTCGATCCAGGCGTACTCGTAGGCGCCGCCGGCGGTCAGTGCGGCGCAGGTCTTTTCCTCTACCTCCTCGTGATCGGTCGACTCCAGCAACGCACGCGTCACCGCCCGGTGGGATCGAGCGACGTCGTATCGGCGCTCGAGTTCGTCTCTGCGCGCGCGAAGTTCCTCGAGTTCCTCGTGGGCCGGCGAGACGTCGCGGACGAAGACCGCGAAGCCGCGGTGTCGCCCCTGATCGTCCCGCAGCGGCGAAATGACCTCGGTCGCGCGGAACCGCGACCCGTCCTCGGCGACGCGCCACCCTTCGCGTTCGTGCCCCGACTCCTCTAAGGCCGTCGCGAGCACCCGATCGGGGACGCCCTCGTCGACCGCTTCGTCGGTGTAGAACGTCGAGACGTGCGTGCCGACGATTTCGCCGGCTCGGTAGCCGAACATCGCGGCCGCGCTCCGGTTCCAGCGCTCGACGTAGCCGTCCGAGTCGAGACGCAACAGCGCGTACCGGTCGCTCGCAGCGAGCAGCAGCCGGATGACGCTGTCGTCGCCGACGACGGGACCGTCGCGGTCGCGGCCGGTTCCGGACGGCCGTTCCAGGGCGTCGAAGGCGTCGATGATCTCGGTGTCGGTCGGTTCGGGGAGGTACGGCTCGAGGGCCTCGAAGCTCCGCCAGCCGCCGGCGGCCTTGACGGCCCGCGGGTTGACGCCGCGATCGACCAGCGCGCGACGGGCGAAGTACCGGCGGAGATCGCTCGTCGAGACGTCGGACAGGTCCGGGCGGTTGAACAGTTCGGCGGCTCGGTCCGCGACGTCCGAAACGAGCATCTGGAGCCGGCGGGCCGTGACGGGGAGGATCCGATCGTCGGTCGTCAGTCTGTTGCTCCGGGCGTAGCGTCGCAACTCGCGTTCGACGTGAGTCGGCAGGTACGCCGTTCGGCCGTCACCGCCGTCGACGGCCGGCACCCGAACCAGATAGCGGGGCGGCTCGATCCTGACCTGCTCCACGTCGTCGACGGTGAGTTCGGCCAGTTCCCGCGGCCGGAGACCGACGTCGGCACAGAGGCGCACGACCAGCGCCTCGCGATACGTCTCGGCGGCATCGAGGAGAATCTCGTACTCGTCGCGCTCGAGCGCCGCCGCGTCCACCCCCTCGAGACTCATGCTTCGCGCATTCCAGCGGCGCGAATATAATTGTATCGGCGCGAACCGGCGGTAGACCGGTGGTATCGCGAATACGGCGTGCGCGTCGTCGCTACGGAGCGTTTCGCATTACTTGAGACCACGAAATCAGGTGCGCCGCGGTCACTCGCCGTCGATCTCCGCCTGGATCTCGCCGACGATCTCGGGATTCCGAAGCGCGCTCGTGTCTCCGAGTTCCTCGCCGTTCGCGACGTCCTCGAGCAGGCGGCGCATGATCTTACCCGAACGCGTCTTGGGAAGTTCGGGCGTGAAGACGACCGCCTCGGGCCGAGCGATCGGTCCGATCGCCGCCTCGATGTTGTCGACGATCGCCTCGCGGACGGCGGTCTCGTCGTCGTAGCCGCCCTCGGTGCTGACGTAGGCGTAGACGTCGGTGCCGTTCGTCTCGCTCGAGCGGCCGACGACGGCGGCCTCGGCGACGCCGGCGACGTCGGTGATCGCCGACTCGATCTCCATCGTGCTCAGCCGGCGGCCGGAGACGTTGATCACGTCGTCGACCCGGCCGAGGACCGTCACGTAGCCGTCCTCGTCGATTCTGGCGGCGTCGCCGCTGAAGTAGTGCCACTCGTCGGCCTCCGGGTCGGAGAACCGCTCCCAGTACTCCGCGCGGAAGCGGTCGTCGCCGTCGTACAGCGTCCGGGCCATTCCCGGCCACGGGCGGGCGATCGTGAGATAGCCCGTGTCGCCCGGATCGACCGGCTCGCCGGCGCCGTCGACGACCCGGACGTCGATCCCCGGGAGCCCCGGCCCGGCCGCGCCGGGTTTCATGTCGTCGATCGCGGGCAGCGTCGAGATCGTCACGGCGCCGGTCTCGGTCTGCCACCAGGTGTCGACGACCGGGCACTCCTCGTTGCCGATGTGCTCGTAGTACCAGTTCCACGGGCGCGGGCTGATCGGTTCGCCGACGCTGCCGAGCAGGCGCAGCGACGACAGATCGTGTTCCGCGGGGTACTCCTCGCCCCACTTCATGAACGCCCGGATCGCCGTCGGCGCGGTGTAGAAGACGTCGACGGCGTTGCGGTCGACGATCTCCCAGAGCCGGTCTCGGTCGGGGTAGTCGGGCGTCCCCTCGTACATGACCGAGGTCGTCCCCAGCGCGAGCGGGCCGTAGACGATGTAGGAGTGGCCGGTGATCCAGCCGATGTCTGCGGCACACCAGTAGGTGTCCTCGGGTTTGACGTCCAAGACGGCGTGGCTCGTCCACGCGACGTGGGCGAGATAGCCGCCCGTGGAGTGGACGACGCCCTTCGGCTCGCCGGTCGTCCCCGAGGTGTACATCAGGAACAGCATGTCCTCGGCGTCCCGCGAGACCGGCTCGACGGTCTCGCCGGCGAACTCCGCGCGGAGGTCGTGGTAGTCGTACTCCTCGTCGCCGAGGACGTGGGGGAGGTCCTCGCCCAGCCGGTCGACGACGACCGTCCGCACGTCCTGCTCGAGTTTGAGCTGGGCGTTGTCGGCCTTGCTCTTCTGGTTGAAGGCGTCCCCGCGGCGGTAGTAGCCGTCGCAGGTCAGCAGGTACTCGCTGTCGGCGGCGTCCATCCGGGCGACGAGCGCGTCGGCCGACAGCCCGGCGAAGACGACGCTGTGGGGCGCGCCGATGCGGGCGCAGGCCAGCATTGCGATCGGCAGCTCCGGGATCATCGGGAGGTAGATCGTCACCACGTCGTCCTCCTCGACGCCCAGATCGCGCAGCGCCGCGGCGAACTCGTTGACCTCGACGTACAGATCGCGATAGGTGTAGGTCCGCCGCTCGCCCTGCTTGCCCTCCCAGCGGATCGCGGCGTGGTTCTTCCGTCCCGCCTCGAGGTGCCGATCGAGGCAGTTGTACGACGCGTTCAGCCGGCCGCCGGCGAACCACTCGTAGAACGGCGCGTTCCCGTCCTCGAGGACGGTATCGTAGCTCTCGTCCCACGAGAGCAACTCGGCGGCCCGCTCCCAGCAGTCCGGCCACTCCGTCTCGAACTCCTCGTAGATCCCCGGCTCCGAAACGTTCGCCTGCTCGACGAACGACGACGGAGGACTTCGGGGCGACCCGGTGAGGACGGGATGCTCCCGTCTCCACCCGTTCCGATCGACCATTCTCGTTCGAACCGACGGCAGACAGTGGAATAAGCGTTGGCCTCCGAACTTTTCTTAACGGGGTCCTCCCTCGCTCGCTCCGCTCGCTCGGTCGAACCCCGTGAAAAAACTTCGATGAAAAAAGGCCGCCGTCGCGGGGCTTCGCCCCGCTCCGGCGGAGAACCGCTCGCTCCGCTCGCGGATAGTCGACTCGTACCTACTGCAGTTCATCCGTGGCAAAGAGATGTGTTCGGTCACCGGAACTGGAGGAACTGCCGATCGTCGCCCCGCTCGCCGACGGCCGGATAGATCACCACGAAGTTCCCCTCGGTCAGTTCGGCGACGGTCGTCGGCAGCGTCTGCAGCGTCGCGTCCCAGCCCATCGTCCCCCGGCGGGCGCTCACCGGAACGATCAGCGACGTCTCGTCGACGTCCTCGCGGAGTCTGTCCTCGAGGGCATCCCAGCTTTCGACTCGTTCGAACGACGCCGACACGTCGGGTTCGATCAGATCGAATACGCGCTCGAACTTCCCGGGAGTACCGCCGACGACGAGGCCGCGAACCGGCGCGCCGACCTGCTCCGCGAGGTGTTCGACCGTGTGGACCGCCTCGGAGAACCCGTCGTTGTGTTCGATCCCCGGCGGGAGGACGACCACGACCTCGTCAGTGGTGTTCAGCGGCTGTCGCACGTGCGAGACCAGCACGAGTTGTTTCGTCCGGAGCAACACCTGATCGATCACGTGGCCGAAGACGCGCTGGATGCGCGGCGCGCCGTCCCAGCCGATGACCAGCGTCGTGATCCGGTTCTCGAGCGTCGCTCGAACGATTCCCGAGGCCACGTTGGCGTCGACGCGCGTCTGCGGCTCGAGGGGCACCTCGGCGCCGGCCGCGTAGGCCTCTGTCGCCTCGAGGACCGACTCGAGTTCCGCGACGTCGGCCTCGGCGTCGGTTCCCGGCCGGGCGACGCTCAGGGAGTACAGCGGCTGGTTCTCGTCGGGTTCGCGCACCAGCAGCGCGAGATCGAGCAGGCGTTCGCTGTACCGGGAGTCGCGCGAAAAG
Organism: Haloterrigena gelatinilytica; assembly: GCF_013342145.1. Lineage (NCBI taxonomy): Archaea > Methanobacteriati > Methanobacteriota > Halobacteria > Halobacteriales > Natrialbaceae > Haloterrigena > Haloterrigena gelatinilytica. Next base: position 2,453,141 of record NZ_JABUQZ010000001.1, on the reverse strand, counting down.
GGGACCATGATCCGCTGCGGGGCGGCCCGCGGATCGTACGCGGTGCGTTCGGACGCGCGGGCGATGCTCCGTCCGTACCGGTCGACGATTGCGGGACTGATCACGCTGACGACGAGGATCATCAGCACCACGGCGTTGAGCATCGCCTCGCCGAACAGTCCCGCCTCGTAGCCGATGAGCACGATGGCCAGCGCCGCGGCCGCCTGGCCCAGCGAGAGTCCGAACATCGCCATCGTCTCGTCGGTCGAGTAGCCGTACAGCCGCGCGGTCAGCCACGCCGCGGCGTACTTCGTCGGGAACAGGAGGCCGACGAACGCGACGGCGAGCACCAGCGTCTCGAGGCCCTCGGTCAGAACCCACACGTCGACGAGCATCCCCACGGAGAGCAGGAAGAAGGGGATGAAGAGGGCGTTGCCGACGAACTCGATGCGGTTCATCAGGGGGCCGCTCTCGGGGATCAGCCGGTTGAGGACCAGCCCCGCGAGAAACGCGCCGATGATGTGTTCCACGCCGGCGAGTTCGGCGAGGAAGGCGCAGCCGAAGAGGACGGCCATCACGAACAGGAACTCGAAGTAGCTCTCCTGGTCGACGGTTCGGAAGAACCACTCGCCCAGCCGGGGGACGAGCACCCAGACGCCGACGAAGAAGAGCGCGAGCTTCCCCGTCAGCGAGAGCCAGAAGGTCGGGCCCAGCTCGCCCGCCTCGCCGGCCATGACGACCGCGAGGACGAGCAACGCGAGGGTGTCGGTGACGATCGTCCCGCCGATCGTCGCCGTGACGCTCTCCGTCTTCGCGATTCCCAGTCGACTGACGATCGGGTACGCCAGCAGCGTGTGCGAGGCGAAAATCGCGGCGAACAGCGCCGCAGCGCCGACGGAGAGCCCGAGGGCGTAGTAGCCGACGACGGTCCCGACCGCTTGCGGGATCGCGAAGGAAAGGAGGCCGAAGACGGCGCTCCGGTCCTTGTACGCGATGAACTGGGCGAGGTTGATCTCGAGGCCCGCGACGAACATCAGGTAGACGATTCCGACCTCGCCCAGCAGCACGATCGTCTCCCCGCGCTCGAGGATCCCGAGGCCGTTGGGACCGATCGCCGCGCCGACGACGATGACGCCGATGATCCCGGGGAGCCGGTAGCGGTCGAGCACCAGCGGCGCGACCAGGAAGACGGTCATCGCCAGCCCGAAGATGAGAATCGGATCCTCGACGGGGATCGACGCCGCCAGCATTACGACCCTCTCCGCGGCCGATCTCGCCGTCGTCCCTCGACTTCCGTCGATTCCGGCTTCCGTCCGAACACGCGTCTACTCGAGACGGCCTCGGTCGACTACAAACTGGCTCCGATTTTCGCGCCGCGAACTCGAGTGCCCAACGGCGAGACCGACTGACGCCGCCGCGATAGCGGGCGCGAGATCACTCGACGGTCGAATCGATGTCCGTGATGTCCTCGGGATCGACGCCCTCGCCGGGCTCGCGGACGACGTAGACGTCGTAGCGCTGGTCGTTGGCGACCGGGCTGCCGACGCTCGACTGCGGGGCGATCACCGAGCCGGCGTTTTCGGACCCGATGAAGACCACCGACGCGCCGATCTCGCCGGCGACCCGTCGGATCGCGCGGACGACGTTGTTCGTCGCCGTCGCGGTCGGTTCGTCGGAACTGACGCGCTCGGTCTGGAACGTCGCTTCCGGGGCGACCTCCATCGCCCGCGTCTCGATGCCCGCCTCGATGGCCTCCGGGTCGAACGGCTCCCCCGCGGCGATCCAGCCGCGGTCTCGAGCGTAGTCGGCGTCGTCGGGGATCACCGTCAGGACGACGACCTCCTCGTCTAACAGGTCGCCGAACGTCGCGGCCTTCTCGAGCGCTTTTCTCGCCAGTTTCGACCCGTCGAAGGGCACGAGTAGCGTCATACGGCTATGTCACACGACAGCCGAAGTAAATGTTCGGCCTCCACCGCACGGCGAGGCGGTCGGCAGCGTCACGCGCGTTACTCATCAGTTTCCGGTTCCACTTGGGCGCCGATCGTCGCGACGACGTTTCGGACGTACCGCATGCTCGTCGCGATCGACATGATGCCGTCCATCAGGGCCTGCTGGCTGGCTTCGTCGGGGTAGACGCGGTACTCGACCTGAACGGTTTCCGCCTCCCGGAGCTGACAGGCCGCGCCGCCGGGGTCGAGGAAGGTGTAGAACCCCGGCGTCGCCGCCAGCATCGGCCCGACGTACTGGAGGAGTTCGCTTCGGCGCTGATCGTCGCGGAGCAGTTCCTTCGTTCGCTCCGTGTCGAACCCGCTTCGACCGACGATCCGGACGGGACCGAACTCCTCCTCCTTGATGACGTGGACGGGCAACCGCGAGAGTTCGACCTGCAGGTTGAACGCGGTGTCCTCGTCGGAGTGGGCCGTCACGCCCCGAATCGCCGTTTCGTCCAACCAGTGGCGGACCTGGGTCTCGCTAACGTGTCTCGTCATACGAGAGCGACGGCTGCAGTCGGGATAAGCCTTCAGCGGTCTCCTGCCGGGGTTTCGTGGTGGTCCGTGCGCGTCAGTGCGAGCGGACGGATCGCTCAGCGGCGTTTGGGCATCGTCGAGTGACGCGTCGTCTTCATATCCGCGCGCTTGGACGGCGGCGGCGCCATCGTCGAGTGCCGGGTTCCGTCGCCGCCGCCCCCGTCGCTCGAGCCGAGCCCGGAACCGAACAACCCGTCGTCTTCCTCGTCCGCCGCGTCGGCGTCGTCCTCACCGTCGCCTTCGTCGCCGACGGAACTGGCGCTTCGCTCCTGCAGTCGCTCGTGAAGCCCCTCGAGGTCGTCGCCGACGTCCGTCAGCGAGGACTCGACCGCCGACCGGAGCTGGTCGCCGATGTCGGAGCCGCCGTCGTCCTCGTCGTCGACCTCTTCTTCGTCGCTCTCGAGGAGTCCGCTGGCTTCGCCGACCGTTTCGGCGGCGGCCTCGACCGTCTCTCGCGCGCCGCCTTCGCTGTCGGCGTCGTCCTCGTCGGATCCGGCGTCGCCGGCCGACGCCTCGGCGCCGATATCGCCGCCGCGCTCGTCTCCCGAGCCGAGTACGGTCTCGAGCAGTCCGTCGTCTTCGGCCTCGTCATCCGCTGCCTGATCGCCCTCGCTGTCGGCCTCCGCGTCCGACTCGCCCTCGTCGCCGGCGTCCGATTCGGCCGTCGCTTCCTCGCCGTCGCCGATCGACGACCGGAGCGCGTCGACGGCGCCCTCGAGCGCTCCCTCGTCGTCGTCATCGGCCAGATTCGAGAGGTGCAACAGCCGCTGGAGGTCCGCGACCTGCTCCGGATCGCCCCGCGCGATGGCCGCCGGAATCGAGTCCGGCTCGCTGCCGTCGGGCAGCGTGTCCAGCCCGACCGCCGCGAGCAGTTCGTCCGGCTCCGCGGACTCGAGGAGGTCGTTGGCCTCCGCGGCGGTCTCGAGGAGGTTCCCGCTCGCGCCGTCGGCGTCGCCGGCCTCGTCGCCGAGCAGCGACCCGCTCGAGGTCTCGGCCGCGTTCAGTATCTCGGTCACCCGATCGTGGAGGTCCTGGCTATCCTGACTCATGGTTCCCTCACCGTCCGCGCGACCGCAGTTCGCAGTTCGCCGTCCGCCGCCCGCTTCCGTCCGGAGTCTCGAGGACGGACGGCGATTATTCGGCTTCGGCTTCCGGTTCGTCGTCGGCCCCGTCTTCGTCTTCGCCCTCGTCGGTCACCGCCGCGATGATCTGCTCGGTCATCTCGTCGCGACTGAGGTTCGCCTTCACGCCGACGTCCTTGGCGACCGACTGCAGGTCGTCGTAGGACATGATGCCGAGGAAGTCCTCCAGCGTACCCCGGCGCAGATCCTCGATGTCCTCGACCGACGGCTCGGAGTCGTCGCTCGCTTCGGCCTCGGATTCGTCCGCCGTCTCCTCGGTCTCCTCTTCGGAGTCCGCTTCCGCTTCGGATTCGTCCTCGGCCTCCGCCGCTTCGTCGCTTTCAGCTTCCGGCTCGCCGTCGCCTTCCGTCTCCGCTTCCTCGTCCTCTTCCGACTCGGCCTCGTCCTCCGGTTCCTCCTCGGCGTCTTCGTCCGCCGACTCGGCTTCGTCTTCTCCCTCTTCCTCGTCGCCTTCTTCCGACTCGGCTTCGCCCTCCGACTCTTCGCTCTCGCCCTCGAGAACGTCACCGAGGCCGCTTTCCTCGCCGATGCTCTCGACGACCGACTCGATGGTCTCCTGCGTGCCGCCCTCGCTGTCGGCTTCCTCGCCCTCGTCGCTCTCGGCCTCGCTTTCGTCAGCATCGCTCTCGAGTAAGCCCTCGAGACCGCTGCCTTCGGAGACGCCCTGCGCCAGCGACTGGACCGACTCCTTCGCGTCGTTTTCTTCGACCGTCTCCCGGAGGGAATCACGGATCGCGGCCGTGAGGGAGGACTGCATTTCCTTCCGGTCCTTTCCCTCCTCGAGGCCTTCGGCGATCGACTCGTGGATTCCGCGGCCGATCGCCCCGCCGAGTTCGCGCCCGACCTGCTCGCCGAACTCGCGGCCGACCGCCGCGCCGACCTCGCCGCCGTCGATGCTGTCCTCGATGCTGCCGTCGCCGAGCACGTCGGCCACGTCGAGCTGGTCGCTCACTTCCTGGGCGACCAGCTTCCGCAGTCCGCTCTCAGCCATGGCGCTCACCTCGAGACGGGTGCGGCGAACGGCCGCCGAGTGCTTGATTCGGTCTCATGGTTAGTCCTCCTCGGCTTCGACGGCGTCCTCTTCCTCGGCCTCGGAGTCGGAGCCGGACTCCTCGCCGTCGTCGGCCTGGTTGTCGTCGGTCTCCTCGTCGTCGGCTTCGGACTCGTCGTCCGTCGATTCCGCCGATTCTTCGTCGTCCGCCGACTCGGATTCGCTCTCTTCTCCCGCCGATTCGTCCGCTTCCTCCTCGAGATCTTCTTCTTCCTCTTCAGCCTCTTCGTCTTCGGCTTCCTCATCCTCAGCTTCCTCTTCTTCGGCTCCTTCGTCTTCGGCTCCTTCGTCCTCGGCTTCCTCCTCCGCTTCCTCTTCGGCCTCAGCTTCTTCCTCTTCTTCAGCCTCAGTTTCTTCTTCCTCGGCTTCCTCCTCGGCCGCCTCTTTACCGCCGAGTAGTTCTTCGACGACCATATCGCCGATCGTCCGGCCGATGGACTCGCCGATCTTCCGGCCGATAAGCGCGCCGATCTGGGCGCCCAGCGCCTCTCCGAGTGGCTGATCCTCGTCGATCTCGTCTTCCCACTGGGTCCCCTCGATCAGCTCGTTGACGTCGATGTTCTCGGTGATCTTCCCGTAGTCGATTCGCTGTGCCATTGACGTAGACTCGGACTCGGATTCAGATTCGGATTCTCCACTCATCGTTAGGCTGCCTCCGCTGTGGCGTCGGATTGGTCACCGGACCCCGCTTCCTCCTCGTCGGGTTCGAGCTGCTCAATTAACTGCTCGAGCACCTGACTGACGACCGTCGCGACGAATTCCTCGACCGGCAAGTTCGGGGCGAGCCCGGCGATCCCCTCTTTGGCCCGGTCGCCGACGGCGGAGATCGGTCCCGGCGATTCGGTCGATTCCTCCTCGTCCGCTTCCTCCGCCTCTTCGTCTTCCTGTTCGTCCGCTTCGTCCGGCGCCTCCTCGTCTTCTCCCACCTCCGCTTCGTCGGGAGTCTCTTCCTCCGCGTCCGCTTCGTCAGGCGCTTCTTCGTCTGCGGCTTCTGCTGCTTCCTCCTCGGCCGGCGCTTCCGCTTCGCCGCCGAAGAGTCCGCGGAGCCACTGGACCGGCTTGCCGAGAATGCCCGTCACCCAGCTGGCGAGCGAGGAGAGCCGACCGCCGGATTCCGCTTCTTCCTCGCCTTCTGCCTCCTCACCCTCGGCGTCTTCGCCGCCGATTCCGAGCAGTCCCAGCAGCTTGTCGAACAGTTCCTTCGGCTTGCTCAGCAGTCCGCTGAGCAGCTCTTTCGGCTTCTCCAGAAGGCCGCTGAGCACGTCTTTCGCCTTCCCCGGGAGTTTCTTCAGCAGCTCCACCGGCTTGCTCAGGAGGTCCTTCGCCTTGTCCAGCATGGCGCCGGGACCGTCCAGCAGCCCCGTCACTGCGGACAACAGGTTCCCGAGCAGGTTGTTTTCGCCCGGGCGGGCCGACACGTCGAGTTGGACCGGGTTCAGGTTGACCTCGAGCCCGAGCAGATCGAGGAAGAGGCCGTCGAGGTCGAGGTGGAGGACGCCGGAGGCGTCGTCGCCCTCGTAGACCTTTTCGGCGTCCTCGGCGTGGCCTTCTTCGCGATTGTCCTCGACGAGTTCTCCGGTATCGTCTCCGACGTCCTGCTCCTCTTCTTCGGCTTCTTCGTCCTCCGCTTCCTCGTCTTCCGCTTCCTCTTCTTCAGCTTCCTCCTCTTCGGCTTCTTCGTCCTCCGCTTCCTCGTCTTCCGCTTCCTCTTCTTCAGCTTCCTCCTCTTCGGCTTCTTCGTCCTCCGCTTCCTCGTCTTCCGCTTCCTCGTCTTCTGCTTCCTCCTCTTCGGCTTCTTCGTCTTCCGCTTCCTCGTCTTCCGCTTCCTCCTCTTCGGCTTCCTCGTCCTCCGCTTCTTCCGATGCCCCTTCAGCATCAGCTGTCGATTCCTCGTCGTCACCCTCCTCGGCCATCTCTGCCTGACCGCCGTCGGTCAGAACCCTTCGGCCCGCTCGCTCCGCGTGCTCACCGTCGTGACGATGGCTCGAGCGATCCCCGACTGTCACGGGATCCGAACACTCCTCGGAACCATCATCTCCTAGACCCGTTGTCATTATATGCAAAACCCATGCGAGTGGGCGTTGTGGTAATTTCCCTTGCGTATGCGACTGATGGCTGGATCGACCGCTCGAGGCAGATTGCAGTCGAGAAAACGGGTGAACGAGCGACGATTTCGAGCCGGATCTAACAGTTCGATTACTCGATCGAAGCCACGTGCAGGGCGTACTCGCCGCGGGTCTCGCCCTCGTCGTGGTAGGCCACGGGCTCCTCGATCGCCGCCAGCGTCCCGTCGTCGACGGCGGCGGCGGTCGCGATCCCCGCGAGTCGGTCGACCCGTTCCGGGCCGGACTCGAGGTCGAACCGGCGAACGGCGTGGGTCTCGGGATCGCGAACGCGGAAGTTCTGCGCGCAGGGCGCGACGATCGTCTCGCCGTCAGCGGCGAGGCCGTGAACGAAGCCCCGGACCTGGTCGTCCCACGCCAACTCGCCGTCGGCGTCGAAGGTCGCGATCCGGTGCTCGTTCGGGTGTCGGCGCTCCGTCTCGCGGCTCTCGACGGCGTAGGTGTTGCCGGTCACGAACGTCACGCGCCCGTCGGCCGCGTACGCGTGGTTCGGATAGGCGTACAGCGTCTCGCCGTCGATCTCGGTTTCGACCGCCAGATCGACGCACCAGCGCTCGGCGCCGCGAGGGCCGAGCAGGTAGCCCCGTTTGTCGCCGTGGCTCGAGACCGCGATCGAATCGCCGTCGAAGGAGACGTCGCCGACGCGCCGGTCGCCCTCGGTGCCGGGGTCCCAGGTCCACGCGAGGTCGCCCCCTTCGGCGGTTTCACCGTCTTCTCGCGGGCCGGGGGACGGCTCCGCCGTCCCGTTCGAGGCGGCTTCGCCGCCTCGCGGCCCGCTCGAATGGTCCGCGGAACGGAGTTCCGCGCTACCTCCGTTTCGCGACGACTCGGTCGTCGCGCCCCCCGTCTCGAGGACGACGAGTCCGACGTCGTGATCGCCCATACAGCGGTTATAGCCGACCGCCAGTCGCTCGCCGTCGGCGTCGAGATCGATCGCGATCGGCGAGGCGTCGGTCTCGTAGCGCCAGCGCACCGTTCCGTCGGGATCGAACGCGTAGACGGCGCTGTGCCACCGACGCGTCTCGCCGTCGCGCTCGTACCGCCGCGCGGCGGCGTAGAGGCACTCGTTGCCGTCTGCGTCGGTGCCGCTCTCGAGGGCGACCACGTACGGGAGGTAGAAGACGGTGTCCTTGACGGCCTCGCCGAGGTCGTCGGCGGTGTCGTACCGCCAGCGTCGCTCGCCGGTCTCGGTATCGTAGGCTGCAACGGTGCCGGTCTCGCCGCGGCCGGCGACGATCACCGTCTCCGCGGTCTCGCCGTCGCTCTCGGTCCCGCCACCCGACAGCGTCGCGATTCCGACCGCGTGGTCCGGATGGTCGGCCGTCCAGCGGGCCTCGAGCGAGTCCGAGTCGACCTCGCGGGCGGTGACGGTCCCGTCCCACTCGCCGGTGACGACGAGGTCGCCGCCCTCGGCGACGTGAACCGCGGATCGGGTCCACATGTGGCGGCTCCGGGCCGTCTCGATCTCGCCGAGCGGGACCGACCGGAACTCGCGGTCGCCGTCCCGGTCGGCGTCAGCGGTTTCGGCCATCGTCAGTCCTCTACCGGGAAGGTCTCGTGGAGGGTGTCGTGAGCGTCGCCGAGGCCGTCGACGATACTCCCGCCCTGCGCGCGCAGCCGCTGGACCGCCTGCTCAGCGTCGCGGACCGCTACCAGTCGACCTCGCGTGTAGTCGTACTCGGGGTCGTCGTCGTCCATCGCGGCGACCTCCTCCTCCAGATCCACGAGGGCCGCGTCGAGGTGGCGTTCGACCTCGGCGAGGCTCTCGGCGTTCGCGAGCCCTTCGATCGGGCCATCGAGGTAGCCCTCGAGTTCGTTCTCCGCGTGGTCGCGGGCGCTGTCGTCCCCGACGCCGAGGACGTTCATCAGTCCGAGTCGTAGCGCTTCGATTTCGTAGCAGCTCATGAGTGTGTGTAGTGACTGTTCGGAGTCGTGTTTTTCGTCTCGAGTGCGTCGGTGCACGTCGGTCGGTTCGGTCCGCTACAGCGTCTGATCGACGAGGTCGCTGACGATGCGATCCCGATCGAGGTGGTCGCCGACGATCCGCTCGGCGTCCTCGCTCGCGACGTCGCCGTACCAGATCCCGTCCGGGTAGACGGCGACCATCGGTCCGTCGCCGCAGCGTCCCAGACACGAGGAGCGCGTGATCCGCGCGTCGCAGTGGTCGGAATCCCGCACCTCCTGTCGGAGCCGCTCGAGGACCGACGGCGAGCCCATCTCGGCGCAGGTCTGGTTCATGCAGACCGCGACGTGCTTTTCGGGCACGTCGTGGCTGTGGGGTTCGTCGTCGACGTTCTCGCGGTCGGCGTGGGCCTCCTGGTGGGCCAGCGCGCGCAGCATGGCTCGCGCGCCGCCGACGTCCTCCTCGTAGCCCTCGAGGTCGACCTTGTACTTGCACGTGTCACAGGACATGGAGACGCTGTCCGTGCGCGCCTCCTGCCAGCGGTCGGCGAAGACGTCGAGCAGCCGGGAGTCGGTGCCGAGGGGATCGCCAGCGAGTGCGTCGACGTACGGGTAGTCGTCGTCGAACTCCGCCGTCCAGTCGCGGACCCGCTGGGTGAGCACGCCGTCGCCGAGCATGTACGGCAGGACGACGACCGCGTCGGGCCGGTGCTTCGAGAGCCCGTGGAGGGTGTCCTCGAGCGTCGGCTCGGTGACGCCGATGAACGTCGCCTCGACGCGGTCGAACTCGCGGCCCTCGTAGAGCAGGCGGGCGAGCTTGTGCACGTCGCCGTTGGCGTCCGGATCGCTCGAGCCGCGGCCGCAGAGGACGACGGCGACGTCGTCGGCCTCGCGATCGACGCCCAGGTCGGCCTCGACGTCAGCGGCGCGGTCGTCGAGTAGGTCCAAGATCGCGGGGTGGATCCCCAGGTGGGCGCCGTTGGTGATCTCGAGGTCGTGTTCGGCCCGGGCCTGCTCGATCGCCAGCGGCACGTCGTTCTTGACGTGGCTCGCCGCAAATAGCGAGCAGTGGACGACGGTTACCCGCGAGGTGACGGGCGCGAGTTGCGCGAGCGCCTCGTCGATCGCCGGCTCCGCGAGTTCGAGGAACGCGGCGTCGACCGGGATGCCGAGTCGGGACTCGAGCCCGGCGGCGAGGTCCCGAACCTGTTCGTTGGACTTCTCCCGGCGGGAGCCGTGGCCCACCAGCAGGAGCGCCTCGTCGTCGAACGCGGCCGTCGTCGCGGGCGTGGTCTCGTCGGATTTGCTCATCTTGGGAGTTCGGAATCGGGATCGGGGTCGGTCGGTTACTCGTCGTACGCCGTCGCCTGTTCGAGGCTCCGTTCGAGTTTGCGGCGGCGACTCGGCGCGAAGAGGCCGGTCGCCTCGCAGTCCTCGTAGAGCCACGTGCCGAAGTCGGGCGCGGCGCCGTCGTCGACGCCGAACCAGTAGCCGCCCGACGACGTCTCCGAGAGGTCGTCGTAGGGTGCGTCGACCGGGCTCTCGTCGATCAGGTCCTGCGCGAGTTCGAGCAGTTCCGCGTCGTCGTGGACGAACGAGATGCCAACGGTGCCGCTCGAAGACTTGAAGCAGACGGTGCCACAGCCCTCGAGCAGGCCCCGCAGGAGTTCTCGATCGTGGCTCGAGAACGCGCCGAAGCGGTAGTTGCCGCGGCCGTCGACGGGGAGCCCGAGCGCGCCGCTGCGGCCCAGAAGGCCCGAGTCGTCGCTTTCATCGTCGACGCCGATCGAGAGCGTGTACTCGTCCTCCGTGCGCGTGATCGACGCGTCGTGGGCGTAGTCTCGAGTCGTCGTCTCGTGCTCGAGGTCGCCGCCCGCGACGGCAGCGAGCACCTGTGCGGACTCCTCGTCGTTGGTGACGACTTCGATACCGCTATCCGAGACGTCGCCGCTGCCGGCGACGTGGCCCCAGAAGTACGCCGTCGCGGGGTGGCCCGCGAGCGGGTCGGACGGGACCGCGATCTCGAGCGGCGTTTCGTCTCCGTCGTCGGCTTTCGGTTCGGTCTCGCTCATTCGCCCACCTCCTCGACGACGATCGCGTCCGTCGGGCAGGCCGCCGCGGCCTGCTGGGCCTCGTCGATGCGATCGTCGTCGAACGTCGCGACGACCCGTTCGGCGGTGTCGACGACCTCACCCTCGCAGTCGTAGACCGGGTCCGCGTCGGGATCGATCGTCGCCAGGCCGTCCCCGCCCTCGACGAACCGCGGGTCGCGGGTCAGGCAGGCGAAGATGCCGTCGCAGGCGTCCTTCTCGATGGTGACTTCGTATCGTGGCATGCTGATCTCAGTAGTCGTACTTCGTCTCGTAGCCCCGGGGCGTGACCATCCGGTCGTCCCAGACGTAGGTGTCCTCGGTGCCGACGACGATCGTCGTCGTCATGTCGATGATCTCGCTCTCGCCGAGTTCCTCGAGTTCGCCGAGTTCGGTGATCATGACCTGTTCGTCCTCGCGGCCGGCGCCGTGGACGATCCCGACCGGCGTGTCGGGCTCGCGGTGGGTCAGCAGGATCTCGCAGGCCTTCTGGAAGTTCTCGCGGCGCTTGCGGCTCCACGGGTTGTAGATCGTGATCGTGAAGTTCTCGCTCGCGACGGAGTGCAGGCGCGACTCGATCTCGGGCATCGGCACGAGGTGGTCCGACAGCGAGACCGAGACGGTGTCGTTCACGAGGGGGGCGCCCAGCCGCGCCGCACAGGATTGGGCCGCGGGAACGCCCGGCACCACTTCGAAGTCGACCATCGAAGCCGTCGCGCCCTTCGACTCGAGGATCTCGAGGGCCAGCCCCGCCAGCGCGTAGACGTTCGGGTCGCCGCTGCCGACGATGGCGACGTCGTTGCCCGCCAGCGCGCGGTCGATCGACTCCTCGGTTCGCGACACTTCGCCGCACATCGGCGTGTCGTAGATGTCGTCGGCCTGCTCGGTGATCTCGTCCGGAATGAGCTCGATGTAGGTCGTGTAGCCGACGATGTGGTCGGCCTCGAGCAGGGCGTCTTTCGCGCGCTCGGTCATCCCTTCGGGGTGGCCGGGGCCGAGGCCGACGGCGATCAGCTGGCCGGGCTCGGCGTCGAAGTCCTCGATCGTCGCGCCGACCTCCTTCTCGTTGCTTCCCGAGTCGTCCGAACTCGAGGCCCCGCACGAACTCGAGGACGAGGAATCGGAGCTCGAGGAGGCGCCGCATTTGGAACCGCTCGAGTCGTCCGTCTCGTTCGAGGAGGCGCCGCACTTCGATTCCGAGGACGAGGTCTCGGCCTCTGTATCGGTGCTCGAGGAGGCGCCGCACTTGGACGTCGATTCGTCGTCAGCGTCTGCGTTGGTGTCCGTACTCATGGTTGGATTGCGTATTATCAGAAGTCGTCGACGTCACGCCCGCCCCGCGGGGTGACGAGGTACGTTCGGTCGTCGTTGCGCCAGGTCTCGGTCTCGTGGTTGCCGATGATCAGCGAGGTGCCCATCCCGGAGACCTTGTCGTCGTGGTCGGCCGCCTCGCCCAGCGTCGTGATGAACTGGCTCTCGCCGTTCCGGCCGGCGTCGGCGCGGCCCGCGTCGTTGACGATGGCCACGCGGGCGTCGTCGGTCCGCTCCTCGCGGACGATCTCGACCGCCTTCTCGTAGTTTCGCCAGCAGTTGTAGAGGACGATCACGAAGTCGCTGATCGCCGCGGCGCGCAGTTTCTCCTCGATTTCGTCCCAGCCGCGCCACTTGTCCGACAGCGAGATCGTACAGAAGTCGTTACACAGCGGCGCGCCGACGTTGGCCGCGCCGCCCAGCGCCGCCGTCATGCCGGGCACGATCTCGATCGGGACGTCCGTGGCGTCCTCTTCGTCGGCCATTTTAAAGATCAGGTCGGACTTGCCGTAGACCGACGGGTCGCCGCCGGAGACGTGGGCGACGTCCTTCCCCTCGCGGACGTAGTCGAACGCCGCGCGGGCGAGTTCGATCTGACGGCCCATCGTCGAGCGGACGATCTCCTGCTCGAAGCCGTCCTCGCGGGTCGCGATCCCGTCCTCGTCCGTTCGCTCCTCCGCGGGGATCGTGCCGTCGTCGCGCAGGAACTCCTGGTAGAGGCTCGAGGCGATGACGACCTCCGAGGACTCGATGACCTCCTTGGCCCGCTTGGTCATGTGGTCGGGCAGGCCGGGACCGATGCCGACGACGTAGAGGGTGCCGTGGTCGTCGGGGGTGCCGTCGCCGCTGGTAGCTGCGTCCTCGACGCTCATCGACCGATCGCCACCGTGACCTCGTTCTCGTAGCTGATCTTCTCGAGGATCAGTTCCTGTTCAGCCCCGCCGGCGATAGCGGAGGCCTCGGAGACGCCCGGCCAGCCGATCAGCTCCTTGGACTTCGAGGGCGTCGGCCCCTCGTGGTCGAGCAGCGTCTCCTTGTCGAAGGCGACGACGCCCAGATCGAGTTCCTGGGCCGCCTCGAGCAGGCCCTCCTCGTCTTCCTTTCGCGTCGCGGTGCCGACGAACTCGACGTCGTCGAGGTCGTAGTCGGTCCGCTCGAGGGCTTCCTCCCACGCGGCGAGGAACGCCTCCTTGTCGGCGCCGGAGACGCTGCCGGTGCCGAGGACGACGCCCTCGTCCTTGTTGCGCTTGAGGACGGTCACGTCGTCGCCGACGAGGACGGCCTTCGGGCCCTCGAGTCGCTCGACGGGGCCGAGGTTATCGTCCAGCACGGCGAGGTTGGTCTTGACCGTCGAGTCGCCGTTGACGACGTGGGTGTCCATCGCCTTCGCGCGGGACTCGACGCCCTGCTTGCCCGCGGCCTCCGAGGCCGTGGTCATCGCCGGGACGGCGCCCATCGTCGCTAAGTCCTGTGCGACCTGATTCGCCCCGTGGTGGCCGCCGGTGATCGGAATCGCCCACGTCAGTTCCTCGTCGACGACGCAGATCGCGGGGTCGTCCCACTTGTCGTCGAGCAGGTGGGCCGTCTTCCGCATCGCGATGCCCGAGGCCATCAGGCCGACGAAGCAGTCGTACTCGCCCCAGTGCTCCTCGAAGACGTCGCCGTGGTACTCGATGATGTCGATCGCCTCGTAGCGATCGCCGATCTCGGCTTTGATCTCCTCGGCGGTGTCCATCTTCCGTCCGAAGGAGATGATCGCGATCTCCTCGGCGACTTCGCCGTCCGAATCCGGCGTGGAACAGTGTCCGCCGCCGGAGTCCGATTCGTTCGTCGTGTCCGTGTTCTCAGTATCTGAACTCATGTTGAAACCACCGTCCTAATCGTAGCAAAACCGCTCTGCCCGTGTGCTATGGACCCGTCCAGGCCACCGCGGGGGTGGGACTGGGGGCTTTCGCCGTGTTTGCGGTACCGCGGTCGATCCATCTTAGTCATCGCTCGCCTCCGGTTCTCCGGTCGATTCCGAAGACGATCCACGGTTCGCCCAGTCGCCGTAGAGGAAGGATCGCTCGTAGCCCGCGCCGGTCACGGCGTCGCCGATGACGACCAGCGCCGAGGCGCGGTAGCCGGCCTCCTCGACCTTGTCCGCGATCGATCCGATATCGCCGACGATCACGTCCTCGTCCGGCCACGAGGCGTGGTAGATCACCGCGACCGGCGTCTCGGGGTCGCGACCGTCCTCGAGCAGCCGATCCATCGTGTCCCGAACCGCGTGGGTTCCGAGGTAGATGCAGGTCGTCACGTCGCCCATCTCCACGAAGTCGGAGATGTGGTCCTCCTCCGGGCTCAGGGTCTTCCCCTGCGGCCGGGTGAAGGCGACGTGGTTCGACACTTCGTTCAACGTCAACTGCGTCCGCAGCGTCGCGCTCGCGGCGAAGGCAGAGGTGACGCCGGGCACGAAGTAGGTCGGCACGCCCTCGTGTTCCAGCGCGTCCATCTGCTCGAGCGCCGCGCCGTAGATGGCCGGATCGCCGCTGTGCAGGCGGACGACGTTCCGTCCCTCCTCGTAGGCGTCCCGCATCAGTGGGATCAGCTCCTCGAGGTCCTTGCCGACCGAATTCACCAACTCGGCGTGGCCGCAGTACTCGTCTAGCAGTTCGCTGTTGACCAGCGAGCCCGCGTGGACGACGAGGTCGGCCTCCTCGAGCAGTTCCTTCCCGGCGACGGTCAGCAGGCGCGGGTTGCCGGGGCCGGCCCCGACGAAGGGAACGCCCTCCTGCTCGTCGCCGGCGCTGTGTTCGAAGATCCGGTCGTCGAGTTCTTCGCGGCGGCGTTCGCTTTGGGAGTCGATCGCGTCCTGCGGATCGTTCGGTGTGTCCTCGGTCATCGGTGGCCCCCACAGTCGCCGCTTTCACAGCCTTCGGCGTGCTCGAGAGCGGCGACTTCTCCGCCGTCCGCGACGGGTTCGCCGCTCGAGTCGCCGTCGTTCGCAGTCGCGTCGTCCGCGTCGTCCTCTTCGAGGAACGCCGCCGTCGCCTGCTCGACCTCGAGGCTCTCCTTCTCGGCGTAGGCGAGCGTGTAGTAGTCGCGCTCGTCGATCTCCGCGGGATCGTCGGTGACGATCGTCTCGCCTTGTTCCATGAACAGTCGGCGGCCGTAGGTCACGTCGTAGCCGGCCTCGACGAGCCCCTCGTGGGTCGCCGGCGCGTCGGTGACCTTGAACAGGATCATCCGATCCGGGCCCGTGGGGCTGTGTCCGGACGCGGCCTCCCGAAGGGAGAGCCCGGCACCGGCCTCGATCTCGACGCCCATCGCGGTCGCGAAGGCCGTCACGGCGCTGACGCCGGGGACGATCTCCAACTCGACCTCGGGATGGAAGGCGTCGATCGTCCGGCGCAGGTGGCCGAACGTCGAGTAGACGTTCGGATCGCCCAGCGTGACGAAGGCGACGTCGCCGTCGCGTGCGTTCGGCGCGATCTCCGCCGCGGCTTCCTTCCACGCGGCCCGCAGTTTCTCCTCGTCTCTGGTCATCGGGAAGTCGAGGTCCCCGATCTTCGACTCGTCGACGTGTTTCAGCGCGACGGTTCGCGAGAGCCGTCCCGGCGAGTAGACCACGTCAGCGTTCTCGAGAATCTCCCTTCCGCGGACCGTGACGAGGTCGGCCTCGCCGGGGCCGAGTCCGACGCCGTAGAGGGTCATCGAGTCACCTCGCCGCCATCTGCTGCGACTTTCTCACCGTCGTCCGACTCCGAATCGGCCGTCGCGCTCCCGACCAGCATGTACACCGGATTATCCGAATTGAAACTCGTCGCGCCGGCGAGTTCGTAGCCGTGGCTCACCTGAAACTGGACGACCTCCTCGAGGATATCGCGCTCGCGAAACGCCTCCGTCGCCTGACCGGCGACCTCGAGTCGCGAGACGTTCATCACGATGCGGTCGACTTCGGTCTCGACGGCGTGGTCGAGGACGGCCTCGAAGTTGCGGCTCCCGCCCAGGAAGAGCGCGTCGGCGTCGTCGGGCAGCCCCTCGGGGGCTTCCGCGTTGCGCAACTCGACGTCGGCCGAGACCGATTCCTCGTTCGCGGCGAGGTTCCGCTCGGTCGTCTCGAGCCGTTCTGCCTTCCGCTCGAGGGCGGTCACTCGCCCGGCCCGCTGTGCGGCTTCGATGGTGACGGCCCCCGTACAGGAGCCGACCTCCGCGAAGTGGTCGTCGTCCTCGAGCGCGAGCTTCGAGGCGACGACGGCGCGGACCTCGGACTTCGTCGGCCCGGCCTTCGCGTCGTGTGGAAGCGCGATGGGTGGCATCACCCGTGGCAACAGCAGCCTCCCCTAAAACAATTTTGTTTGGTGTAGAGCAAGTTCGGTTGCTCAGTTGCGGTTGGAGTAGTTCAAGAGGACTTGTTCTGCGGAGCGGAAGGACCGACTCGAGCGCGTCGAACACGGGCGAAAAAGCGTCGTCTCGTGGTTGGTCGAGAAGCGATGCGCGATGAGCGCCGCGTTACCACTCCATGCCGCCGTTGATCCCGAGGACCTGCCCGGTCATGTACTCCGCCTGATCGCTGGCGAGAAAGCGAACCATGCCGACGATATCCTCGGTCGTGGCGAACCGATTCAGCGGGATGTCCTCGCGGATCTTCTCCTGAACGCGCTCGGGAACCTTCTCGAGCATGTCCGTCTCCGTGAAGCCGGGCGCGACGCAGTTGGCCGTCGTGCCGTGGCTGGCCAGTTCCAGCGCCAGCGTGCGGGTGAAGGCGAAGAGGCCGCCCTTCGAGGTCGCGTAGTTGGCCTGGCCGTAGTTGCCCTGCTGGCCGACGACGCTCGAGATGTTGATGAGGCGGCCATGCTCCGAGTGCTTGACGTCCTCGTAGAAGGCGTTGGTGCAGTTGAACGTCCCGTTCAGGTTGACGTCGATAACCGTCTGCCAGTCCTCGTAGGTCATGTCCTCGAACGTCCGGTCGACGGTGATTCCGGCGTTGTTGACGAGGACGTCGATCTCGCCGAGTTCGTCGCGGACCGTCGCGGCCATTCGCTCGACCTGCTCGGGGTCGGAGATGTCGGCCTGTACGGGGACGGCCGCCTCGCCGTTGGCCTCGATCGTCTCCGTGACCTCGAGGGCGCGATCCTCGGCCGAGCGATAGTTGACGGCCACGTCGGCGCCGGCGCGAGCGAGTTCGAACGCGATATCGCGGCCGATCCCGCGGGACGATCCGGTGACGAGGCAGGTGCGATCGGTCAGCGGCCTTCGCTCCAGCGGCTCGAGTCGGGAGGTGGTTTCTGACATACGGGCGACACTATCCTCCCATTCGTGTTAACTATTTGACTGTATATCAATAGCCGTGAATACCACTTCGTGAGTTCCCTCCGGTCGAGCGAACGGATTCGAGTCGTCTCGAGGCAACCCTTTCACTCCATCTTGACCGAGACATCGAACTTTCCGCGCCACCGGTAGCGCCGCCCGCCCCAGACGAACGTCCGCCGGACGAGGCCGTACGCGAGCAGCGGAATCGCCGCCAACGCGACCGGATACGCCGCGAGGAACGTCCACCGGCGAACGCCGAACGCGGCGTAGACGCCGGCCATCGCAACCGTCAGTAGCACCAGCGCGGGGAGCGGAAACAGCACGCAGCCGGCGGTGAGTACCGTTCCGAGGACGAACTGGCCGACGATAGCGGTCGGTTCGTGGTGACGGACGATCTTCGCGAACCGAACCTGATTCTCGAGCGTTTCGCGGACCGAACCCCCGATCTCGACGCGGCGCGTCCGATCGACGCTCGTGATATCGGCGTACTCCATGAGGAGGCCGTCGTCGCTCACCGTCCGCCGGAGGTCCGCGAGGAACGCCTCCTCGTCGATGTCGTCGCGTTCGAAGACGAGCGACCCGCCCCAGGGAACGCCCGCGAGGGAGACGGCGAGCGTTCCGCTGATCACGTGCGTCGGCTCGAGGAGTTTGGCGAGCGGATCCCGGCCGACGAACACCGGGACTTCAGTGGTCGGCCCGTACCGCTCGTAGTCGCTTCGCAACCCGTCGAGCCAGTCGGGAGGGTGGTGATAGTCGTCGTCGGACCAGACGAGGCGATCGCACTCGGCCGCGTCCATCCCGGCCGCGATCGCGTTCGCCTTCCCGGAGCAGCCCTCGGGTTCGCCCGCGACCACCAGCCTGACCTCGTCCGGACGGTCGTCGATTCGCTCGGCGACCGACTCGGCCGCCGCGTCACAGACCACGAGGAGTTCGTCCCCCGAGCGCAGTTGCGCGGCGATCTCCTCGCAGGCGTCGTTCCACCCCGTCGTGGGTAGAATGACGCTGATCGGCGTCGGATCTGCCATATCCTCGCTATCGACCCACCTGGTGATGAAATGATAGGTTCTCGGAGGCGAAATCGACGTTCGACTCCACCTCTCGAGCGGCGATCCGAACTGACGATCGATCGGGACGGACCGCCGCGGTCAGCGACTGCTCTCCTCGAGGAACCGATCGAACGCGCCGCTCTCGGCGTGGACGTGGACGTACGTCCCCAGCGACGCGTGCTCCGTGAGGCCGTCGTGGTCGCCGTCGATCCCGTCGCCCCGCACGGTCTCGAAGGCGAAGCGGGCGTCGGCGTCGACGTCGGCGCTCGAGTAGTGGAACTCGTGGCCCCGAATCGTCTCGCCGCGAGCGGCGGTCAACGTCCCCTCGACGGCCTCGAGTTCGACGTGGTCGAGCGCCTGATAGCGGTCGTGCATGGTGACGTCCGCGGGGAGGATGCCGGCCATCTCGCGGCGGTCGCCGTCGGTCGTCGTCAGCGACCGACTCATGGCCATCAGGCCGCCGCACTCGCCGAGAACGGGGAGCCCTTCGCTCGCGAGTCGACGGAGTTCGTCGAGCGTGTCGCTCGACTCGAGGGCGTCGGCGTGGAGTTCCGGATAGCCCCCGGGGAGGTAGACGCCGTCGCAGTCCGGGAGGGGATCGCCCGCGATCGGCGAGAACGTGACGAGGTCGGCGCGCTCGCGGAACCGCTCGATCGTCGCCGGATACCGGAAGCAGAAGGCGGCGTCGCTGGCGACGGCGATCGTGGCGTCGACCGTCTCGGCGCCGTCGTCGACCGGCGGCGTCTCTGGTGCGGGCGGCTCGCTCGCGACGGCGGCCAGCCGTTCGGCCTCGAGGGACTCGGCGGCCTCCCGCAGCGCGTCTTCGGGGAGGGCGGCCTCCGCGCCCATCTCGAGGCCCAGGTGTCGGTCGGGAATCTCGAGGTCGTCGTTCGGCGGGATCCGACCGAAGTACTCGAGGTCGTCGGGGAGGGCGTCGCGGATGCCCTGCTCGTGGCGGCCGCCGTGGGCGCGCTGGGCGACGACGCCGGCGACCTCGATATCGCGGCCGATGGCGTCGGCGTACTCCTTGAACCCCAGCGCGGTCGCCGCGACGCTCTCCATGCCGGCCTTGGCGTCGACGACGAGGACGACGGGGAGGTCGAGCGCTTCGGCGACCATCGCCGTGCTCGAGCCGTCGCCGTCGTACAGGCCCATGACGCCCTCGACGACGCAGACGTCGCCCTCGCCGCGCCGGTAGTTGCGCCGGAGTCCGTCCTCTCCCTCGAGCCACAGATCGAGCGTTCGGGACGGCCGGCCCGCGATCGCCTCGTGGTGGCTCGGGTCGATGAAGTCCGGGCCCGCCTTGGCCGGCTGGACCGCGTAGCCGGCGTCCTCGAGGGCCTGTACGATCGACAGCGTCGCGACCGTCTTCCCGACACCGGAGCTGACGCCGCCGAGGACGAATCCGTTCATCATTGTGGTTGCGTTCGCACAACTGAACTTGAATCCGTCGGTGAGGAGTACGAACGGCTCGACGAGTACTGTGCGAGGAACCTCGAGAAGGGTTCGAGTGAAAATGAGCGTTCCGCTATCATGGCAATAGGGAATCGCCACACCCTCCCCAGCCGATTCGCTCATTCACTTCGTTCACTCGCTCATCCCTCGCACGATTTCGTCAATCGGCCCTCACAGTCGTTCGGACCGATCGTCGGCGCGCGCCACCGCAAACCGAGTTCGGGATCAAACCGTTCTGTAGCGATCTGTACGGGACACAGCAATCGATACCCGAGAAGCAGTCCGAGGCGACCGAAACCGAGTTAGGAGTGGTCCGCGTTCGAGAACCCGAGACCAATGAGCGACGCGACGACGACCGCGGAGACGGTGTCGGCGCTGAAGGAGCGCGCCGGCGTCGTCAACGCCCTTCTCGACGGCGCCCAGACCGTCCTCGTCCGCCACCCGACGCTCGATCCGGGGACGATCGACGAGCGGTTCGCGCTCTATCCGGCGTACAGCCATCAGGACCCGGCTCGCTACCAGTCCCGATACGAGCAGTATTACCACCGCTCGAGTGCCAAGCCCGACGACGGCGTACCGATCCGGGCCGTCGCCGACGTCCGCGAGGAGTACGCCGTCTCGAGCGCCGCTCTCGACGCGCTGGCTCGCCACTACGTCTACACGCCCGACGGCCTGCGCGACAAGTACGACCCGGACGAGGACGGCGAACTGCGCGTGCTCCTGCTCCGAGTGCGCGAACTCGAGTCGCCCCACCTCATCGAGGAACGGGGGAGCTACCGCGGTTGTCGCGCCTGGATCGACCTCGAGGCGGACGCCGACGTCGACCCCGAGGCCGCGACGCCCGTCCTCGACGACGCGACCTTCGCCGAGCGCCGGGCCGCCGTTCGGGACGCCCTCGAGTGATTCGTCCGGCGGTCGTTCCGAACCACCGACGAACTTAACCGCTCGAGTCGGCTACGACCGTCGGATCGAACCATGAGTGGGGAAACTGGGAGCGACACCGAGATCGAGCACCACCTCCGGGAAGCGCTGCAGCACCTGAGCGCGGCCCGCGACGCCGACGACCTCCGGAAGACCAACGCCGTCGCGCTCCAGGAAGTCGAGAACACCGTCTCGACGGTGCTGCGGGAGTACGAGCAGGACGAGTGAGGCCGGGCCGATTGGGACGGGGACGTCTCGACCTCGCGTGACGTGTCCTCGGTCGCGAAACAGTTATTTTGTTCACCATGGGATTGTACAGAACAATGACGATCGGAGACCGTCGGTTCGGTTCGAACCGATTCGCGAGCGGGGCGAGAGGTGAACAGTCGTGACGAATGGGGGCGACGAGGCCGTTAAGCAGCAAGTTCAGCAGTACTGGGACGGCCGTGCGGCGTCGTACGACGGCGACAGCCACCACGCCATACACGGCGACGAGCAGCGCGACGCCTGGCTGTCGATCCTCCGGGAGTGGATCGGTGATGGCGATCCACCCCGGCGAATCCTCGACGTCGGCTGTGGCACGGGCGTCATCTCGCTGTTGCTGGCCGAAATCGGTCACGACGTCACCGGAGTCGACCTCTCGACGGACATGCTCGAGCGCGCTCGAGCGAAAGCCCGCGAACGCGACCGGTCGGTCGAGTTCCGAAACGGGGACGCGGAATCGATCTCGGATCCCGAAAACGCGTACGATTTGGTGACGGCCCGGCACCTCGTCTGGACGCTGCCGAACCCGTTGGCGGCGCTTCGAGAGTGGCAACGGGTCGTCCGTCCCGGCGGCCGGATCGTCCTGATCGAAGGGCACTGGGACTTCGACGAGGCGTTCGACGGGTATCGGGAGATCCACGACGAGTTGCCGCTGTACGACGGCCGGCCGCCGGGAGAGTTGGTCGACGTACTCGAGAAACACGGGCTCGAACGGGTCGAGTACGAGCCGCTGATGGAGTCGGTGCTCTGGGGCGAAGAGCCGAACTACGAGCAGTACGTCGTCGCCGGCGACGTTCCGGAGTGAGACGGGACGGGAGAGACCGAACGGAGACGGAGGGACCGCCCTCGATGCCACCGATCCGATCTGCTAGAGTTTTATGAGTTGACACGTACTCGGCGGGAACACACGATGGGGACCGTCGAATGACGACCGACACGGAATCGAAGCCGAGAGAGACTGCGAGATCGATCCGCGATCCGCGAGTCGTCGGACGAGGGCTCCTCCTCGTCGGAGCGCCGTTTCTCCTCGCTGTCGTCCTGTGGTTCCATCCGAGCGCCGGCGACGAGCCGTTCGCGACCCTCTCGCCGGTCGTGGACACGTGGTTTCTCGTCCACGCGCTCCTGTTACCGCTCTTCGGTCTCCTCGGGATCGGCCTCTACGTACTGCTGAGCGAGTACCGCGGGACCGTCGCGACCGTCGGACGGATCGGCGTCGCGGTGTATCTCGTCTGCTATCTCGCGTTCGAAGCGATCGCCGGCATCGCGACGGCCGTCCTGATTCGGGAGTCGAACGACCTCGCTGCCGCCCAACGAGACGGCGTCGCAGCGGTCGTCGACGTCGTGCTGACGGAGCCGGTCGACGGCGTCGCGGGCCTGCTGGCGGTCGTCGGGACCGTCGGTAACCTCGTCGCCGTGCTCGCGATCGCCGTTTTGCTTCGGCGCTCGGGCGCGCCGCTCGTCCCGGTCGTCCTGCTCGCCGGTTCGCCGATCGGCCTCGTCGCCCACGGTGCCACTCCGGGTGCCACGATCGGGATATTGGCGTTCTGTCTCGGCGTCGCGTGGCTCGAGTTCGGCTGGCGCTTGGCAGACTGACGAAAGAGACGGCGTCGAGCCGTCGGCGGATCGCGACGCACTCCGACGAACCGCCGGCGGGAATCGTCGGTTTCAGCGCTGCGTCTACGTTGTGGCCTTCGCTTCGACCGGCTGTCGAACGGCGAGCACGACCAGATCCGAGAACGGCGTGTCGTCCGTTCCGGTTCCGCCGGCGTGGTCGGACAACTCCGCCAGCGTGAACCGGTGGATCGCTTCGTCCTCGTGGGTCAGCTTCTCGAGCACCAGCGCCTCGAGGTCGGGGTCGGCGCCCCGCTCGAGCAGGAAGGCAGCGATATCGCCGGGCATTCGGTCGTAGGGCCGCGGGAGCACGAGCAGGTGTCGGTGGTCGTCCACGACCGCGGCGGCGAGCCGCTCCATGTCGGTCTCGAGGTCGCCGCTCTTGTGCAGCGTGACGAACTCGGTGTCCTCCATCGGCGTGCGGGCGCGGCTGGCGGCCAGCTGGAGCGAGGAGATGCCGGGGACGATACGGACCGGGGTATCGGGAGCCTCACGCTCCACGGCGTCTTGTACCTTCCCGACGAACTGGTAGCCCGAGTGATTGGGGTCGCCCATCGCCACGGCGGTCCCCGACTCGCCGGCCGCGACGCGTTCGCCGAACGTCTCGAGCGCCTCGGCCTCGTCCTTGTACCCGCAGGTCAGCAGCTCGGCGTCGGTCAGGTCCTCGACGAACTCCACGACGGTGGTAAAGCCGACGACGACGTCGGCCTCGCGGATCGCGCGCTCGCCGCGGGGCGTGAGATACTCCTGATTGCCCGGGCCGACGCCGACGGCGTAGACGGGGTCGTCCGTTTTCTCATCGATGTCCGGCTCCGCCACTTCCGCGGCGAACGTCGCCGGATCCGGCCCCGCCTCGAGGTCGTACTCGTCGCTCATTCGTCCTCGCCGTCGGATCCGGCCCGCGCCGCTCGAGTCTCGGCCGTCACCTCGAGCTCGAGGTCGTCGGTCCGCACGTCCTTGGCGACGTGGATCAGTTCGTTCGTCAGCGCCGCGGCCAGTCCGCTGCCGCCGCGGCGGCCGACGTTCGTGATTGCCGGCACGTCGTACTCCTCGCTGACCTCGCGGATGCGCTGGCGACTCTCCTCGGCCTTGACGAAGCCGACGGGCGTCGCGACGACGGCGGCGGGTCGGGTGCCGTTCTCGACGCAGTCGGCCAGCGCGAAGGCGGCCGTCGGCGCGTTGCCGATCGTCGCGATCGCGCCGTCGTAGACGCCCTGCTTGTCGAGTTCGAGCACCGAGGCCGCAGTGCGGGTCATCCCCGTTTCCTTTGCCAGTTCGGCGCCGTTGCCGATCGCCTTGCGCTTCTCGCAGTTGTGCCCGCGGGAGGTGATCCCGGCCTTGGACATCGTGATATCCGTGACGATGGTCGCCTCCTCGAGGACCGCTCGAGCGCCGGCCCGAACCGGCGCGTCCTCGTCGTCGCCGAGGTCGTCGCTGCCGGTGAACTCGATCAGGTGCTGGAACTCGATGTCGCCCATCGAGTGGACCGACTTCTGTCGAATGCGGTCGGCCAGCGTCTCATCCGGGACGAACTGGCGGACGATGTCCATGCTGGTCTCCGCGATGTCCATCGCGTTCTGCGTCGTCGCGCCTAGATCTGCGTACTCCCGCTCGAACTCCTGGCCGCCGTCGGTCTCGGGTCGCTCGTCCTCAGTCATCGTTCGCCACCTCCGCATCGGCGTCTGGACCCACGGCGTCGTTAGTCGTTCTGGCCTCGAGGTCGCCCTCGACCTCGAGGTTCAGATCGCGCAGTCGGTCGACGGTCTCCTCGTCGGCGTCCCAGAGGTCGCGCTCGATCGCCTCGAGTAAGGTGTCCGTGATGGACTCCAGCGCCCACGGATTCACGTCGCGCATCCACTCTTGCCGATCGTCGTCGAAGGCGAACTTCTCGGCGACTTCCTCCCACAGCGTGTCGGAGACGACGCCGGTGGTCGCGTCCCAGCCCAGCGTCACGTCGACGGTCGTCGAGAGGTCGCCCGCGCCCTTGTAGCCGTGTTCCTCCATGGACTCGAGCCAGTCCGGGTTGAGCACGCGCGAGCGCATCGCCTTGCGGACCTTCTCCTCGTTCGTGTAGACGTCGACGTTGTCGGGGTCCGAGGAGTCGCCGACGTAGGAGGCGGGTTCCTCGCCCGAGATTTCGGACACCGCGGAGATGAAGCCGCCGTGGAAGGCGTACCAGTCCGAGGAGTCGAACTCGTCTTGCTCCATCGTGTCCTCGATTTTGACCGTCGCATCGACGCTCGAGAGCCGACGCTCGAAGGCGTCGTGGGCGTCGGAGACGCGGCCTCTCGACCCCATCGCGTAGCCGCCCCACTGGACGTAGACGCTCGCGAGGTCGGAGCGGTCGTCCCAGTTGCCCTCGTCGACGGCCTTGTTCGTCCCGGCGCCGTAACCGCCGGGTTTGGTCGTGAAGACGCGGTGTTTGGCGGCCTTGCGGGCGTCGGACTCGTCGAGATCCTCCTCCTTCTGCAGCTCTTCGGCCTCCTCCTCGACGTGTTTCTTCACGTAGTTCATCTCGAGGGGTTCGTCGAGGTCGACCACGGCGTCGACGGCGTCGTGGATGACGCCCGCGGCAGCGGGGAAGGCGTCCCGGAACAGCCCGGAGACGCGCGTCGTCACGTCGATTCGGGGCCGGTCGAGTTCTTCGAGCGGAATCGGCTCGACGTCGTCGATCCGGCCGGCGTCGGTCCACTGCGGTTCGACGCCCATCATCGCGAGCACCTGGGCGATCGTCTCGCCGCGGGTGCGGACGGTGGGGGTGCCCCAGGCGACCACGCCGATCTCTTCGGGGTACTCTCCGTTTTCCGAATGGTGGCGCTCGAGGACGCCCTCCGCGACTTCGCTGCCGACCTGCCAGGCGGCCTTCGCGGGAACCTTCCGCGGGTCGAGCGTGTAGAAGTTCCGCGCGGTCGGCAGCAGGTCGACGCCGCCGCGGGTCGGTGCGCCGGAACCGCCGGGGGGCACGTACTCGCCCGAAAGGGCGTCCGCGGTGCGCGGGATCTCGTCCTCGGCGCCCTGCACGCGGGGCTGGGCCTCCTCGCAGATGTACGCGAGGACGTCGCGGAGGTCGTCGTGGGCGCGCGATTTGGCCCGCGCGTCGCCGATCGTCTCGAGGTCGACGACGAGGAGATTCATGTTCACCTCGTCCTCGGGACCGGCTTCGCGCTCCGACTCGGGCACGTCGAAGTCGTGTTCGGCGAGCGTCTCGATCAGATCGACGCTGGTCTCGTGGACCACGTCGGCGGCCTCGGCGTGGGTCATGCCCAGGTCCTCGTCGTACTCGCCGGGCGACTCGAGCATCGTCTCGTAGTCGACGCCGAGCGCGCCGGCCACGCTCTCGCGCAGGCTCGGCGCGCCGGGGTTCTCGAGGCGGGTGAGCGCGACGAGGTACTCCACGAGGCGCTCGTCGGCCGGCGGCTCGGACATCGTGTGGAGTCCGAGTCGGATCTGGGTCGTCTTCACGTCGGTGAGGTACTCGTGGACGCGTTCGACGAGTTCGTCGACGTCGACTTCGTCTCCCGAGACTTCACCTTCGGCGAGCGTGGAGCCGGCCTCGTCCGGGCCGCGGACGTCGGCCTTCTCGTCGATGGTCCCTTTGATACCCAACTCGACCGCGAGGTCCAGTTCCTCGACCTTCTCGCGAATGAGCGTCTCGAGGTGGTCGCCGTCGTCGGCGCGGGCGTCTTCCATCCCCGCTTCGCGGTACTGGTTCGCGAGTTCCTCGAGTTCCGAGAGTTCGTCGTACGTCCCGGCCGAACGCATCACGGGCGTGAGGTAGTCGACGATTGCGGCGTAGGAGCGGCGCTTGGCCTGGGTCCCTTCGCCGGGGTTGTTCACGATGTACGGGTAGACGTTCGGGATGTCGTCGATCAACTGGTCGGGCGCGCTCGCCCCGTTGAGACCGACCGTCTTGCCGGGGAGCCACTCGAGGCTGCCGTGGGTCCCGAGGTGGACGACCCCGTCGGCCCCGAACGCGTTGCGCAGCCAGCCGTAGAAGGCGTAGTAGTCGTGTGGCGGCTGGAGGTCCGAATCGTGGTAGACCTTCGAGGGATCCATCCCGAACCCGCGCGGGGGCTGGACGGTGACGAGGACGTTGCCGAACTCGACGCCCGGAATCGCGAACGGGCGGTCCGGGACGTCGCCCCATTCTTCGACGACGTTCTCCTGAAACCGTTCGTCGGCCTCGTTGAACCACTCTTCGTAGGTATCCGGCGAGACGACGTCGACGGAGAGATCCCGGACGTCTTCGGGGGCGACCCACCGGTCCTCGAGGGTCAGCTGTGCGGTCAGCTTCTCGACGAGCGACTGCCCGTCTTCGGGCAGCTCCTCGCCGAGATCGTAGCCTCGCTCGTCGAGTTCCTCGAGCAGGTTCACGGTCGACTCGGGCGAGTCGAGGCCGAACGCGGTCCCGATCCCGTCGTCGCTCGGCGGGTAGTTGTGGAGGACGACGGCGACCTGCTTGTCCTCGTTGGGCGTGTGCCGAAGTTCGGCCCAGTTGACCGCCAGCCGCGTGGCGTGGTCGATCCGGTCCTCGATCGGGAAGTGGTGTTTCGGCGCCGAGCCGATGCCGGCCTCGTCGTCGGTGCGCTCCTTGCCCGAAATCGGGTGGGTGATAACGTTGCCGTCGAACTCCGGCAGCGCCACGGAGAGCGCGAGTTCGAAGCCCATCACGCCCGTGTCGCTGGACTCGTACCGGGAGCGAGAGCGCATCGTGGTGACCGTCTGCAAGACGGGGACGCCGAGTCGGTCGAGGAAGACGTCCTCGGCGGAATCGCCCTCGTCGCTGGCGCTGCGGCCGCGCTCGTCCATCGAGAGCGAGAACATAAAGGAGGAGAGCACGGCGTCCACGACGGGATTCCCGTCGTCGTCAACGAGCCAGTTGTCGGTCACCCACTCGGCGTCCTCCTGCTCGTCGGTGTCCGTCGCGGGGTTACAGAAGATCGGCAGGGCATTGGCGCCCTGCTCCTCGAGCGCCCGGACCTGCGCGTCGACGTAGCGGGTGTTCTCGTGGGTCCAGTGAGACTCGTAGAACCAGATCGCGACCGTCGGCTTCCCGGGGTCGTGGGTCTCGAGCAGGCCCTCGTACTCGATCCCCGGATGGTCGGGGTGGTAGACTCCCTCCGTGGGGAGTTCGGCGGGGTCGTCGTACTCGACGTCGCGGCCCTCGTATTCGGAGACCAGAAACCGGCACAGGTTGGCGACGTTGATCGTGCCGCCCTTCTCCAGATAGTCGTAGACGAGGTCGCGATGGGCCTCCGAGACGGTCGTGTCCTCGAAGGCGAAGGCGTCGCCGGTCGCCTTGACGATCAGCGGCACGCCCGCCTCCTCGAGGGCGCCCGTCGCGTAGTCGTAGCCCGGCATGCTGTCCTCGGCGCCGTGCAGCCAGAAGATCGCTGCCGCGGCGTCGGTCAATTCCTCGACGAACTCCTCGACGGCGGCCTCGTCCTCGAGGTCGCTCTCCGAGCGAACCACGAGGTCGATGTCCTCGAGTCGCTGGGCGGCCCGGCCGATCGAGCCGAGTTCGTTCTCCGTGGCGGTGTAGATCCCGATCGTAGTCATCGCGTTTTTAAACCTCTGTTGTATTAGCGCAACTATGGTTGCAGAGTCCGGAGACAAAAAGCTGTCGTCACTCCCCTTTCCGGCCATCGTCGGCCAGAACGAGTTGAAGCGGGCGCTGCTCGCCGTCGCCGCAAACGACGGCCTCGACGGCGCCCTGATCGTCGGCGAGAAGGGGACCGCGAAGTCGACCGCCGTGCGCGGACTGGTCGATCTCCTCCCCGACCAGCGGGCCGTGGCCGACTGTCCATACGGCTGTGCGCCCGACGACCCGAGCCTGCAGTGTGGCGACTGCCGCGACCGCGACCGCGAAGAGTTGCCCGTCGAGACCCGTCCCGTGCCGCTCGTGACCCTCCCGCTGGGCGCGACTCGAGACCGCGTCGTCGGCACCCTCTCGGTCGAGGACGCGCTGGCCGGCGCGGCCGACTTCGATCCCGGCCTGCTCGCCCGCGCGCATCGGGGCATCCTCTACGTCGACGAGGTCAACCTGCTGAACGACCACCTCGTGGACGTCATCCTCGACGCGGCCGCCAGCGGGGTCAATACGGTCGAACGAGACGGAGTCAGCGTCTCTCATCCCGCCGAGTTCACCCTCGTCGGGACGATGAACCCCGAGGAGGGCGACCTTCGGCCCCAACTGCGGGACCGATTCGCCCTGCAAGCCACCGTCGAGGGCTGCCGGGAGATCGACCAGCGCGTCGAGGTCATCGATCGGGCGCTCGAGGCGGACGCCGGCAACGGCGCCGACAGCGCGGACCCGTGGACCGAGTACGCCGACGAGACGGCGACCCTGCGCGAGGAACTCGCGGCGGCCCGCGACCGCCTCACCGAAGTCACGCTCCCGGACGATTTCAAGGCTGAAATCGCCGACCTCTGCCTCGAGGCCGGCGTCGACGGCCACCGCGGCGACGTGGCGACCGCCAGAACCGCGATGACCATCGCGGCGCTCGAGGGCCGAACGACGGTCATCGAATCGGACGTTCACGAGGCCGCCGGCTACACGCTTCCCCACCGGCTCCGGAGCACGCCGTTCGAAGACGAACCCGACCTCGAGGACCTGCTCGAGGATCGGTTCGACGAGGAGTCGCCGGACGAGGGCGAGCGCGAAGACGATGCGGACGGCGACGAATCCGCGGACGGAGGCGACAGAGGCGAATCCGAGACCGAGAGCGACGACGGTGAGACGGGAACCGAATCCGGCGGCGAGCGCAGCGACGGTGACGGCGACGACGGCGAATCCGATGGGAGCGACGGCGACGCCGATTCCGAGACCGACGATTCGGGACCCGAACGCCGGCCCGACGAGGCCGACGACCCGACCGGCGGCGAACCGTCGCCCGCCGAAGCCGGTAGCGGGAACGACGGGACCGGGGACGACGGCTCGAGCGACACCGATTCGAACGACGGCGACGGGAGCGACGGAGACGACGGAAGCGGCGACGAGGAGGACGAGGACGCCCAGCCGCTCGTCCCGGGCCAGCGGCGCGCCGACGTCGCCGAGGTCGGCGAGGCGGCGGCGCCCGACCTCGAGACGCCCGACGCCGAGAGCGCGGACGCGGCGACGGCGGGCGGTTCGCGGGCGAGCACGGACCCCAGCACGGACAACCGCGGCGCCCGCGTCCGGACCGAACCCGCGTCGGGCGACGGCCCCATCGACGCGGCGGCGTCGGTTCGCTCCGCCGCGGCCCGCGGCGACTCCCGCGTTCGGAAGCGGGACCTCCGGCAGTCGGTGCGCCGCGGCGACGCCGCGGCCACGATCGTCTTCGCGGTCGACGCCAGCGCGTCGATGCGCCCGGCGATGCGCACCGCGAAGGGCGTAGTGTTGGACCTCCTTCGGGACAGCTACGAACACCGCGATCGGGTCGCGTTCGTCGCCTTCGCCGGCGAGGACGCCGACGTCCTCCTGCCGCCGACCGACAGCGTCTCGCTGGCCGCGCGCCACCTCAAGGAGCTTCCCTCCGGCGATCGGACGCCCCTGCCCGCGGGCCTCGAGACCTCGCGGCGAGTCCTCGAGCGCGCGGAGACGGAGGCCTCGGTCGTCGTCCTCGTGACCGACGGCCGGGCGAACGTCGCCGACGGGAGTCCGACCGAGGCGACCCGGCGGGCCGCGCGGGGCCTCGCGGCCGAGGACGCGACGGTGATCGTCGTCGACGCCGGCGACGACGCTCGGGCCGGCCTCTCGGAACTGGTCGCCGGCGAGACGGGTGGCGACGTGGTCGCCCTCGAGGCGCTGTCGCCCGAAACGGTCCGCGCCGCGGCCGAGCGGGCCGCGGACGAGCGATAGCGTCGACGCCGATCGGACGCCGTTCGGATCCAGTCGAGTCAACCAAGGCCACTTTTAGCCCGGGCGAAACGTCCGCGACGGCGGATCAATATCCATTTCAGCGCCCTCGCTCGTTATCCGACGAGAACTATGAGCAACGCGGGGGACGAATTCAGTAATCGGGATACTGGCAGCGGCACCGACGCGGATTCTGAGGTCGCCGTCAGCGACGATATCGAGTACGGGATCGACGACAAACCGCCGCTGGGCGAATCGTTCGTGCTGGGGATCCAACACTACCTGACGATGGTCGGGGCGAACATCGCGGTGCCGCTGATTCTGGCGGGTGCGATGGAGATGCCAGCCGACGTAACGGCGCGGTTCATCGGCACCTTCTTCGTCGTCTCGGGGATCGCGACGCTGGCCCAGACGACCTTCGGGAACCGCTACCCGATCGTGCAGGGCGCACCGTTCTCGATGCTCGCGCCGGCGCTGGCGATCGTCTTCGTCGTCACGAACGGCGGCGTCGGCGGCGGTTCCGACTGGCAAGCCGCGCTGGTACAACTACAGGGTGCCATCATCGTCGCCGCGACGGTACAGGTCGCGATGGGGTATCTCGGCCTCGTCGGCAAACTCCGCCGCTTCCTCTCACCGGTGGTCATCGCACCGACTATCGCGCTGATCGGTCTCGCGCTGTTCGACGCGCCCCAGATCACTGGTGCCGAGCAGAGCTGGCCGCTGCTGGGGCTGACGCTCGGCCTGATCTTGCTGTTCTCGCAGTATCTCGACGTCAAAGCTCGAGCGTTCCGGCTCTATCCCGTTATCTTGGCGCTCGTGATCGCGTGGGTCGTCGCCGCGACGCTGTCCGCGGGCGGTCTCATCGCCGACGCCCATCCCGGCTACGTCCCGCTCGAGCAGGTCACGAACACGGATCCGATCCTGCCGATCTACCCGTTCCAGTGGGGGACGCCCCAGATCACGACCGCGTTCGTTATCGGGATGTTCGCGGGCGTACTGGCGTCGATCGTCGAGAGCATCGGCGACTACTACGCCGTCGCTAATCTGACCGGTTCCGCCGCACCGAGCGAGAAGCGAATCAACCACGGCATCGGCATGGAGGGGCTGATGAACGTCTTCTCCGGAATTATGGGCTCCGCGGGCTCGACGTCCTACTCCGAGAACATCGGCGCGATCGGACTGACCGGCGTCGCCTCGCGGTACGTCGTCCAGCTCGGCGCCGTCGTTATGATCGTCTTCGGCTTCATCGGCTACTTCGGGCAACTGGTCGCGACCATTCCGGACCCGATCGTCGGCGGCCTCTTTATCGCTATGTTCGCCCAGATCGTCGCCGTCGGCGTCTCGAACCTCCGGCACGTCGATCTGGACTCCTCGAGAAACACCTTCGTCATCGGCTTCGCGCTGTTCGTCGGGCTGGCGATTCCGGCCTACATGGGGAACTTCGAGAGCACGATCGCGTTCCGCGAGGCGATCGACCTCGAGGCCGCGCTCGCGGGCCAGCCGGGGTGGCTCGAGGCCGCGGCACAAGCCGTCGTCGACACGATATTTATCATCGGCTCGACCGGGATGGCCGTCGGCGGCCTCGCGGCGCTGGTGCTCGACAACACGATTCCGGGCAGCCGCGAGGAGCGCGGCCTCGCCCACTGGGACCGGATCACCGAAGACGAGTCCGAGTTCGAGAGCTTCTGGGACCGCTGGCTCGGGGCCGATAACGCCGCGGTCGACGCCGAACGAGGGGACTGACCCACCGGACCGGGATCGTCTCGGCCCTCGAGCGCGAGCGCTTTCTTCCACGCCTACAAGACGGAACCGTCACTGCAACCCGGCGACCTATATGTACCGACGCCTACAATACTCCCGATGGCAGAACTCCCGCTCGAGGACGGCACGCTCTGGTACGAGACGCGCGGCGACGGACGGCCGCTGGTGTTCATCCACGGCGGCTGGATGAACGGGCAGGCCTGGCGGCCCCAGGTCGACCGCTTCGACGACGACTACGAGGTCGTCACCTTCGACGTTCGCGGCCACGGCCAGACGGGGGCGACCGAGGCGGACCAGTACTCGGTCGAACTCTTCGCCGACGACCTCGAGGCGCTCCTCGCGCACCTCGATCTCGAGGCGCCGCTCCTCTGTGGCCTCTCGCTCGGGTCGATGGTCGTCCAGGAGTTCATGGACCGCCACCCCGACCGCGCCGCGGGAGCGATCCTCGGCGGTGCGGTGCGATCGATGCCGCCGCTGGACATGCCCGAGGGGCTGAAACCCTTCATGTCGCCGCTGCCCGCGCTCACGACGTCGCTGTCGCTGACGGGGTCGAAGACGACGTTCCGGTCGATGTTGTGTTCGATCCGGGCGACGACCGGCGAGCGCTGGCTCTCGGTGAATCCGGAGATCCAGGCGCAGGCGCTCGACGCCGTCGACGAGATCGGTCGCGACGAGTTCCGCAAGGTGTTCGACGCGCTCTACCGGTACGAGCCGTCGAACCTCTCGCACGTCGAGACGCCGACGCTGGTCGTCCACGGCGAGCAGGAGGCGCCGCTGGTCAAACGACAGGGGCGACAGCTCGTTTCGGAGGTCGGCGGCGCCGAACACCTGGAACTGTCCGACTCGGGCCACCTCGTCAATCTCGACCGTCCGAACGCGTTCAACACCGCGAGCGAGACGTTCCTCGAGACGGCCAGTGCGGCCTGAAGAAGTCCCACGTCGTATCAGCCGCGAGCGAAGCCGTAGGCTGAGCGAGCGGGCCGACGACTGTTGTGAGTGACGGAGGAACGAACGGAAGGAGGAGCGTCCTCGTGAACGTAGTGAACGAGGGCTCGGAAGACGCGAAGCGTCTTCCGGTGCTTTTGATCGAAATTTCACCGAGCGAGCAAGACGCGGTAGCGCCGCCGCTCGCGTAGAGTGAAATTTCGGAAGTATGAATGTGGAAGCCGCGATTGCCCGGCGTTCCGGCCGGGGGAATCCCGGTTGCCTCCTCCACCCCGCGACCCGTCGAGCGACAGGTGTCCGGCGGTCCACTGCTCGCTTCCGCGCCTGATGGGCTGTCGCCGACTAACCGCGATGGGACGTCCCTGCGGACGGCCATCGCGGACCGCTGTCCCCGACGGACGAGGCTTCTGCGTTGGCTCCCGGGGCCCCGGCCGGTCTGACCGGACGCCCGCGGTGTTTGGTCCCCGCTAAAGGCCATATCGCGGGTAACGAGCAGGGCCTAACTGCCCGACCTATCCATCTCTTCGTAGGGGAAGGTGACTTAAGGACCTTTCGTCTCTCCGACCGCCCGACGGCGCGGCGGCAGTCGCGAACGGACGGGTTCCATCGAGGTCGGAACCGGACTCCGACCGGTCGACTCGAGGGAGCATCAGTCAGGTCGAATCGCTCGTGTCCGATCCGCGGAGCGCGTGAAGTCCCGCGCTCGGGTAGAAAACTACGCCGCCGACGACGGGGGCGACTCGCTCCCCGCCACCGCTCGTCGCCCCGGGTCGATACCGCCACAGTTCGCTCCCGTCGCTCCCGTTGTAGGCCGCGATCGCGTTCAGCCCGCTCACGTAGACGACGCCGTCGGCGATGACGGGATGGTCGTTGCCGGTCTCGACCGACCACTGCTCCCTCCCGGTCTCTGCGTCGAGTGCCGTCAGTTGCCACGCGTTCGTGACGTACAGTGTCCCGCCGGCGATCGCCGGCGACGTGACGAAATTCATCCCCGAGCCGTGGCCGCCGCGTTCGACCTGTCGGCGCCAGCGCAGCGCGCCGTCGCGCTCGAGCGCCGCGACGGTCCCGTCGCCGAGCGGGACGTAGCAGGCGTCGTCGGTGACGGTCGGCGGCGGCCAGCGTGTCCCGCAGTTCGGCCGTCTCGTCGGACGAGTCAGTCGATTCCCCGTCGGATTCGGTGTCGCCGTCCCCACAGTTCACGTTCTCGGTTTCGCCCTCGTTCCCCTCGAGCGCGCCGAGACAGCCCGTCAATCCGGTCGTCAGCGCCACTCCCGCGGCCGAGAGCAGGTCGCGGCGGCTGCGACCGCTGAACATATATTCTGTTTTGAAATTTATGCATGATTATGTATTTCGAGAGAATATATGGATAAGGGTTCCGTCGGCAACCGAGGCCGACGTCGGACCGTCCTCGAAAGTTCCGTCGACCACCTCGAGACTCCCGAGATCCGCCGACGGGCCGATGATGATCGGCGCCGTCGCTCATCGGAGTGGGGGCTCGGGTCGCGCGGTTTCGGGAACCGAGCGGCGAAACCGGCGCTCGAGGGCGTCCCGTTACTCGGCCTCCGTTTCGCTCTCGCCGCTCTCGAGGACGCCCTCGAACTCGCTCGCGCTGGGACCGCCCTCGAACTCCGCGGCCGATTCGGGCGAAATCTCCTCGAGGGCCCGCTCGAAGTGCTCGGCCGTCAGCACGATCGCCTCGACGTCGCGGTCCTCGCCCTCGGCTTCGGCCCGGACGTGCTCGCGGACGGCGATAGTCGCGGCCTCGCGACAGACCGCCTCGACGTCGGCGCCGGTGTACCCTTCGGTCTCGGCCGCGAGTTCGTCGAGATCCACGTCGTCCGCGAGGGGCCGGTCTTCGGTGTGGATCGCGAAGATCTCCCGGCGAGCCCGTTCGTCGGGTTCGTCGACCGCGACGTGGCGGTCGAGGCGGCCGGGTCGGAGCAGCGCGTCGTCGATCAGTTCGGGCCGGTTCGAGGCCGCGATCACGACCACGTCCTCGAGTTCCTCGAGGCCGTCGAGTTCGGTCAGCAGCTGGGAGACGACGCGCTCGCCGACGTTCGAGTCGCCGACGCCGCTACCTCGTTCGCTCGCGATGGCGTCGATCTCGTCGAAGAAGACGATCGTCGGCGCGTTCTCGCGGGCCTTGCTGAAGATCTCGCGGACGCCCTTCTCCGACTCGCCGACGTACTTGTCGAACAGCTCCGGGCCCTTCACAGAGATGAAGTTCGACTGGGACTCGTTGGCGACGGCTTTGGCGAGCAGCGTCTTTCCGGTGCCCGGCGGGCCGTGCAGCAGGACGCCCTTGGCGGGCTCCAGGGCGACACGCTCGTAGGCGTCGGCGTGTTCCATCGGCCACTGGACGCTCTCGCGGAGTCGTTCCTTGGCCTCCTCGAGGCCGCCGACGTCGTCCCAGGTGACGTCGGGGACCTCGACGAAGACCTCGCGCATCGCGGAGGGCTCGATCCCCCGCAGCGCCGACTTGAAATCGTCGGCGGTGACCTCGATCTCCTCGAGGACGTTCGCGGGGATCTCCGCCTCCTCGAGGTCGAGTTCGGGCCGCACGCGGCGCATCGCCGTCATCGCGGCTTCCTTCGCCAAGTTCTCGAGGTCGGCGCCGACGAAGCCGTGAGTGTTCTCGGCGTAGCGCTCGAGGTCGATCTCCTCGGCTAGGGGCATCCCGCGGGTGTGGATCTGCAGGATCTCCTCGCGGCCCGCGGCGTCGGGGACGCCGATCTCGATCTCGCGGTCGAACCGGCCCGGCCGGCGCAGCGCGGGATCGATGTCGTCGACGCGGTTCGTGGTGCCGATGACGGTGATCTCGCCCCGTTGCTCGAGCCCGTCCATCAGCGAGAGGAGTTGGGCGACGACGCGCCGTTCGGTGTCGCCCTGGACCTCCTCGCGCTTTGGCGCGATGGAGTCGAGTTCGTCGATGAAGACGATCGCCGGCTCGTTCTCGGCGGCCTCCTCGAACACCTCGCGGAGCTGCTCTTCGCTCTCGCCGTAGTACTTCGACATGATCTCCGGGCCGGAGATCGTCAGGAAGTGGGCGTCGACCTCGTTGGCGACCGCGCGGGCGATCAGCGTCTTCCCGGTGCCCGGCGGACCGTGCAGCAGGACGCCCTTCGGCGGCTCGATGCCGAGCGCGCGGAAGAGTTCGGGGTGGCGCATCGGCAGTTCGATCATCTCGCGGACCTGCTCGAGTTCATCGTCGAGACCGCCGACGTCCTCGTAGGTGACGGTCGGGCTCTCGGCTCCAGCGGCGCCCGCAGCGGCGGCGGTTTCGCTCTCCTCGAGCGGCCCTTCGGCTTCGACGGAGAGCCGATCGGGATCGCGCTCGGCGACCTCGATCTCGGTGCTCGCGTCGACGACGACCGGGCCGTCGGGCTCGGTGTCGACGACGGTCACCGGGAGCCGCCGCCCGGAGCGACTCGAGAGCAGGCCGAAGCCAAGCGACAGCGAGTACTGGTCGCCGGGGCTGACGGCCCGCTCCGTGAGTTTGTCGCCCAGGTAGGAGCCGACGTCGCCCCGGATGCGCACGTTCTCGGGGAGCGCGATCGTGACGCGTTCGGCGGGCTCGACGTCGGCGGGTTCGACGGTCACGCGGTCGTCGATTCGGACGCCTGCGGCCTGTCGAAGTTGGCCGTCGATGCGGACGATACCCCGACCTCGGTCTTCGGAGCGGCCGGGCCAGACGCGGGCGATCACCCGGCCGTCGCGACCCTCGATCGCGACGAACTCGCCGCTCGAGACGCCCAGTTCCTCGAGCGCGTCGCGATCGATCGCGGCGAGACCGCTGCCTGCGTCCTTCCGTTTGAGCGGTCGTACGCGGAGTCGCATGGTCCTGCGTTCGAACTCGAACGTCGGGAGGGCGCCGACGCGTGCGGAAAACGACGGACGTGGCCGGCGAACGGCTCGGCCGACGCGATCCGGCGGGACACGCGTCGGCGGCGATCGGTTCGCCGGTCGATGCCGGGTGTCGGTTCAGCGGCCGATTTCACGAGGCGGTTCGCCGACGGGAACGGCGATCGGCGGCGACCGCGGGGAGGACGGGCCGACGATCGCGTCTCGAGACGGGTCCCGACCGGCCGTCGGTCGGGGCTGGATCACCCCTCGAGAGGGATCTCCTTCCCGCGGGTGACGGCGTCGGCGACCGGCAGTTCGACCTCGAGGACGCCGTTGGTGTACTCGGCGGAGATGGCGTCCTCGTCGATGGTCTTGGGGAACCGGAACCGCCGGTGGTAGGTCTTCTTGCGACCGCGCTCGTCGTCGACGTGCTCGGCGGCGACGTTGAGGACGCCGTCGTCCCACGAGAGCCCGATCTCGTCGGTCTCGAAGCCCGGCATGTCGATCGTCAGGACGAACTCGTCGTCCTCCTCGTACAGTTCGTAGTCGTTGCCGCCTCGGTCACTGAACAGTTGGGACGGTACGTCGAGGCCTTGCGTCCAGGTGCTTGGCGTCGGTCGGAGCACCATGGCTGTTCACCTCGAGTTCAACAGAAGATTGTTCGCGGTTCGTAAAAAATCTGTCGATCCATGCAGTATGTTATCACAGAAGGCGCTAATGACAGAATAGTTCGAACGCGTCCGACGGAGGAAAAGGCCCATTAGTTTCCCGACACCTCGACTAGGCATGGGACTTGGCAGCACCGCAAAGAAGATTCAGAGCCTCTCGGATCGCGCCGAGGCGATGTACAAGCAGGTACAACAGCTCCAAAAGCGGATCATCTCGCTGGAGGAGGAGATGGACGACACCCACGACACGGTCAACCGAATGGACCACCAGCTGACCGAACAGCGCGCGCTCCTGCTGGCCATCGCCGAGGAACACGACATCGACGGCGAACAGATCCTCGCCGACGCGGCCATCGACGAGGCCGAACTAGAGGCCGAGGAGAGCGACGCTACTGCGGACGAGACGACCGACGAATCGGCGGACGCCGACGCGAGCGACGCGACGGCCAAATAGGCTACTCGGGAGCGGTTCCCGAATCCGGGCGCGTCCAGCCCCGAACGGTCGACCGACCGGTGTGGACGTATAGGGAAAGCCCTACGGCCACGGCTCCCGTTTTTCGAGTCGATGACGAGCCACGAGCAGCCGGTCGACTCGGTCCTCGAGACGATCGGTCGGACGCCGCTGGTCGCCCTGCAGGACGGACCCACGGATGTCGACCTGTACGCGAAACTCGAGACGTTCAACCCCGGGGCCAGCGTCAAGGATCGCATCGGCCGGTACATGCTCGAGGCGATGCTCGAGCGCGGGGAGCTCTCCGAGGACGGGACGATCATCGAACCGACCGCGGGGAACACGGGGATCGGGTTCGCGATCGCCGCCGAACAGCTGGGTCTCGAGGCGATCTTCGTCGTCCCGGAGCGGTTCAGCGTCGAGAAACAGCAGCTGATGGCCGCGCTGGGCGCCGAGATCATCAACACGCCCACGGACGCGGGGATGGGCGGGGCGATCGAGCGCGCCCACGAACTGGCCGCGGAGCTCGACGACGCCGTCGTTCCCCAGCAGTTCTCGAATCCGCTCAACGTCGAAGCCCACTACGAGACCACCGGACCCGAGATCTACGAGGCGCTGGACGGCGAGGTGGGGGCCGTCGTCGCCGGTTGTGGCACCGCAGGGACGCTGATGGGCATCGCGGAGTACGCCCTCGAGCGGGACGACTCGACCTACGTCGCCGCGGTCGAACCCGAGGGCTCGATCTACGGCGAGGCGCTGGGCGACGACCGCGAGGAGGACGAGTACAAGATCGAGGGGATCGGTACCCACGATCTGGCGACCAACGAACTGTTCGATCCCGACCTCGTCGACGCCGTCTACGCGATCCCGGACCGGGACGCCCACGACGAGCTCCGGCGACTGGCCCGCGAGGAGGGCCACCTCGTCGCCTCGAGTGCGGGCGCGGCGAGCGTCGCCGCGAGGCGGGTAGCGCGGGCGATTTCGACGGGCGAGATCGACGCGCCCCACGAGACCGTCGTGACGGTGTTTCCGGACTCGAGCGAGCGCTACCTCTCGAAGGGGATCTACCGGTCGTTCGAGGAGTGGGAGGGCTAACGCCGAGCCCGGAATCGAACGGCAGCGCGGAGGACACTCATTCTGCTAAAATGGTTGCGACGTTTTGACGGCCGCCGACGATGCGATCAGACCGTCGCTGTCGGACGCGCTCGACGGCCTCGAGCGGCGGGCGTCGGCGCCGCGAGATTGCTCGTCGCCTACTCGAGGTCCGCTTCAGGCGGCGAGCCGTCGGTGTTCGACCTTCATACACCGATCCTGGACGACCCGCCGGCCGTCGTCTTCGGCTCTGGCCGCGGCCTCGTCGTCGCGGATCCCCTGCTGGGTCCAGACGACCTTCACGTCGTCGCGCTCGAGGGCCGCGTCGACGATCCCGCTGACCTCCTCGCTGGGCCGGAAGACGCAGACGACGTCGATCTCCGCGTCGACTTCGTCGAGCGAGTCGTAGACCTCCCGCTCGAAGATCTCGTCGGCGTACGGGTTGACGGGAATCACGTCGTAGCCGCGCTCGAGCAGGTACTCGGGCACATCGTGGGCCGCCTTCCCCGGCGTGCTCGAGCAGCCCACGACGGCGATCGTCTCGTACTCGAGGATCTCCTCGATCTCCTCCGCGGTATCGACTGGCATGGTAGTCTCGAGTACGCGCTCGGCGCTGAAACGTTTCGGGGTCTCGTACCGCCGGTACCTGACTCGAGGCGGGACGCTCACTGCACTGCGTCGAACACCACGAAAGCCCACCCGCGGTGACACGACCGGCCAGCCGACTCGGGTGGGATTGAAAGCGGCCGGGGTTTTCGTGGTGTTTGCAGTCGATGCGGGAGTCCCGACGAGCCTCTAACGCGTGATATCAGTGCTCGGAAAACGAAACGCGAAGCCAGCGGTCGCGAACGAGACTGCTACTCAACTCGAGAGGCCGGCGGTTCGAATCTCGGGTTCCTCGCCGTCGGCCGGCTCCTCGAGTTCGATGACGGCGTCGAACAGCTGTTTGAGCGTGTTCATGGTCTGGTCGTCGTGGGCCGTCGAGTCGATGACGTACAGCCCCATGGCGTCGGCGCTCTGGATCCGGCCCGTGAAGACGTGGAGGAACCGGAACACGGTCTGGAGGTCGGAGTACATCAGCAGCGTCGACACCGAGTGTAACAGCACGCGGTTCTCGGTCAGGCCGTGGCCCTCGTAAAATTCCTGAAGGAACTCCGAGAGTTTAATCCCGATACCGGTCATGTCGACCGGCGAGGAGGCGTACTTGATCCGCGGATCGTCGTCGACGGTGCCGATCCCGCGCTGTTTCGTGACGCAGTCGACGATCCCGACGTCCGGATCGACGCCCGCCTCGAGCGAGCCGGTGAACGTCTCGAGAACCTTGTCGGCGCTGTCTTTGGTCGTAACGACGATCGAACCGTTACCACGGTTGGCGCCGCTGGCGAGGATGTCGAAGGCGATCTCGCGCTTTCCCGTCAGTGGCGGGCCCGCAATGAGCAGGTTCGTCCCGGGCTCGATGTCGGCGTCCGGGAGGACATCTGCGAGGTCATACATGCCAAATACTCACATCCATACAGCCGTAGTGGAATCCGCTGGCTACTCCGGCGTGTGATATGAGAATGCGGTATCCAGCTTATATTACTTTTGATTGTACGGGCACAACTATTGCTTATTCCCCACGGTTGTGGGTCGACAACCGCCGGCGCTGACACCGCGAACGGTCTCAGAGCACGGCGGGCATCGCCGCCGCCCGCCCCACGATAAACGCCAGCGCGGCGAGAAACATCCCGTACTTGAGATGTCCCTGTCCCGCCGTCGGATCCGAGAAACTCTCGTAGGCCGCATAACACATCACGGCGACGGCCGGACCCACCACGACCAGGTACGCGACCCCGAAGTCCTCGAGGAGGACGTACGGGAGCGGGCTCGCCGCGGCGCCGATCGCGAGCAGCCCCGTCGCGACGTACAGCGCGCGGCGCTCCCCGATGGCGATCGGGAGCGTGTTGAGCCCCTCCTCGCGGTCGCCCTCGACGTCCTCGACGTCCTTGATGATCTCTCGCGTCAGCGTCGTGATCGCCGAGAGCAGGAAGAGGACGGCCGCGGGCGCCATGTCGCCCACCGCGGCGGCCCCGAAGAGGAACGCACTCCCGACGAGGTAGGCGACCAGCGCGTTCCCGACTCCCGGCAGCCCCTTGAAGACCTCCGTGTACGCCACCAGCGCGACGAGGTTGATCCCCGCGATGGCCAGCGCCGCCGGCGGGAGCGTCACCGCGAGCGCGACGGCCGCGCCGAAGCAGCCGAGACTGAACGCGAGCGCGCCGCGCGGACTCACCGCTCCGCGGGGAATCGGCCTGTCGGGCTGGTTGATCCGGTCGATCTCCCGATCGAAGTAGTCGTTGATCGCGTTGCCGGCGCCGACCGCGAGCGCCGTGGCGGCGACCGCCGTCGCGACCCGGAACGGCTGATCGACGACCCCGCCCGCGACGAACGCGCCGATGAAGGGCAAGACGCTCGCCGCGACCACGTTCACCGGCCGCGTCAACTCGAGGAGTCCGCGGCCCGTCTCGCCTGCTGTCATAGGCTGGACTGGTCAACGCTGGTGGTTAAACGGTGCGATCCGCCGCGCCGAGACGGCGGGGAGGAAACGACGGCCTCGAGTCCCCCGCTGTGGCTGGCGACTACGGCAATCGCTGGCGAGAGCGCGGCTTGGTGGCGGTACGAGACGCGGTTCGGAGTCGTCCCGAGGGGCTTGCGCGGAGCGTTACTGCCACTCCTCGAGATCGCACAGCGTGTCGACGTCGACCGAGAGCCACTTGGTCACGCGCTCGTCACCGGTAGCGTCGGCCGGGACGGCCGTCCAGACGTCCTCGTCGTCGGTGAGCAACTCGAGCGGCATCGCTGCGGCCTGCTCGTCGTCGGGGATGGGGGTCTCGTTTACCGTCATGGCACGTTCGATCGTTGACTTCCCACGACAAAGACCCCCTGAGCCAATTTTCACCGACTGAGAAGTGCAGGTGAGGGTGGTCGACTCGAGGTGCGTGTGGTGGTGGCTATCGAAAGCGTCCCAAATCGAGTGACTTATACGGCACCGCCGGAAATTCAGTGGTGAGGGCGCTTAGCTCAGTCTGGACAGAGTACTTGGCTTCGGACCAAGCTGTCGCGGGTTCAAATCCTGCAGCGCCCATCCTTCTGCGTGACGGGCAACATTTGGCAGACGGCAGTACGACGCTTATAAAGAAACCCCTCTTCGGCCGATTTGATTTCATCACGGTTCGTGACGGGGGTCGCCGGTGTCATGCGATTCGCTTACATTTGAATGACAGCACAGACACATAATACTAGGGAGCGAAGTGCAACTGGTAACGCATCACGGCAGATCAATGCCTTTCTGGGTGGCTTGATCGACACCACTATGCCTGGTTACCCTCAGTGCATTTGTTGGATAAGAACGTAGTGTCCGGTATGCACCGGACGTTCCCTGTATGGATTGCCGTGATGCTCATGGCGGCTGGTGTCTTGCTCGGTGTTGTAGAATCCCCGATCATACTTGGTGCAGTGATCGCAGCCGGGCTTGTTGCCGCTTCGAGAGACTTATTGCGAAGTTATCAGGCTCTGTCGTAACTTGATTATTTCAGACAGCCCATCCAGAAAGAACGGCGGTTTAACTGAATCTTTGACTACTAACGGATCAATCGACCCCAATACGAATACGTCACCGAGCAAAGACTACATGGGGATCGTTAAACAGTAACCTATGACCTCAATTCACGACGCAGTCGGACCCGATCAACTCCTCATTCTTGGTCTTGGGTTCGCCATGATTACTGTAAGGCTGATCGGCCTTCTGTTCCTGTAACATGGTTCACCTACTGATTAATTCCAGATAGCGAGTCCGGTGCGCACGGCAGGTATTGATGCTGACACCACTAGCAGTAATCGCCAGTGGAGTACTATCTCTACGTAGCCCGCAACATCCGTATAGGAAAGAGCGGCGATGCAACGCTATTAGAGATTCCACGACCGTTCCAAACGCTGACCAGACACCGACGCGAACGCCGCGAACGTGAAGTGTAACTTGACCTTCGAAGCTTCGATCTCAGCGACGACCCGATCGTTGAACGCCCAATCGAATGGGACGAGTAGAAGACCTGCCGTAACAACCTCCCCAGCCGCCCCTCAATCGTTCTGGAAGTCCTGATACAGGCGAATCAACGTGTGGACGTCGAGCATCGACGCATCTGGGAGTTCCTTGCGCATTGCGTCCCGAAGGTCGCGGCACGCAAGCACGATGCGGTAGTACTGCCGCGCGTCGAATCCTGTGTCAAGCGAGTCGAGATTGCTACACGCGGTAAAAAACGTGTCAAACCGCTCGTACTGGAAGTTCACGTACTCGTCCGGATACGCACCCATCAGGAGCGTCGTCGCAATCCGAAGCAAGTTCCCATCGGAAACGTCGTCACTGACAGCAAACGTATGGAACCGGCGTAACCGCTCAACCAAGTGCTTGTCCTCATCGAACAG
Organism: Haloterrigena gelatinilytica; assembly: GCF_013342145.1. Taxonomy (NCBI): domain Archaea; kingdom Methanobacteriati; phylum Methanobacteriota; class Halobacteria; order Halobacteriales; family Natrialbaceae; genus Haloterrigena; species Haloterrigena gelatinilytica. Next base: position 2,409,365 of record NZ_JABUQZ010000001.1, on the reverse strand, counting down.
CATTGAGAGGACTGCCGCCGCTTCCTCAGGATCGTCGAGACACGTCGCCTGGAAATCCTGGAGTTGCACAACACCCCACCTGCCGAGCAAGTACTGCGGCACCGGCGTCGAGAGGGTACCTGTGTCAGTGTACTCGTCAGCGTTCGCCCAGAACGCGTCGAAAAACGGCTCCACGTCGTCCGCGGCCAAATCGTCCAGCGTGTACGACGCGGCAACCTGCTCAGACACGTACTCCGCGAAATCCCACTTCCACGTCTCGTAATGCTTCCCAGCCCAGTGCTCAATGTCTGTATCAGCGTACGCATTGTTCTGCCGCGCAACGACGTGCCCATTGATCGCCGGCGTCGCAGCTTCGAAATCGATCTCGATCGGGCCGCGATCCTTCGTCGACGCAGCAGGATACCCGCGAAGCGCCGCGTACAGATCACCCCGCGGTCCCGTCTCCTCCGCCGCGATAGCGTCCGCCGTTGCAGTCGTGACGAGTGTGAACAACTGATCGATCTCCTCATACACGGGCAGCGGCGTCTCGTTCGACGCGGTGACGTGGCCAGCAACGTCAAGATACACGTCACGGAACGACGCAAGCTGGTCCCGAAGGTTCTCGAACTCGGTTGCCGGTTCGACACCGAATTTCCGTAACCCACGTCGAGCTTGATCGCTCACGATCGGGTGTTCAGAAGTAGTTCGCGTGTAGAGTTCGGCGATGACCAGCCCCCAGTTCGCACGGTCTTCCCAGTCAGCATCGTACTCCTTGGCAGTGCGGAGTTCGTTGAGAAACGACGCTAGCTCAGCTATCGATTCAGGCCACAGATTCAGAATCGTGGCTGCGTGCCACTCGGTTGCTGCCGCGAGCGCCTCCTCGGTCCAGAGCGCCTCAAAGTTCGACTCTGTCGGGTCGCTTACGAACGTCTCTAGATGATTTCGGTACCGTTCCGAACGCGTCGGCGACGTTACATCGTATCGAGGGCCAGTCGAATGCGCGTCCACCACTTCTCCCCAAGCAGTTAAGACCTGAGTCGCTCGTGGCCCGAGATGAAGAACCATGTTCGGGAATCAGCGTAGGGCCATATGTTTGTAATGGTAACATTCTTTGAAACCGAATTTACGGTCAAGACGGTAGATAAGACATCAATCAAATGATGGTGGATTTAAGTGTCTACTTTTCCAATAGGTGCGCAAGATTAACAGTACTGCTCTACTGACCAGTCTCAACAATGGAATTCTGCGACAACTGTGGGACACTCGCACCAGCAAATAAGGACATTACCCAATGCCAGCAGTGCGGAGCGTCATTTGATCGGTCTACCACGGAGACACCACAGACAGATGGTGGAACACCGACCCAGACATCATCAACAGAATTAGAAGAGTTACCGACGACCAGCAGTGGAAGCGTCAAGAAAGCAGATGCCATGGAATGGTTAGAGAACCGAAATCGACCATCTAGCGCTGAACTTCGTCGAGCAACGCTTGAAAAACCGACCGACTTCACCGGCAGTACGTTTCCAACGGATATTTCCACAATCCGACTTACAGGTGACCCCCAGTTTATCGAAACCATTGCAGGGCTCTTCTCCTGGATCGTCGATATGGAAGACTACAGCCGGCGTATCGAAATCAATCTCAAAGAGACAGAAGACAAGGAAACCGGAGAACAAACAGGGAACTACGCTCTCTACCTGTCCGTAGCCGAACGAGGATAGTAGATTACCGCACATCAATGCGTACGCCCCGGGATTTGTAACGAGTATACTGGCAAAACAGAGTCACGCAGCAACGACCACTGAGAGCTTTCGAAAAGGGGGGTAGTGTCACCCCTACTTTTTCGGCTCCCACTCTTCGACGTACGCTCCTTCGCTGAGCATGAGTTGAATTTCCTCGTACCGATCGAAGGCGTAGTCGATGCCGTTGAGCTTGTACGTCTTCCCCTCTTCGAGTCGAACGTCCGGATCGTACACGACGAAATACCGCTCTTCGTCATCCGATTTTGATGGATCCGTGAGGAATCCTTTCTGATACGGCTTGTGCGAGGCGAGATCCCACGTCTTCGTCACCGTGGCGATCACGAAGACGTTGTCACCGGACCCGTCCATGTCGGTCAACATCGTCCGACCGCTCCGGGCAGCCATTTCACTCACCCCCCGCGATGGTGATGTCAATGACGCCATCCGTCTCCCGTCCCTCAATGGGCTGTCCACAGTACGGGCAGCGGAGATCCGTCTTGAACGGCTTCCCACACTCCGCACACCAGATCGCCCGTTGAACAGTCATGCGGTCGTAGTCGGCAACGAGTTCGGTCTTAACGACCGCTCCTCGCTTCACGAAGACGATGTCGTATTCAGGGTAGACACGGGCTTCGCAGTCATCTTCGATCATGCATCGAAGCGAGTTGTGGTATGCTTCGTACATCGGGATCGGGTTCTCAACCGGGATGCGTTCCTGGTAGCGTTCTTCAGCGTGCTGTTCGAATACCGGTAGCTGGCCGTTGACGGCGTGGAATGATCGTACTGTCATAGTGGTTGCTGCGTATGCAGTCTCCGTCTCCTGAGAGCGATAGCTACCGCTCACGGAAGACTGACTGAACGACGAAGAGCACTGGAGGAAACGCGAGAGGCCTCGCTATCCAAGCGGGACACAGCCTTCGCTTCGGAAGCACCTGACTGCAGGACCCCTAAGGGGTTGATCTACTGATGGTCACCTGCAACCCTTCACGCGCACAATGACGACCCCTTCAACAAGGAACGAGGGTTGATTCTTCGGCGAACCGGGCGACTTCGCGCGCGTTTCGTGAAAAGCACCTCTTGACGGACCCCTTCAAAGGGGTTCAGGAGTCTGCCGAACCCGTAATGGGTTCGAAGGGCCTGGGGTGACCGGACCCCCTTCCATAGGGGCTGGAACTACTGGCTCTCGATAAGCGGGTCTCTCCGTAAGGAGGCCGGTCGGCCCAAATCGCGTCGCTCCTCCGTATGATGGTATTGTAGCGAGCACTCATATAAATAATAACTAATGATAAACATATTTAGATGATTTGTATAAGTTATAGGGTGTGATTGTCCCTTTGAGGTGAACTTTGAAGAGACTGTCAGAGAAAGAGTCCGGCAGGATGATGCAACGCCAGCGGGAGCGGATTCGCGGCCGCCTCTACAACCAAGTCACGGAGCGTACAGATCCAGAGGATGTTGAGATCGACGCTCCGCAGCTTGATTACGCTGGCCCGCTCGAGTCTGACGCCACGGTCACGGATCTCCCACCCGCATGGGAACCAAAGCCGAGCACTTGGACCGTCGGATACGAACCGATCGGCGCGACCTCAATCGGCGTTGAACAAGAGCGCCGCAGCCATAGTCGCCGCCGCGGACTCCGCGTGAAATCAACAAAACTCTCCGACCACAACGAAGGACGTCACCCATCAGACGGCACACAAAGCAAACGCCTCGCAGAACTCGACAAGAAACGACTAACACAAACACTCTGCTCACGCCTCGACATTGACGGGCTCATCCAAGAAGAAGCAGTGCGCGCAATGCTCGCCCTTGACCTACGGTCATTCGGCGCACACAAACAAATCGAGCGCACCGCCCTCGCTGTAATCTGCGTGATCACCGACTACCACCGCCGATACAAAAACCGAGACCCGTCTGCCGACCGGCTCGGATCGGACCCCGTATTCAAAATGCTCGCCCACGAATTCGGCCTCGCAAACAACCACGTACAGCTCTCCAGAAAAGTCAAAGAGGAACTGAAAGCCATCGACTTTTTCGAACCCGGCGCACCCGGACTCAACCGATACAAACGACCGATCACAACGAGGACCATCGGGGCAGCCGTTGGGAAGCCGTTTCTCCACTACAACAAATCAATCATCACCCACCGCGAGTAAGAGACCGTCGTTGGATACTTCCTGCCAACAGTTCGTAATTTCGAAACGTAATGTGTGATACTAGTAAGGATAATACTAAGTGACTTCTTAATAATATGGTAAGTGTGGGGTCCAACGATAACCGCGACGCGTTCAACAGGCGGCACCGCTCTACTGGAGACCACAGTATTGGCGATTCAATGCCAGGTACTGTCGGTGACGCGCAACGGACACTCCACGACAAATACGGGCAGACACCGGTCATTGACGAGACTGTCGAAGTACCATCCCAACTCCAAGAACGTCAGACTGAAGAAACGACTGAGGACAATGGGAAAGAAGTCGAAGAACTCGTAGCCAAACTCCGAAGCTAAGTCGCAACCCCAGCATCTGCCCTTCTTCCGCCGAAATCAAACCACACATCCAAACTCTATACCCACGCAAGTGACGCGTTGTGCTGCGCAAGGTACTCCGGATTCAGACTCTCCTCAGGAAGCGGGACTCGCTCACCGTCTTGCTCAATAATCGTTTGCTGCAATAACTCGCTTTGCGTCTCGAAGGACGGATTCACGAGTAGCCGGTAGTCCCGGTCAATCGTGAACAGCTCCCGGTCGAACGCAGCGTGATGCGTCTTACTCAACGGGAGTACGTTCGTCAAATCCGCCCTGTACTCCGGGTAGTCACTCCACGACAGTACGTGCGCCACGTCCAGCAGTCCGGGGTGATCAACACCCGAGATCGGGCACTCTCGGTCATGTCGAGAAATCACTGTCGCGCGGAACTCAGGGTCAACCGCTCGAGCGTGAATCGTCGTCGTGTACGTCCCAGCACTCATCCCGTCGTCACTCGTCGCTGGCGTCCAGTTTGAGCCACTCCACTCTGCAACAGCGTTCTCGACGAACGACCGTCCCTCATCAGTCAACACATACGCGTCACCTCGCTCCTCAACGAGTCCCATGCTTCGCAACCAATTCACTCGTTGTCTCGCCATGTCCGTCTCCCCGTGACTCCACCCCAACTCCGGGTGCGTATCCAACTGCTGGTCACTCACCTCCCCGAGCGTCATCGGCCCCGCAGACAACGCATACAGCAGACTCCGAAGCCCCACGTTCCGCTCACACATGATGCGAAGCAACGTCGCCACATCACCCTGCTGCACGTACTCTCGACCAGCATCATTCAGCACCCACTGACCGTCTACCTGCTGCAAGAAGCCCACCTGCTGCAGATAACTCACCCGCCGCATAATCGACTCCCGACTCGACACATTCGCAAACGACCCACGATGCCATCCAACGAGTTCGTCCGTCGTTGGCTGGTGCGCCTCTACGAACTCAAGAATCGCGTCTAACGTCTCAACGTACCGCGTTCCCCCACCGAACATCGGGACAATGCTGCGAAGTTGATCCGGAGTCATGCAGAAACAGTGGTAATGCCAGATGATGATCCTTTCCCGTTAACCCAGAGTCGGCTATTGTCGAAGAACTTGATTACGACTTTAGAGACTCATCAGTCGGCAACCACAGGTTTCGCCAGCGGAAACTAGCTTCCTCACCGAATCAAGGACGCCCAATATAGACAAGAATCCCCACGTATCACCAATAGGGAAGAAAACCGACGCTCTGAAGCCTGATTACGTTGGTTCACTCAATTTTAATGCGACAGTTGCTGATCTCCCGTCCGTATCGAATTAGAGCCAAGCACTCAGATCGCCGGACACATGAATTCGGCACTCCTTCGAACCCGGCGCACCGGCCTTAACTGATACAAACGACCGATCACAACGAGGACAATCGGGACAACCGTCGGGAAACCGTTCCTCCACTACAATGAATCAATCGTCAACCCTTGCATGCGGATGTTCACGAGTGGAATCGGGGTAAATTGGATAGAGTGTTGTGATCAACGAATCAGATGGCGGCAATGTTTATCCATGGCGTCTCCAACGGAAACGGTATGAGCGATATCGAGGGCCAAATCATCACCGCTGTACGTCACCTGGCCAGTGACGTCCCTGCCGGGTTCGCGTGGACTGTCGCCGTCCCCGACGCAGCGATCGCACTTGAGCTTGGTGACGGCTCGCTGCTCATCCCAGTCAGTGACGTTGAGGGCAACAAGCCCGGGGTATTCTACACAGAAGACGTCAACAACTGGGATGTCATCACCGGCTCCCGTATCACGGATCTGACCCCGATGGCACTGTCGGCAATGGAGTATCGTGGATGGGAAGCCGTCTCTGGGTACCGGCCGCCCGTACTCACGGTGGACACCGGAGAGCAACTCTACCCAGTTGCTGATCCGGAAGGCAATCAACGTGGCATCCTATTCCGGGTACAAGACGGAGAGACATTTATCGTTGATTTTGACCCGGTGGACGGCGAGTAACACCATCTCACCTCTGCTTCTGTCACCTGTTAACAGAACTTGGCTTCTTACCTCTGTTGTTGCTCTCAGTAGTACGATTCAACGCTTTGCAGAATTACGGTCCAGATTAGTCTCCTGCCAGATCGCGCTCAGTGGCGATACCTGCACTAATCAAACGATCACGTTGATCTGCAGTTCAACCTTAACCAATGGACCGTATTATCCTCACTATGGAAATCCGTACCGGTTGACCAACACCGTTCAATGTGAGCTACATTCTCGAATGTACGCCCATCACTCATCTAAGCATCCCTCACTGCGGGAGTTCAGTCCGCATAAACCCCTTCTCCACCGAACTCTATTAAGAACTTACTCTATTTAACGCCGTCTCCACGAATACGCTACGACCAGCCAGCCTCCTGACGCATCACGTCGTCACGGAGATCCTTTATCGTCTCCACAATGTCGTCTTTTTCCATCATCTCGACACGTCGAACCGTCAGTTCCTCTCGGAGTAGCGTTGTCGTTCGGCTTGCAATATTACTGTTTGACGGTGGATCTTCGTACGTACTCTCTTCCTTAATCTCGTTCAGTGTGTCGGGACAGAGGAGATCACCACAGGCGTGCGTAACAGGGATGTACCGTGCAAAGTCGTGGTCCAGGATGTCATTGGCGAGTTCTTGGAAACCGAGGACTTGCTTCGTTCTACTGTAGTCCCGGTCCTTGGCCTCTCCCGATTCACCTTCCTCATAGGTGAGCTCAGCACCCCACCAGATCCGGTGCAGTGCGTTGGAGTAGGCGTCCGTTCCGGCCTTTAAGAACTTCTCCTCCATGTTATCTGGGCTCTCCGGATCGAAGACGTGATCCCACCGGTAGTGAACGAACTCCGGGAACCGAACGACACAGAGGTAGTGCCACAGGCCGGCGTCTGCCGCCTCGTTGCGTGTCAGATCAAGAGTCCGATGGAGTGTCGGCGCTAGCTCGGCGTCAATAAGCGAGTCCTGAGCGTCGATCTCGTCATCAGCACGGATCTCCTTAATCCGCTCGTCTACCGGACTTAGGTCTATGGAACGACCTAGCGGCTGTAAGTACGGACGAAGATCCTCCTCCGTGAGCTCACGCTCGTCCGCAAGGAATCGATTGTCAATCATCGGATGAGCCGCACTCTGCAGGTGGTAAAGATCAGTCGTCACTTTGGATCGCCTCCTCAATCAGATTCGTCGTGTCGGACGGGATGTCGTACTGTTGATGTACCGCACGTTCGATTCGCTGGACGAGGTCAGGGATATCGACGTGACTTCGAACGTCCTCGGCAAGTTGGATCGCTGCCTCGTCGTCTCCGAGACCCGGGTACAAATCGTCCAAGAAGATGTCCAATACGTCTTCCTGCCAGCCGTACTCCGGTTCGCCGGTATCGGGGCTCGTGTCGCGTGCCGTCTGCATCAATAGCTGCGTCCAGACGGAGTGCTCAATGTAGTCGTAGAGTACGTCGCGTAGCCGCGGTGGGCCACCTGTAGCCCCCGAGTTGTTCAGAACCTCGACCACCTGTGGGTGTTCCCTGTTCAGGTAGAGCTGCGGGTTCCGGGGTGCCTCCAGACTGAGATAGTGGATGTGGTCTTCGTCGGGGAAGCTGTCGTAGTCGCTGAAATCCTCTATGATCGGCATGAGAAGACTCCCACCGTCATCCCTCTCGTCGAGTCGAATGACCCACGAGAGCCCGTCAGCGACTCGTGCCCCAACTTTGGACGCGTGTTTCGACCCACCAGAGTCGCCTTTTTCGGTTCTGGTGAGGAACGGCTTGATTTTCACCCGTCCACGGTGATCGTTACGATTGATGCACAAAGTGAAGTCGTAGGTCCCTCCATCCAAGGGAGAGTCGGCGAGTATCTGCCGGTCTCGACTCATTGCGAGGGGGTTCTCCTTCACTAGTGCGAGACGGCCCGGCGTCTCTTCCCACTCGTCAAACGGGAAGACATCTTCAACAGTATCCTGATCAACGGTAACCGTACCTTCTAACTCCAGAGTCTTCCAGCTACCCTCATCCACCAGCGACAGAAACTGCTCATCCTCGTCAACGTCACCTCTATCACCGAGAGGGGTCCCATCTAGATGGAACGATTCGACATCAAATTCGAGCGCATTTTCTTGGTACTCATGCGGGAGGGACTGGCTGACTAGGCTACCTGTCTGGACGTTATCTTCCCCCTCTTCGTCCGGTTCTACTGCTTCGCCTTCCTCATTGACAGTCGCCATTACTCGTCCCTCCGTTCTGCCACGTCAACCGATACCTTCAATCTGGTTTCTACTTGTCTGTGGTCCTCCGTTGAGATTCCCTCAAAGGAAATCTTCGATGTGCCAGGTGCTGGCTCCAGCCGTCCCACTTGGACTCCCTTCTGTTCTGGGAGCGATATCGAGACCCCAGCCGTATCTGACGAGATGTTCTGTACGGGGAGGCGATCCGATGTCGCTCTCTCCTCTGCCATCCGGACCAGTGAGACGGTGACTGCCCGTATCTCGTTACGGTCGCTCAAAGGCTCCACCTCACCGTTGAACGACCAGTGTGTGTACACCTCGTCGAACGAGATGTTCGTGTTTCCAGTGACACGCTGACTACTGGGTGACTCACGATCAGAACGACCACTTCGTGATTCGTTTCCGATTTTGAACCGGTTTCCCAGACGCTGAGGTCCAGTCGCGCCTCTGTCAACGTCAGGTGCGACGAGTCCACGTAACGTTTCGGTCACGTCAGACTTGATACCCTCTACTGCGGTCCGGAATCCCCGAGAGTAGGTGTTCGCCAGTGTCTCCGTTCGCACCCACTCGTCGTGCTGAGGTGGCTCCGCAGCGGTCAAGAATTCTTCAACGATAGTGTCTGCGTCTCGTGGACTTTCATCGGTTCCCCAAGGTCGCGCGCGCCCACCGAGGAGGACGGCGTGGAAGTCCTGGTTCCCGACAACGACTCGGTTTCGGTCGTAGTACTCAACAACCATCCCCGAACCTCGAACGAACGCCACCTCGTTCTGATGCTGATACTCGCTCGTATCTGCACGCCGAACTAGCAAATCAAGTTGGCCGTCTGCACCGCTACTCCCGTCACTCTTCTCTGGGACGTCAAGTGATATGGCCGCTTGCGCGACATCTC